>JBIIGJ010000132.1:0-8117 GCA_044236455.1 Pirellulales bacterium
CAACACGATCGTGGTGAAGATGCCGAAGGGTGTGATCCGCTTCAAACCCGACGGCACCTGGTGAGCGGTCGCCACCGCCACGCAGAGTCCCCCGGCTTCCGCCGGGGGCTTTTATGAGACAGTGCATACAAGCCCGGAGCGTGAGCGATGGGATTTCCCGTCGCACACTCATACCCCCCGGCTAGCGTTGGGGGCTTTTATGGGCGCGGGTCGCGGGCAGTCGCCGTGGCCGCACGCCGGCTGCGGACGGCCTCCGCCAGCCGGTCAAGGAGCCGCACGCTCTCCTCCCAGCCGAGGCAGGCGTCGGTGATCGACTGGCCGCGGGCAAGATCCTTCCCCGGCACGAGGTCCTGCCGGCCGCCCATCAGATTGCTCTCCACCATCACCCCCACGATCCTGTTTTCGCCCGACTCGAGCTGGCTGGCGATGGCATCGGCCACGGCCAGCTGCCTCTCGTGCTGCTTGGAGGAGTTGCCGTGCGAGGCGTCGATCATCAGCCGGCTAGCGAGGTTGTTGCGGACGAGTTCGTCACAGGCGGCGGCGACGCTGGCGGCGTCGTAGTTGGGCGACTTGCCGCCGCGGAGGATGATGTGGCAGTCGTCGTTGCCCTTCGTGGCGACGATCGCTGTGTGGCCCCCCTTCGTGACCGAAAGGAAATGGTGCGGCTGACGGGCGGCGAGGATCGCTTCGGCCGCGACCCGCACGTTGCCGTCGGTGCCGTTTTTGAAACCGACCGGGCAGGAGAGGCCCGAGGCCAGTTCGCGATGCACCTGGCTCTCGGTGGTGCGGGCCCCGATGGCACCCCAGCTGACGAGGTCGGCGATGTATTGCGGCGTGATCATGTCGAGAAACTCGCAGCCGGCGGGCAGCCCGAGACCATTGATCTCCGCGAGCAGTTCGCGGGCGACGCGGAGCCCCTCGTTGATCCGGAACGTGCCATCGAGGTTGGGGTCGTTGATGAGCCCCTTCCAGCCGACCGTCGTCCGCGGCTTTTCGAAATAGACCCGCATCACGATCTCGAGATCGGCTTCGAGCCGCTCTCGCTCGCCCTGAAGCCGGCGGGCATACTCGACGGCCGCCTCGGGGTCGTGGATCGAACAGGGACCGACCACTACGACGAGCCGATCGTTCTCTCCCCTGAGGATGGAATGAAGCCGTGCCCGCGTGGCCGACACCACTTGGCCGATCGAATCGGTGCAGGGAAACTCGCGAAGCAGGTGCGCCGGCGGCGAAAGTTCCTTGATCTCGTCGATGCGGACGTCGTCGGTGGAAAAACGGTGGGGTGTCATGCGCTGGGGAAATTCGTGTGGCAGGGCACTGAAAGACATGCCGTCATCCTACCGTCCGAGCGGCAGGGTGACGCCGGGGCCGCGGGCTATGCGGCCCTACCCTGTACCAAAGTACGTAACGACAGCAGCTTCACCGTGATAAGGTCGGACTTTGTTCGATTCTTGCGGGTCGGCGACAACTTGCGACTCTTGTTGCTACCTTGACGGGGAGGCCGCTTCCGCAAGGCCCCAGCGATCGTGACGTGATCCGTAACCGATCCGCTGGGGACGTCATTTCATTCCAGAGTTATGCGTTTATTCCTCCTTATCCTGAGAGCAGGCCTCCTCATTGCCATGGGGCTGGCAGTCAGCCCAACCGGCCCCGGCGTCGCCGCTGAGCACGCCGCCGCGGCGGCTGCACCGGCGTCGTTCACTGCGTCAAAGCTCGTCATCGACCGGGCAAACCGCGATATAGAACTGATCGACGATGAAGGGGCCGCGGAGGGGAAAGCGGTCGAACTCAAGTTTAAGGCCCGCAGCATCGAAAAGGGCCCGCTGCAGGTCGCCGCCAGCCCCGTGATCGGCCCCCTGCCCCACGGGCTGCATCGGCTCACGGCCCGGCTCAAGATACAGGCCCTCGCTCGATCTCTCGGCACCGGCATCACGCTTGACGTCCGCGGAGTGAGCCCCGACGGCAAGACGCCCGGCCCCGTGGTCGCCTCGCGGATAATCTATCCGGCCGACTTTGAGGCCGAGGATGCCTGGCAGGAGTTTACGGTCGACTTCGACCATCACCCGCCCTACATGCCGCCCCGGCTCCTCGTCACGAGCAAAAACGCGATCACGCCCACGCATGTCGTCGCGACGGTCTCGATCGCAGCCGACAGCCGCGCCGGCGGCGGCACCGTCGGCGGCAGCCGGGGAAACTCCACGCCCTTCAGCTCGCTGAGACGGCTCCAGATCGACTCGCTCGCCGTCGCGCCGCTGCCCGAGCCGAGCGTCTTCATCCGCGACGTGCAGGCCCGCAAGGCCTGGCTGCGGCCCGGCGAACGGCAGGACTTCGCCATCGACCTCCACAATCGCAGCGGTGCGGAGCGGAATGGCGAACTGCGGCTGGCGATCGAGTCGGGCCGCGGCGACAGGCACCCACTGCCGCCACTGCCATTCACGATCGCCGATGGCGACTCCCTGCGGCTTGCCACCGCCTGGGACGTACCGGCCGACCATCCTCACTGGGGGCAGACCGCCATCGCCGAGGCCGTGGTCGATGGCGAACCGGTGGCCTCGTGGCGGACCTGGTTCACCGTTCACCCGCGGAACGCCGCCGTGATGATCCCCTTCCATACTGGCTATGCCGCCGCCGAGTCGGTGCGGTTTCACCACCCGACGGCCTCGAAGCCCAACGTCACGAACCTCGCCGAATACTGGGCGCCCACTCCCTACGACTCCGCCGGGCAATTGCCCGACGATCCGGCCGAGCCGTTCTTCTCCGGCAACTCCGGCAAGGTCGAGAGCCTGGCCCGGCAACATCGGGTCGCCGCAGCACTTGCCGATCGCGGCATCGCCAGTTTTTTTTACCTCGAACAGAGCGGCACCGGCGAGAGAGCATGGCAACTCTATTGGGACCACCCGGAGTGGTGCGGTCCGGGGGGAGGCCCATCGGATGAATTCATCCTCAAGCAGCGCGAGGCGGCGAAGGTCTGGTTTCCGCATTTCCTGCGGGAGGAGGCCGGGATCAAGCGGGCCCTCGGCTTGCCGCTCTCAACCGCCGAGCAGGCGGCCATGGCCGGCCCTGCGCCGCCGCCACTCGAGCCGGCCAAAAATCCGATCCCCCACCTCGGCTTCGTGAAGGTCAATTCACTCTTCAAGCCCGTCGCCGACGGAATCATCGAACTCCACAGAAAAATCATGCGCGAGGTGCCCTATGTCGGCTGCCGTTGGGACAGCGCCCTGCCGATGCCCTGCTTCGGCACCGACGCGCTCGGCCGCACTGTTGGCAAGCCGCCCGAAGAGATCGCCCGCATCCAGATCGAGACGATGGCCCGCTACCTGGAGGAAGTCCGGCAGGAACACCCGCACTTCGAGGTCGGCGTGAACTACAACCACGGCCCGCTCATGAACCGCCGCGACGACCCGTTCGACTTCGCTGCGGCCAGGAAGGTCATCGACGACGATCCCGCCTGCAAGGCCGTGCTTGCCGACGGCGGTTACATCCTGGAGGAGGGCTGGGGCCACTCGTTCGAGGTCTGGAGCGACTACAAGTTCACCTGCCGCAACTATCTGCGAGCCTGCCGTGCGGAGAGCGCGGCCTACAAGCATGCCGGCGGCCAGCATGGCCACATGTTCCGCGACAACGGCGTCTCCTACACGCCCGACGATATCTACCAGCAGGTCTTCTCGCTCCTCGGGGGCGCCCACCTCTGCCTTGTGAACTACGGCCCGCTCCCCGAGTGCGACTACGACCTCGGCGTCTACGCCGCCCGGTTCGGCGAATTCTTCTGGGACACGAATCTCCGCCAGCTCGAAGCGATCGGGGAGAAGGTGGTCGTCGAGGCCGACGCCGACCTCTGGACCGACGAGGCCGGCTTCGAGAAGGATCTGCCCAACGGCAACCGGATCTACGTGTTGCCCCTCGTCAATCCACCCGTCACCGAGACGTGGCTCAAGAACCGCTACGGACAACTGCCCGAGCCGATCCGGCAGCCGATCGCCGTGACGGTGCAGGTGCCCGAGGGCTATCGCGGCGTCGCTTCGGTGCACGACCTGGCCGTGAGCCCGTGGCCCGAGCCCCGGAAGCTCGAGTTCGAGACCGACGGCCGTGAGGTCCGCTTCGAATTCCCCGAGCTCGTCACGTTCAAGGTGGCGGTGATCGAATTCACCAAGGAATGACGCCGGCCCCATCCCCAGCCCAGAGACGCCCAGTGACACTCAGCCACATCATCCTCCGCCAATCCTTCGGCCCATTCATCGTCCTTGCGCTCATTGCCGCAGCGGTGGTGCGGCCGGCCGCATGCCCCGCCGCCGACGAGGGCGTGCACTGCAGCACGATCGTCGACGAGGATGGCGACGAGGCGATCCTGCTCGAGAGCGAATGGATCAGCATGCACCTGCTCCCCTGGCGGCAGGCCCTCATCAACCGGTTCGTCTTCCGGCCCACGGGCAACGACATCGTCGAGCAGACGATGCCGAAGTTTCGCATGTCAGGCGGGGGCGGCATCCTCATGGACTGCTTCTGGGAGCAGGACTGGCGGTTCCAGGAACTCGCCTACAAGCAGTATCCCTACAAGATCACGAAAAACGGCCCCGACGAGGGGCAGGTAGTCTTCGAGACCGACATCGTCGGCTGGCTCGGCAGCGACAATAGCGGCCTGATCTCGAAGCTCCTCTCCAACCTCACCCTCCGGCGGACCGTGACGCTCAAGACCGGCCAGCCGTTCTTCCGGTTCGATTTCGAGTTCATCAACAACGACACGAACGCCAAGCGGCCAACCTTCTGGGTGCACAACGTCAGCTACACCGGCCGCGGCGGCAAGGAAACGGTCGTCCGCCCCACCGACCGCTGCTTGAGCGCCATCGGCGGCGACCAGGAGTCGTACGCCGGGCCGCAGGGCCAGCAGTTCGTCGATTTCTTCAACCAAGGCTGGACGGCCAACATCTCCAAGGAGCGGCGTGAGGGGATCGTCTACCTCTTCGACTACGACTACGTCGAGCAGCTCTACAACTGCTTCGAAAACCACGCCGCCAGCGGCAGCACGGAGTGGTGGTATGACAGCATCCTCGTGTTCAAGGACAAGCCCTGGAAGGGACGCGTCTACATCCTCCCGGTGATCGGCCTCGAGCGCATCGACTACGCCAACCGCTTCTTCATCTGCGGGCTCGAGCCGAAGCACGAGAATGGCCGGCTCACCGTGGACATCGGCGTGACGTCGTCGTACGAGAGTGCGGCGAAGGTCACCTTCGCGATCACCGCCGCCACCGACCTCCAGAAGCCCGCCGACGCTCGGCCCTCCATCACGCTGCCGCCGGTGGAGTTCGACGGCCTGGCGATCCAGCCGAAGCGGGAGACCGTGGCGGTCGACTGCACGGCTGCCGACCCGATCCTGCTCACGATCAAGGCCTTCGTGGAACTGCCCGACGGGAAGCTCGAGACGTTCGAGTTTCAGCGGTTCTTCACCGGCGAGTACAAGTTCAAGGGCAATACCACCGACGTCGTGCCCGGGGCCCCGCCGCTCGTGAAGCTCGACCGCGCCGTGCGGAAGCCCGCCGTGCCGCCGGCACCCGCGGGCCTTGCGATCAACCGCCGGGACTTCCGCGTCTTCGGCGTGCACGGCTTCGGCTCGATGCGGTCGCGGCTGGCCGAGGCAGTCGCCTCGATCCCGTCGGCGCGTTATGACATCGGCTACTGCAACGGCACGGCCGCGAGCATGACCGGCCTGACCGACTTCCCCTACGACTACCAGCGGCTCTTCGACTACCGCGCGCTGGTCCTCTCCAACGTCCAGGACCGCGAGTTCCGTCGCATCGGCGGCTCGATCCTCATGCCGTGGCTGGAAGCGGGCGGAGGACTCGTGATCGTGGGGGGCGAAAATGCCTTCAGCTTCGAGTACGAGGAGCACCCGATCAACGATCGCTATCCGATCGCCGTCTCTCCCGGCAGCCTGCGGGTCGAGCCGACCGCGCTTGGCAAGCCCGAGATGGCCGATCATCCCGTCTTTCGTGGCATCGACCTCTCGTCGCCACCAGTGGTGCCGTGCGTGCATCATGTGTCGCTCAAGCCCGGCCGCGACGCGAAGGTGCTCTGGACCGCCGGCGGCCAGCCCTTCCTCGTGGAGCAGCGGACGGGCGACCAGATCACGATGGTGGTGGCCGCCAACCCGTTCGGTGATGCGCAGGCCGTGCCCGGAAAGCCCACGCTCCGCGAGTGGCCGGAGTGGCCCAAGCTCTTCGCCAACATCGTCCGCTACGCCGCCCAAGACCTGAGGTGACGGCCGCCGTCCCCAGCCCCCGAAACCTGCCCCGAAACCAGCCTCCCGAGCCAGCCCCACCTGAGCCCACCCGCAGCCAAGGAGCCCGTCCGATGCCCGACGCCCCCGTCGCCGACCGTTCCGCCCAGGACTCGCCGCCGCTCGAGATCTCCGCCGCGCGGCTTCAAGAGCTTGCCGCCCGCGTGACCCGCATCCGCGCCGAGATCGGCAAGGTGATCGTCGGCCAGGAGGCGGTCATCGAGCAGATCCTGATGAGCATCTTCGCCGGCGGCCACTGCCTGATGATGGGCGTGCCCGGCCTGGCCAAGACGCTCATGGTGAGCACGCTGGCGCGGGTGCTCGACCTCGCCTCCAAGCGGATCCAGTTCACGCCCGACCTGATGCCGGGCGACATCACGGGCTCGGAGATCCTGCAGGACACGGCCGACGGTCGCAAGGCGTTCACCTTCGTGAAGGGTCCGCTCTTTGCCAACCTGGTCCTCGCCGACGAGATCAACCGCACGCCCCCCAAGACGCAGGCGGCGCTGCTCGAGGCGATGCAGGAGCACCGGGTGACCGTCGGCGGCCACACGCACCAGCTCGACGAGCCGTTCTTCGTGCTTGCCACCCAGAACCCGATCGAGCAGGAGGGCACCTACCCGCTCCCCGAGGCGCAGCAGGACCGCTTCATGTTCTGCCTCATGCTCGACTATCCCGAGGCCGACGAGGAAGTCGAGGTGCTGAGACGTACCACGGCGAATCGGCGCGTCATGCTCGAGCCGCTGCTCCACGCCACGGACATCCTCGAGATCCAGCGGATCGTCCGCGAGATTCCGATCGCCGACCCGTTGCTCGACTACGTGACCCGCATCGTCCGCTGCTCGCGGACCCGCCGTGGCGCCGAGGGGCCTGAGGCAGTGCCCGACTTCATCCGGAAGTATCAGCAGTGGGGTGCCGGGCCGCGGGCCGGCCAGTATCTCGTGCTCGGGGCGAAGGCGCGGGCCTTCCTTCGTGGCCAGCCGCACGTGGCGACCGAAGACATCCGCGCCGTCGCGTTGCCGGTGCTCCGTCACCGCATCATCGTCAACTTCGCGGCCGAGGCGGATGGGATCGACTCCGACGCGCTCGTCGGCATGATCCTCCGCGAGGTGGGCGACGCATGACCGCGGCGGCCGGCGACGACTGGCAGCTTCTCGACGCCGCCACCGCGGAGCGGGTGCGGGACCTGGAGCTCTTTGCCCGCGAGCGGGTTCAGGGAGTGCTGCAGGGGAGCAACGCGTCGATCCTCAAGGGTTTCACCTCCGACTTTCTCCAGCACCGCCCCTATCTCCCGGGCGATTCCCTGCGGCACCTCGACTGGCGGGTCTACGCGCGGACGGGCCGGCTGGCGATCCGCGAGTACGAGGAACAGACCAACTCGCAGCTGACGGTGGTCGTCGACGTGTCGGGCTCGATGCGGACAGGCGGCTCGAGCCGGCTCACGAAGCACGAGTTCACGGTGCGGAACGCCGCCATGCTCCTCACGCTCGCCTGCCTGCAACGCGACCAGTTTTCGCTCGCACTCTTCAACACCGGCCGCATCGCGCAGCTTCCTTTCCGCAGCGGCCGCGGGCACCTCCGGCGGGCGCTGGCCGCGCTCGTGGGGGGACGGCCCGATGGTGGCACCGACTTCGTGCAGGGGCTCGCCGAGAGCACGGCCCACGTCACCCGCCGCGGCCTCGTGGTCGTGCTCTCCGACTTCATGGACGAGCCCGAGTCGATCTGCCGCCAGCTCGCCTTCATCCGCGCCCGGCAGGGTGACCTCGTCGCCGTGCAGGTCCATGATCCGCGGGAGGCCGACCTCGACTTCAATTCCCTCACCCGCTTTCACGATCCGGAGACAGGC
>JBIIGJ010000167.1:0-5880 GCA_044236455.1 Pirellulales bacterium
CGAGGTCATCGACCGGCACCGACGTAGGATTCATCGGAGACATCAATCTCTCGGTGATCTACCGGCTCACCGAGGTCTGGGGCATCCGCGCCGGCTACAACACGGTCTGGATCGGCGGCCTGGCCCTGGCCCCCAACCAGTTCGACTTCGCGAATACGAGCGTCGCGGGCACGGGCCTCAACTCTGGCGACGCCATCTTCCTGAGTGGTGCCAACCTCGGTCTGGAGGCCCGCTGGTAGACCATTCCTCGAGGGACGCGGAAGGATTCACGCGACCCACACACTGTAGCCCCGCGAAAGCGTCCCTGACCGGCGGAGCCGGCCAGGGACGCGTCGCTTTCGGAAGCCACCGTCGCAGTCGCCCCAAAGCCCCCAGGCCACCAAACAGTCCATCGGAGAATTCCTGAAAATACAATAGTTTTCCTCGCAAATTTAGACTTTTAGTCCATGGACCTGTTTTTTCACCGCGCTAGGCGAAAAGGTTGAACCAGCGAGAGGAGCTTTCGGGGGAAGGCTCTGCGGCCCGGACGGCTCGCTGACCGGCACCACGCCGGCCTGTTCAACTCCTAGCACGGACGCAATCAGTCGGCGGATTGGATCGCCACGCAAGGCGCCCCTCCCGCCGCCGTTGTTGAAAATCCAATGGACTGGGCACGATCGCGAAGTACCCGCACACATGCGGGCAGGGGCCGCAAGGCATCTCTCACTGGACCGGAATCCCTCGAGACGCGGCAGCTTCTTGCGGCGAGTCAGGGCGACGGCACGGACGCCGTCACCTGCCCGCCCGCTCTCTCCCTGCCGAATGGCAGCCTTGTCCAGCAGATCGAGTGGAACGGCAGCAGCGCGGTCGCGCGGATCGACCATTGGAATGGGCGACTCGCCACCAGCCTGCAGCCGACGGCCGCTCTCCCGGCCCTGCCTGTGGAATCGTCCGCCTGGCGCGTCGTCTCGCTCGGCAACGGCTACTTTTCACTCACGACGCCGGGCGCGAGCCAGCAGGACGTGCTCGCGTGGGCCGCCCACACACCTGAAATCCTGTCGTTCGAGCCCGATTTCGTGCTCCAGTCATCGTCGCTCCCGAATGATCCTGGCTTCACGTCGCAGTGGGGCCTCAACAACACCGCCATCGATGGCTACGGCGTCATCGGCGCCGATATCCATGCGACGCAGGCCTGGGACATCACCACCGGATCGCAGAGCGTCGTGGTCGGGGTGGTCGACTCCGGAATCGATCTCACCCACCCCGATCTGGCAGCCAACATCTGGACCAACCCCGGCGAAATTGCCGGCAACGGCATCGACGACGACCACAACGGCTTCGTGGACGACGTCCACGGCTGGAACTTCGTCGAGAACAACAACAATGTCCAGGACGGCTACGGCCACGGAACTCACGTGTCGGGCATCATCGGCGCCGTGGGCAACAACGGGCAGGGAACTACGGGGATCAACTGGCAGGTCTCGATCATGCCGCTGCGGTTCCAGGATAATTACGGCGTCGGCGACACCGGTGGGGCCATCGCCGCGCTCAACTACGCCACGATGATGCGGCGGGATTACGGCATCAACATCGTCGTCACCAACAACAGCTGGGGCGGTGGCACCGGGGCGTCGGCGATGCTGCAAGACGCCATCCGCGCGCAGGGCGATGTGGGCATCACGTTCGTCACCGCCGCGGGCAACAGTGCCGCCAACTGCGACGTGAGCCCCCGCTATCCCGCCTGCTTCAACCCGCCAAACGTGATCTCCGTCGCCGCCACCGACCGGTATGACATGCTCGCCGGCTTCTCCAATTACGGTGCCACGACCATCGACCTCGGCGCTCCCGGCGTGGGGATCTACTCCACCCGTCCCAACGGCACCTATGGCAGCATGTCGGGAACCTCGCAGGCCGCCCCCCAGGTGTCGGGCGTGGTTGCTCTGCTGGCCGCCGCGAAGCCCGGCATCACCGTCACCCAGATCCGCACGGCCATCCTCGGATCGGTCGATCCGCTCCCCGGCCTCGCCGGCAAAACCGTGACCGGCGGCCGGCTCAACGCCGCCGCGGCCCTGGCATCGCTCTCAGCACAGTCCTTCGCGGCCAAAGCGAGACTCGGCTCGCCCAATCCGTGGACCGGTGCCCTCGATTCGATCACGATCACCTTCAACCGCCAGGTGGCCTCGGGCTTCGACATCACGGACCTGTGCCTCGCCCGCAACGGGGTGGCGATCCCGCTCGACGGCGCCACGCTGTCCACGACCGACAGCCTGACGTGGACGCTCGGCGGACTGTCGCCGCTGACAAGTCAGGTCGGAAGCTATTCGCTCACCCTGTCGGGCCCCGCCACGACGACCGGGATCACGGGCCCCGATGGCGAGTCGCTCGGCTTCTTCGCCGGCACGAGTTGGGCGATGACCAACCGGCTGCCGGTAGGCTCGATCGATTCGGCCACGCCGGTGGCGGTGACGGGATGGGCGCTCGATCCCAATGCCGGCAGCCAACCGATCACGGTGCAGCTCTGGATCAGGGGGAGGCTGGCCGCCACCGTGACGGCGGCCGCGATTCGTGACGACCTCACGCCGGCCTACGGCAGCCCGAATCACGGTTACGCGATCGCAATGCCTCCCCGTCCGATCGGCAGCTATCTCGTGGAGGTGAAGGCGCTCGACAGCAACACGGGCCTGTATCTCTCGCTCGGGAAACGCGTCGTGAGCGTGCGGGCTCCGGTGGGCGCCGTGGAAGTCGCCACGACCGATCGCCTGGCAGGCTGGGCGTTCAGTTCCCGCGCGGGCGAGGCTCCGATAAACGTGCGGGTCGTGATCAACGGCCGGCTGTACGGTGTCTTCACCGCCAATGGCTCTCGCCCCGACCTCCTGCCGCGGGTGGGCAGCGTGAACCACGGCTACGACATCCAGCTGGATCCTGCCATCTTCCGCAGGGGCGTGAATCTGGTGCGGGTCTTTGCGATCGACCCGCTGACGGGACGGCAGAACGTGCTCGGCACGAGGATCGTCAGGCGCTGACGCATCACGGCCCACGGGCGGACGACGCATCGGAGCGATGTGTCCACTCCGCGCTCGGGCAGCTTCTTCGCAGCCTGACAAATTGCTGGTCTCGGCGGTTTCTCTGTCGGTAAGGATATCCGGCACCAACGCCCCGTGCGTCGCTGCACACGCGACGCCTGCCGCCGTGTCTCACGCCGGCGGCGCAAACACAACCCTGGATTTCCTCACATTCACGCGTTCAAGGAGGGACCGGGAGCCATGCGATGCCAGCCACCGCCGAGCCGCTGACCAGTCTGTTGGCCACTTCACTGGACACCCAGTTGGACATCGCCATCGAACACCATCAGGCCGGCCGATTTCAGGAGGCGGAGCAGGTCTACCGCGACATCCTGCGGCAAGACCCCAATCAGCGCGACGCGCTGCACCTGCTGGGGGCGGTGGCCCATCAGACGGGCCGCAACGCCGAGGCCGTTCACTTCATCCAGCAGGCGATCAAGATCGATGGTTCCCAGGCGGTATTCCACAACAGCCTGGGGTCCGTCTACCAATCGCTCGGTCATTTTGCGGCGGCGGCCGCCTGTTACCAGCAGAGCCTTTCGCTCGACCAGAACTACCCCGAGGGGCACAACAATCTGGGAATGGTGCTCCTCGATCTTGGCCGGCACGAAGAGGCGGCGACCGTGCTGCAGCGGGCCGTCCAGCTGCGGCCAGACTACGCGAATGCGTACAACAACCTCGGCATCTCCCTGAAGTTGCTCGGGCGGTTTGCCGAGGCCACCGCCGCCTTCCGTCGTGGCCTGCAGTCCCGAGACAGTTTCTGGGAAGCCCACTTCCAGCTCGGCAACATCCTCAAGGATCAAGGACGTGTGGCCGAAGCGATCGAATCGTACGAACGTGTCCTGGAATACGAACCGCATGCCGTGACGACCCAGAACAACCTCCTCTGCACCCTCCACTACCGCGACGGCATCACGCTCGAGGAACTCGCCGCGGCCCACGCCCGGTTCGATCGGGTGTTCGGGGAGACCTATCGCCAGCAGCTCCAGCCGCATGCCAACGACCGGAATCCTGACCGCCCGCTGCGGATCGGCTTCGTGTCGCCCGACCTACACAGCCATCCGGTCGGCTTTTTCACCGTCCGCATGTTCGAGCAGCTGGACCGCGAGCAGGTGGAGGTAACCTGCTACCACAATTCGCTCACGAACGATCCCATCACCGCCCGGATCCGATCCGCGGCCTCGTCATGGCGGGACGTGCATGGCTGGAGCGATGACCGGCTGGCAGAGGCGATCCGCGAGGACAAGATCGACATCCTCTTCGACATGACGGGACATACCCGCGACTCCCGGTTGCTGGTATTCGCCCGCAAGCCGGCACCGATCCAGATCAGCTGGGCAGGCTACGTCGGCACCACCGGCCTGCGGACGATGGACTACCTCCTGGCCGACGGGCATGAAGTTCCACCGGAGGCAGAGCCCCACTACTGCGAACGGGTGCTGCGGATGCCGGATGGCTACATCAGCTACGAACCGCCGGCATGCGCCCCGCCCGTGTCGCCACTGCCTGCCCTCGACCGCGGACATGTCACGTTCGGCAGCTTCAACAATCAGGCCAAGCTGGGCCCGCAGACCGTGGCGACCTGGTCGCGGGTCCTTCACCGAGTGCCGCGTTCGCGGCTCGTGCTCAAGTATTATGCGATGAGCAATCCAACGGTGTCCGGCCGGCTGCGGGAGATGTTCGCCGGCCACGGCATCGAGCCGGACCGGGTTGATTTTCTCGGCACCACATCCCACGCCGAACAATTACAGCAGTATCGCGGCATCGACATCGCCCTCGATCCCTTCCCCTACAACGGCGGTCTGACGACACTGGAGGCCCTCTGGATGGGCGTGCCGGTCGTGACCTGTCCGGGCGAGACCTTTGCGGGCCGCCATTCGCTCTCGCATCTTTCCAACGTGGGGCTGACGACGACGATCGCCGGCGATCTGGACGACTATGTCGATCTGGCCGCGTCGCTCGCCGCCGACCTGCCCGCCTTGGCCAGGCTGCGGGAAGGCCTGCGGGACCGGATGCAGTCGTCACCACTGTGCGACGGCGAACGGTTTGCCCGGAATTTTGAGCGGATCATGCGGGGCGTGTGGCGGGAATGGGTCGACCTCGAAACCGGGGCCGACGCATGAGGCTGCTCGTCATCGTGCCCACGCGGCTCAAAAGGAATGGAGCGGGCCGGCTGTTCCTCTCCCATGCGCTCGATTCGATCGCCGCGCAGACGCTCCCGAGCGATCTGGACGTTGACGTGGATATCTCGATTGGCGTCGATCCGGGGGCCGTGTTGCCCGCCGACCTGACGCTGCCGGCAGCCGCCACGGTCTCGGAGGCGGCGACGCCGTCGCAGGCGTCGGCCCTGAACGCCGCCGCGGGCGTGTTCGACCACGATGTTCTCGCCATCCTGGAGGACGACGACCACTGGCTCCCCGGCCATCTGGACAAGAGCCTGCGGGCGTTACAAGACCGCGAACTCGATTTCGTCTCGTCCACCCAGCTCCAGGTAGATGAAGCTGGAGAAATCTCCTCGATCTTCGACTTTCCCACGCCGTCCGGCTGGGTGATGCGTCGCACCGTCTGGGAGTCCGTCGGCCCGTTCGACACCTCGTATCGCTACCACCTCGACAACGACTGGCTGGGCCGTCTGGCGGCCCGTGGATTTCGCCGAGGCCATCTGGTCGAGAGCACGGCCCCTCTGGACCCGCGGTGGATGATGATGCGGCCGTGGCTGCACCACGTGCTCACCAACGGTGGCCCGCGTTCGACGCTCCTCCGGCACGACCAACCGTCTCCACTCGTGCAGAGAATGGTTCATGCCGGCTCGGGCATGTCTGCGGTGGCGAGCGATGCC
>JBIIGJ010000039.1:0-27081 GCA_044236455.1 Pirellulales bacterium
GTGCCCCGCTGGGCGAGCGTCGACTTGCCTCCGGCAGATGACGCCGCCCTGGGAATCGTGCCCGCTCCCTGGGACGACCGGTTCGCCCTGCAGGCCGACGCCGTCTGCACAGCCAACTCGTGCTGGGTTCGCGGCGCGACGGGCCGTGCCACGATCGTCTCGGCCGCCGCGGCTGCACTGGCGGGCGGGACGCCGGCCGGGGAACCGCTCCCCGGCGCATCTCTGGCGGAGGAATTTCACGCCCTCGGCCTGGCCACGCTGCTCTCCGAACTGCTGGCGCAGCGGATGCGATCCTCCTCGAGCCTGGAAGGCACCGGCTTTGCCGATGCGGCAGTCCGTGCCGCGCAGGCGGCGATCAGCGGCGACGACGAGGGATCCCGCACCGCCCTGAGGGAGTGTTACGAGTCCCTCGAATCCAGTCGCGCGCACTATTACCCGGTCGATGTCTGGCTGCTCGACATCATCCTGTTGGCGGAGTCGACGCTCGGCGACACGCTCGAGCAGGAACTGCGCGCGCCGGTGGCGGCGGCGATCGTTGCCACGGGTGTCATGATTGAAAAACTTGCCATACGCAATCCCGCGTCGCTCGCCCTCGTGCGGGAGCGATGCGGCGCCGGCACGCTCGCCCCGGCCGGCGGCCGGTACGATTCGCAGCCACTCGACGAGTGCACCCCCGAGGAGATCGTCGCTTCCTTCGATCGCGGCATGGCGGTGTGGCGAGAGCATGCGGGCTCACCGCCGGTCACGTATGCCCAGCAGACGGGCGGATCATCGGCGATCCTGCCGCAGATCCTTTCCGGCCTCGGCTTCACCGGCATCATCTGGACGCTGTTCGACGGCACACCATTGCCCGATCCGGCAGGCAGCCGCATCCGCTGGGAGGGCACCGGCGGGACCTGCATCGATGGCGTGGCCCGCCCCCCGCTCGATGCCCGCTGCGCCCAGACGATCCTCTCCCTGCCCGATCGGATCGGTGACGCCATGGACCACGACCACACCGCCGTCATCCAATTTGCCCACCACGCCGGCACCGCCAGCCCCTGGTTTGAGGCCCTGCGGCGGATTGGCGCCGCCAGCACCGCGTTGGGCACATTCGTCACGCCTCCGGAGCTTTTCAGGCGCACCGCGGGAGCGGGCACGGTCGTCTCCTTCGAGCCGGATGCTTTTCCGGTGGGACTGCCCTCCCCGCAATCCGCTGCCTCCGCGGCGGGCGGCAACGACGCCGTGGCCGCCCGCGTGGCCGCCACACAGGCCGAAGCCCGTCGCCTCATGGCCGCGCGCGAGTCACTTCGCGATGTCCTGCATCGCCCATCCGCGTCCGCCGTCGGCCCAGCACACAGGACCGCCGGCCGGGGAGATCGCGCTGGCTGGTGGCTGGGCTCGCTGTTGACCGCGGGCCGACGACCTGACGAGGACCTGGTGCTCGAACACGACTCACTGCGGATCCAGGTGCACCGGCAGACCGGCGGCCTGCTCTCCATGAGGCGGCCCGCCGACCGTGGCAATCGGCTGTCGCAGCGACTGGCACTCCGCACGACCCGTGCGGCGCCGCCAGCGGGCCAGCCATGGGAAGACGCGACCGAACGCGCCGTCTATTCGGGCATGGAAGCCGACTCGATCGAACGCTTGCCTGCAGCCGATGGGCGGGGCGAGGCCATCGTCAGTCGTGGCCGCCTCATCTCAGGACAGCAACGGAGTGTGGGCTCGTTCACACAGCGGATCGAACTCATCGACGGGCTGCCTCTGGCGCTGATCGACATCGAGGTGCGGCTCGAGAACTCCCCATCGGGTCCGCTCTTCGAACACCACGCAGCTTGTCGCTTCGCGTGGAACGAAAACGACGACCTCGATGTCCGCCGCAGCCTGCACACGCAGTCGGTCGTCACCGAAAGGGGCCGATTCACGGCCCCGTGGTTCATCGAACTCAGCGACTCGGACGATCTGGGCGGCCGCGTGGCGATCCTCACCGGTGGCCTCCCATGGCACGTCCGTTCGAGCCCTCACATGCTCGATTCGATTCTGCCCCACGCGCAGTTGGCGTCGTCCACGACATCCGCCGCCCATGCCGCGTGCCGGCTTGCCGTCGGGATCGGGATCGAGCGGCCCTGGGATCTGGCGGCTGCGGTGCTGGCCGACCTGCCGGCGGCGGCGCTGGCGGCGGTCGCAGCCCAGCCCGCGGTGCCGGGCCACGTGCGGCTCACGGCAGGGCCCGTGCGGCATGACGATGGCCGGCTCGTGGCGGCGCGGATCGGCCTGCTTGAATCAGCGGGCCGCGCCGGAGAGGTGCGACTGGAATGGGCCGCCGACGTGGCCCGGGTCCGCGTCTGCGATGCTGCCGGCGGGGATCTCCCTGCCGATGGATCGTCCACGGGCAGCGTTGCAATCGACGGGCGGGTGCTCACCTTGTTCCTCCGGCGGTATGAATGGCTGCACCTTGAAGTGGAGTTTTGCTGATGATCATCACGCTCGACGGACCGGCCGGTGCCGGCAAGAGTTCGGCCGCACGGGCCCTGGCCGCCAGACTGGGCTGGTGCTACATGGATACCGGCGCCATGTATCGCGCCGTGGCCCTGACGGCCCTGGAACGGGGGATTCCGCTCGATGATTCCGCCCGCATCGCGGCGCTGGCCGAGGAGATCCGAATCGAGTTCCAGAATGGCCGTGTGAACGTGGAAGGCCGTGACGTCTCGGTGGAAATCCGCACGGAGCGGATCACGGCAGCCACACGGCCGGTGGCCGATGCCCCGCCGGTACGCGACGCCATGAAGCGGATCCAGCGCCGCATGGCTAAAGGGATCGATGTCGTCACCGAGGGCCGCGATCAAGGCTCGGTCGTGTTTCCACAGGCGGAGTTGAAGGTGTTTCTCACCGCCTCCCCCGAGGAGCGGGCCCGGCGGAGACACCGCGAGGAGATCGGTCGCGGCCACGGCGCGACGCTCGAGTCGGTGCTCGAATCGCAATCGCGGCGTGACGACGCCGACTGTTCGAGGCCCGTGGGCGCGCTACGGCAGGCTGATGACGCGGTTCTCCTGGAGACCGACGGGCTGTCGGCTGACGAGGTCGTGCAACGCCTGGCCGACATGGTCGAGGCATGTCGCCGGACACGGGGGTCGCCATGACCCGCGCGCTCGAGGCCGGCCCGGCCGACGATCGGAAGGGGCCGGCCAGCACCGGCGGCCATAGCGGCTTTGGCCGTTGTCTCTACGACTGCCTGTGGGTGCTCTGCCGCACGCTGGCTGTCTCCGTGCTCGGATTCCGTGTGCGGTTTGCCGAACCTTTGCCGCGACAGGGTGGGCTGATCGTGCTGTCGAGCCATCAGAGCCTTTTCGATTCGCTTCTGCTCGGGCTGGCCACCGATCGCAGACTGTCCAGTCTGGCCCGCAGTTCGCTCTATCGTTTCAAGCCGTTTGCCGCGGTAATCACGTCACTCGACGCCGTGCCCATCGATCACAACGCCTCGATGGTGAAGGCGATGAAGGCCGTGATCGCCCGTCTCCGCGACGGCCGGGCCGTGGTCATCTTTCCGGAGGGCACGCGGACCGCTACGGGGCGGCTGGGCGAGATCAAGGGCGGCTTCACGCTCTTGGCGAAGAAGGCCGGGGTGCCAATCGTGCCGGTGGCGATCGTCGGCGCCTACGAATGCTGGCCCCGCAGCCGGCTCCTGCCCCAGCCGGGCCGCATCCGCCTGGAGTTCGGCCGCGTGATTCCGGCCGCGGAGATCGAGCGGCTCGACGAACGGGAAATCCTCGAACTCTGTACGGCCCGCCTCCAGGAACTGGACACGAACGCCCGCCGCCTCCGCGCTGGCCTCGGGGCGACACCGGCGTGACGTCTCTCGGCCCGCGCCAGTCTCTCGGCCCGCGCCGCCGGGACGGCAGTGAGTCGGGCGGACTCCCCGAACACGCTGCGCTCGCTCGGCGGCTCGGCGACCGCGTCGGGGATGATGGTGGGCGATTGGCGCCGAGGCGCCTGATGCTCGCTTCGGTGTTCGGGGAGCCCGCCCTCGTTGATCGGCATGGCAGGATGCCATGCGCAGCACCAGCAAACTGCGTTTGCCAAGAAAAAACAGCACGATGCTGTGTTTTTCGTGAATACAGCTCGCTTCGGTGTTCGGGGAGCCCGCCCTCCCGGATTGCATGGCAGGATGCCATGCGCAGCACCAGCCGGCGGAGGCCGGCCAAGAAAAAATCGCACGATGCGATGTTTTTCGTGAACACAGCCGCCCGCCCTTCCGGAAGACTGCTTCGCAGGATGCGAAGCGCAGCACCAGCAAACTGCGTTTGCCAAGAACAAACGACAGGATGTCGTGTTTTTCGTGCAGACAGCTCCTCGAGCTTCCGCCGATGCCCGGATCTCCCTACTGCGTATCGCCGCTGGCGCGTCCTGCGTGGCGGGTGAACGCCACGCCCAACTGTTCCGGCGGCGGAGTGGCCGAGAAATTGATCTGCGGCACCGTCTTGATCGCATGCCGGAGTGCCTGCTCCCAACTGGAGCGGATGTCGCCGAGGTCTGGATCGCTGGCGTCGAGACGACGGTAGCGTTTCACGGCCAGATCGTCGTTGGCGTAGACAAGCAGGTCGATCGGTGGACCGACGGCCACGTTCGAACGCATCGTCGAATCAAGCGAGATAATGGCATAGGTCACCGCCTGATCCAGTGTGGTCTCTCCGAAACGGATACCGCGGTCGAGGATCGGCCGGCCGTACTTGCTCTCGCCGATCTGCAGAAAGGGAGACAGCCGCGTGCAACGGAGCGGGTTGCCTTGGGCGTAGATCAGGTAGAGTTGTGGCAACTCGCCCCGGATCTGGCCGCCGACGAGCAGGTTGACGGAGAAGTTGATCTTGTCCCGTTCCATGAATTCCCGGTCGAGCGTTCCGACCGCGCGAACCTGCTGGCCAACGCAACGGGCAGCTTCGTAGAAGTTGGCGACGCTGGCCAACCCGTCACCGGCCCGAAACTCCTGCTCGAGCCGTGTCATCACCGACTGGGTCAGCGAGAGGCTGCCGCTCGAGAGGATCGTAAACATGCGCTCACCGGGAATCACGAAATTGTGCATTTTGCGGCACACTTCCACCTGGTCGATTCCCGAGTTCGTCCGTGAATCGGAGGCCAGCACGAGGCCCTGGTGGGTGCGAATTCCGACACAATAGGTCATCGAAGCCTCTGCTGATCTTGGAAATGGCGCGAAACTTGCTCTGGTAGATTGCGATGAGGCTCGCAGACTAACGGACACGGTGTTTTCGTCAAGGAAAAAGGCGGATGACGTCCCACCAACTCGCGACCGCTGCCCTTCGTTCGGGCACGGAGTGCGCACTTCCTGCGCAGGACGGCCTGTTCGCCGGCTATGAGCTTGGCGCGGCCTACGACGAGATGTTTGGCGGGATGCAGGTCGACGGGCCGTCCGCCCGGGCCCACTATCAGCCGCTCCACGACCGGCTCTTGCAGACGAGCCCGGAGGATTTTCGCCGGCGTAAGGCGATGACCGATCTCTCGATGCGACAGGACGGCGTGGGATTCACGGTCTATCGCGCCGAGGAGGGGATCGAACGGGTATGGCCGATGGACCCGGTACCTCGGATCATTCCGGCCGCGGAATGGCGGCACATCGAGGCGGGCCTCACGCAGCGGATCAACGCGCTCAACCTCTTTCTCTGGGATGTCTACCACGAGCAGCACATCCTGCGGGACGGTGTGGTGCCCGCCGGACTCGTGCTGCAAGGGGCGTTCTTTCGCCGCGAGTTCGTCGGTGTCAACGTGCCACGGCGGATCTACATCCATATCTGCGGGACCGACCTCATCCGCGCCGCTGATGGCGAGTACCTCGTTCTTGAAGACAACGCCCGCACGCCGTCGGGCGTGAGCTACATGCTGCAGAACAGGCAGGTCATCAAACGGGTGTTTCCGTCGTTGTTCAACGACTACGACGTGCTCCCCAACGACGACTATCCGGCTGCCCTCCTCGACGTGCTGCAGTACATCGCGCCGGAATCAGTGTCCCAACCCACGGCGGTGCTGCTCAGTCCGGGCATGTACAACTCCGCCTACTTCGAGCACAGCTTTCTCGCGCAGCGAATGGGGATCGAACTGGTCGAGGGGCGGGACCTGCTCGTCGACGGCAATCGTGTGTTCATGCGGACCACGCGAGGCCGCCAGCGGGTTGACGTCATCTACCGACGGATCGATGACGACTTCCTTGATCCGCTCACATTTCGGCCCGACAGCGCCCTGGGAGTGCCCGGGCTCGTGAATGCGTATCGCGCCGGATCGGTGGCGCTGGCCAACAGCATCGGCACCGGTATCGCCGACGACAAAGGAATCTATCCGTTCGTGCCCGACATGATTCGCTACTACCTCAAGCAGGAACCGCTGCTCAACAACGTCGAGACGTTCCGCCCGGAGATCCCGGCGCACCGCAGCCACGTGCTGGAAAACCTCGAGAAACTCGTCGTCAAGCGGGTCAACGAATCCGGGGGCTACGGAATGCTCGTCGGCCCGGCCTCCACGAAAGAGCAGCGAGAAGAGTTCCGCCGCATGATCGAGGCAAATCCGCGGGACTTCATCGCGCAGCCCACGATCCAACTCTCCACGCACCCCACCTTCGTCGACGGCCGTCTCGAGGGCCGCCACCTCGACCTGCGGCCGTTCGTCCTCTGCGGCGAGCGGGTGACGGTCACGCCCGGCGGCCTGACACGCGTGGCGCTGCCGAAGGGGAGCCTCGTTGTGAACAGTTCCCAGGGGGGCGGCAGCAAGGACACGTGGATCCTCGCCGACAGGACTTCCACCAACCCCCGGACACCCTGAGGCCTCGCATGCTGAGCCGGGTCGCCGACGCGCTGTTTTGGATGAGCCGCTACTTGGAGCGGGCGGATCATCTGGCGCGTGCGGTCGACGTCACGTTCCAACTCGACCTTGACTTGCACGGTGTTCTTGCCAACCCGGTGGAGTTGGAGTGGAACGCACTGTTGTCGTTGCTGCGGCAGCCACCGCCACAGATTCGCGACGGCGAGCATCCAGTCGGCGCCGTGCAGCGATGGCTCCTGCTCGACATGGCCAATCCCGGCAGTGTGATGTCCTGTGTGAATCGCTCGCGCAACAACGCCCGCAGCATCCGCGGCTCGATCAGCCCGCCCATGTGGCGGGAACTCAACAAGCTCTACTGGCGGCTCTCCGATGCTGGCCTGCCGGCAAGGGTCGCGGAATCGCCGCACGACTTCTGCGAAGAGACGCAGATCGGCGTCCTCCTCTTCCACGGCGTGTGCGAGGCGACACTCATGCACGACGAGGGCTGGCACTTCATCCAACTCGGCCGGCACCTGGAGCGGGCCGAGAAGGTGCTGCGGATCCTCGATTCCAAGTTCGGCCTCCTCGAACGGTCGGAGGCCGTCGATCTGCCGATCAACAACCTGCATTGGGGCGCCGTGCTCAAGAACTGCGCCGCCTACGAGGCCTACCAGCGGCTCTATATCAGCCGCGTCGAGCCGGAGCGGGTCGTTGAGTTCCTGCTCACGAACCCCGACTTTCCGCACTCGGTACGGTTTTGCCTGTCGCGCATCCTGCAGTCGCTCACCGAGATCAGCGGCCGGCTCCCTGACCGCTGCGACGATGAGGTGGTCCGAACGGTCGGGCGACTGCTGAATGATCTGGTGTATCTCGACGGTGCCTCGCTCGACGGCGAGCGGCTACACTCGTTCCTCGGCAACTCGCTCACCCGCTGCGCACGGATCGGCAACCTCCTTCAACAACAATACGCCCTGCAGTAGCCGCAGGCAGGGCTGCCGGCTCGGAGACGCTTCGATGATCCTGGAAATCCAGCACGAAACTGCGATGGAGTATTCGCAGCCGGTGAGCGAATGGCTCTGCGAGCTGCGAATGGAGCCGGTGAGTGACGCCACGCAGCGTTGCCACTCCTTCCAGATCAGTGTCGGACAGCCCGTGACACTCAGTCATTATCTCGACGGGTTCGGCAACCGGGTGCACCACTTCAACATCCTCAGGCCACCCACAACGCTGCGGATCCTCGCCGCCAGCGTCGTCGAGACGGAGGATACCGGCATCGGCCCCATGGCCAGCCAGACGGCTTTTTCAGCCGATGCCACCGGCCACGACTGGCAGTTGCCGCTGGCGGCGATCGACTACCTGCCGCTGCGCGGGCCCGCGCGGTTCACGCCGCTCCTGGAACCGGTCCTGGCGGAACTGCGGCCGATGCCGAGGATGCGGGTCGGCATGTGGGTCTGCCAGGTCGCCGAATACATCCGCGGACGTTTCGAATACGCTCGCGATGTGACGGATGCCACCTCGCCGATCGACCACCTGCTGACACGCGGCAAAGGAGTCTGCCAGGATTTCACCCACCTGATGATCGCCGTCCTCCGGTCGTTCGGGGTTCCCGCCCGCTATGTCAGCGGCTACATCCACCGCGAGAACAAGGAATCGCAAAGCCATGCCTGGTGCGAGGTGTGGCTTCCCGATGTCGGCTGGACGGGATTCGACCCCACGAATGGCTGCCCCGTGAACGGGCATTTCGTGAAGACCGCGGTGGGCAGGGATTTCTCGGACGTGCCGCCCAACAAGGGCATCTACCGCGGCGCCGGAGACGAACGGATCAAGGTCCGCGTCGCCACCCGGACGCTCGATCGCCTGCCATCCCTCTCGTGGCACGATCAACTGGCACCGCTCGACGCACCCGAGCACTCGGTGCTGCGGACGGCACCGGTGTATGCCGCCGAGGAAGAAGCCCAGCAGCAGTAACGCCCCACAACGTTCACACCGGAGGCGCGCACGCATCGATAAAAGCCCTGAGCAGAAGCGACGGGAAAGGCCGCCGTCCGGCGATCACAGGCCGGCCAGGGCGAGCAGCCGTTCGGCAATGTCAGCCCGCGTGGCGGCGATGATCGGCATCGGCCGCCGGACGTCATAGGGCCGGCCGTCGATGCCCCAATACACGCCCCCTCGCTCCTCGACCCAGAGCTTGACCGGCAATACGTCCCAGGCCATCTGCTTCGGAAATGCCGCCGAGTTGTCGTGGATCACGGCGAGTCGCCGTTTGGTTCCCAGCGCCAGGCTCGCCATCGAGTGTGGGATCCGGCTTTCGATGGCCATCGTGTGGGCGCCGGTCCGCATCGCATCGTGCAGTTGCACGAACGCCGGATGGGATCGCCCGCTGTCGCTCTGCGGATTGAAGAGCAGACAGCCCTCCTTCAGCGTGCCCATCGAGGCGAAGCCGTCTGCGGGCTGCCAATGAGTGCCGTCTTCGCTCGATCGGAGGATTGCGGCTCCGCAGCCGCGTTCAGCAATGCCGAGCGTCGTGCCGTCGAGCGAGAGCATCACGGAAACCCGCGGTTCCCCCTGATCCAGACAGGCGACCATCGGACCGCAGATCGCCGTTTCACCACAGAGTGACGCCGTCGTGCCGTCCAGTGGATCGATGAGCCAGGCCTCGGGCAGGGCATGGAGGTCGGGTGTGGCAGGCCCCTCCTCGGAGATGATGGTCATCTTCCTGATCGCCGTGAGCGCCCCGCTCAGATGGCGGTCGAGGCTCAGGTCGAGCGCGGTCACGTAATCACCGACCGATTTCTCCTTGATCGAATCGTCGTCCGCCGCCGCAGGCGCGCCCGCGGCCTGATCGTCCGCCACCGTGTCGCTCTCCCGCAGCGCCCTGTCTGTGGCTTCGATCACGGCGCAGGCTATGTCAACCGCCGCCGCCGACACGCCTCTATCCATGCGCTCCGCGGTCTCGAGGCTGCGGAGCAGTTCGGAGTGGAACCGCAATCCAGATTGCATGTCAGGACATCCCTGGGCAGAGGATTCGAGGCATAACGGCACGGCCGAAAACCCAGAATGTAGCCTCTGCGGCGGAATCCGTGTGCGGCATTCCCCCTCCAATAACTTCGAATCCGTTCTAAGGCTGCGGGGCACGGGCCCGCTTGAACGGATCGATCGTGCCGCCGCCGGGGCCGGGAGGCGGGGCGTTCGATGACTGCCCAAAGGGTAGGAGCTTCGGCCATTCGAGATTCATCCCCGGCCACTGAGGCGAGGCGGCCGCCGGAGCCGGAGGGGGCGCCGGTGCCGCAGTCTGCGCCGCGGTGCTCGGTGGCGCCGCGATGCTCGGTGGCGCCGCGGGGACGGCAGCGGGCACGGCGAGGAGGTCGCTTGGCTGAGGGAATCCCGTGGCCGCCGTTCCAGCTGGCGGCACGGTGGAGATGACAGTCGCTGGAGTGCCGCCGGTGCTGCGATCCAACACGCGGATCGAAACGTCGTCGATCCGCGCCTCGCCCATGCCGGTGAGCGCAAAGGTCACCGTGAGTGGTTCCTCGGCGGCATCGGCCGGCACGATGCGGTAGAGCACCAGCCGCCGCCATGCGGGCGTCATGCCCACGCGTTCCGCGAGAGCCGGACCGCCGATCGAGTCGAAGACGAGCAGCCCGTCCACGCTCCCCTTGATCGCCCGCGGCACCCACACGCGGGCCTGGATCTCGAGCAGTCTGCCGGCCGGAGCGCGAATTGCCGGCGTGGTGACCCATACCGGTGGCGTCTCGACCACCACGGGCGCATCCGCGGCAGAGACCGGTTCGGCTTTCATCGTCAGGCTGCCCTTGCCGACAGCGGGCTGGGAACGGTCGATCTCCACGGCCGTGCGAAGGGCCTGCTGTTCGAGGGCAAAATGCCGCCAACCGGCACCGGCGAGATCCTCGATGCGCTCCATGCCGCCGCCGACGAGCAACTCCGTCGTGGGTGCGGTGGAGGAGAGCGCATCGATAAAACGCCAGTGCTCCGCGAGCGTGGCGTCGGACGTGGAGAGCGGACTGGCCACCATCGAACCGGTCGCCAGCACGCCACGTTCCCACGCCAGCCGCTCCACCTGTCCTCCGATGGCTGCGGCGCGCCGCAAACACTCGATCGCCACGGCGGGATCGGCGGCCGCCGCTTCGGCCTGCCGCACGTCCTGCTGGGCCTCGGCAAGCATCGCCGCCACCGGCAGGTTGCCCAGTGCCGAGGGCGGCAGCCGCCCCAGCAGGCTCGCATCGTCGGCCAACACGCCATCAGCGAGCGCCCGCGCCGAGGCCATTTCGAACGGGATGAGACCGCGAACACGTTCCTGCACGTGCGCCGTCACGGCCGGATCGCCGCTGAGCAGCACCAGCGAGTGGGCGCGAAAGGATTCGAGTGTGAGCGAGATCCCGCCAGTGACCCGCTTGTGCCGCAACGGACGCAGGCCCCCGGGAGAAACCTCCCAAGCCTGATGCGCCTCGGGCACACCTGGCACCAGCAGCGTGAGCGGCTGGGCGTTGCGAGGGATGTCGCCATGATAGTGCCGGGCTACGATCTGCGATCCCTGCACGCAGCGCCAGGCGACCACCATCCGTGCCCGTGCCGCTTCCAGCACCACGGCCTGCACCTCCGGGTCGCTCGACTGGGCCGCTGCCGCAAAGCGTCCCGCGGCGCCCCATGGCTCCAGCAGTTTCAACTGCAGGTTCATGGAGAGGGATGCCGCCGCGCGGGCCTTCGACTCATGATCATCGCCGTCGATCCGGCGGGTCGACGAAAAGAGGATGCCGCGAGTGCCCGCCGACACCGCCGCCAATGATGCCAGGCAGAGACTCTCCGGATCGACTGCCAGCCCCTGTCCGCCGATACCGGACAGCGCCGCTGCCTGCCGCGACGTCCGCGGGTCGATCTCGGTCGAAAGCGCGGCCAAAATAGGTGTTCCCGGCCGGGTGAGCCGGGGACGTTCGCGGAGCCAGGCAAGATAATCGAGGAGTTCGAGGCTGGTGCCCAAAACCGTGCGGCGGGCCACGAGCATGTCGACGTGCCGGGAGACGGAACGGAGGCCGGAATCGGCGGCGGCGATCAGCGGGCGGTTACCGCGGGAGTCACAGGTTCGCACCCGTCGTACCCGCTCGGCGAGGTTCTCCACGTCGTTCTCCGCCAGTCCGCTTCCCATGTCCCAGAACAGCACCCTGTCCCAGCGGGCGGAAAAAATAGGGAGCGACTCCGCATCGCGGATGTCGATATCGGGCAGTTCGGGAGGTGGAGAGATCAGCCAGACGCCCGCTCGCTGTGCGTCGGCAAGCAGATCGGCGGTCGCGGGTGTCGCCAACCGCACGCAATTGAAGCCGAGTCGCGCGATCGTCTCGAGCGGTTCGCCATTGTGATCGAGGCTCCGTGGAAAAAAGGGCAGCCCTTCCACCTCGAGCACGCCACGCGTGAGCGCCGCGTTCGGGGTCGTCGCTGCCGGCATGGATGCCACCGCCTCGGTGAACGCCGCCGGTTGCACTGCGCTTGCGCTGCCGGATGCCGCTTCAGGGCCGGCCGGTGCCCCGGCTGGAATCACTCCCTGCACGTGCAGGTCGTCGAGGGAAAGGTCGTAGTGGCCGGGTGCGGAATAGAGTTCGAGAACGACGTGCGTGGCCACGGCGCCCGCGAGCGTGCCGGCTGGACCGTGCTGGGCACGAAGCGCGGAAAGCTGTCGCTGCAGGCCAGCCGCAACGTCCCCCGCCTCAAGCAGTTCCCAGCGATCCGGATGGCGGGAGGCGTTGCCCTGCACCAAAACGTCGATGGGTTGGCCTGTCTGCCGAGATGGGAAGTTCGGTAGCACGATCCGCACGCCGAGTCGGACCGCGGGACGATTGGCCCGTACCCAGACCGAGGCGCGGAATTCGTCGATCACGCTGGCGGCTGTAATCGGGAACTGCAGTCGCAGCGTTGAACCAACTGCGGCATCCAAAACGATCCGCTCGCCGGCATGGCCACGGTGCGCAGCGTCACGTGCGATGGCATGGGCGGCCACACGCGGGTTGCAGTCCGCTTCGGCGAGCGACCAACGGGTCCGCCCACCCTCAAATCCCTCCTCGACGTCGGCGGCCGCGGCTCCGGCCGCCTGCAGAAAAAGCACGCAGCACCAGGCCGTCAGCAGGGGATAACGGGCTGGCGCAGGCGGCAGCACAGGCGGACCGGGCATGGAATCTCCACGGCGACCGTGCCATGGGCAGCGGCGGCATTAGTGGGCGGGGTTGTACCAACCGGTCCGTCTGGGGCTCCAGATCGATCCCGCCTCATGGAACCGCGGACTGCCGCTTTCTGACGGGTATCCACGCGTTCGGCATGCCGGTTTTTCCATCTCTGCCGGGGGTTCGGCCACCCCCGGACAACGGCACGAAATTTTGGCCTTCTGAGGCCGGCTGCTCACGACAACACCCTGAACATTAGGCTATTATGAGCGTAGGTATCTCCGCGACCCGCCAGCGCATCGCAGATGGACCGGCCAAAGCGGCCTGTCTGATCTTCGCTGCCTAGCCTCTGCCTGCCAGCCTGCCCTCCCGCCCCGCCTTTCGCATCCCGCCAGGTTTCCAGCCCATCATGAAGCCGTCAACGGCTGATGAATTCGCCAGTCTCCTGGAACAGCTCGAGCTTGTGCAGGCGGTGCACCTTGATGCCGTTTGGAGTGAACTCGGCGGCCATAACGTGCCGGTCACCGAATTTGGTGCCGCGCTCGTCCGCCACGAGCTGCTGACGGGCTATCAGTTGGATCGGGCCCTGCGCGGGGAGGAGGGTGGTTTCTTCTACGGGAGGGCCAAGATTCTCTACCAGGTCGGCGCCGGCTCCTTTTCGCGGGTCTATCGGGCCATCCACGCTGACACGGGCAAAATCCTCGCCGTGAAGGTGCTGCGTAGCCGCTACAGCTCCGATCCGGAAAAGTGCCAGTCGTTCCAGCGTGAAGGGGAAATGGGCCGGCTCCTGCGGCATCCCAATATCGCTGCCATCGAGGACGTCGGCAGAGAATATAAGTCCAGCTACATTACGATGGAGTTCGTCGAGGGACAGACCCTGCGGGAGCTGGTGCGAGTTCGTGGTGCCATCGACCTGCCGCGGGCGCTCGGACTGATCCTGCAGTTGGTGGAGGGACTCGAATATGCCCATCGTCTCGGTGTGACCCACCGCGACATCAAGGCCTCGAACGTGCTCGTCTCCTTCAAAGGGCAGGCGAAACTCGTGGACTTCGGCCTTGCCGCAGGTGATTCGACCGCCACCAAGGCGCTCCGCCGCACGGGGCAGCCGCGAACCGTCGACTACGCCACCCTCGAGAGCATCGGGAAGGTCAAGGACGACAGTGTCCGCAGTGACATCTATTTTCTCGGCACGGTCGCCTACCTGGCTCTCTGCGGCGTGTCGGCGCTGACGGAATCACGGGATCGTGCCGTCCGCACCGATCCCCGGCGGTTCACGGGAGTCGAGCCACTCGGCTGGCGGGCCCCCGACCTGCCGCATGATGTCGTGGAAGCGGTCATGCGGATGATGCACATCGACCCGCGGGAACGCTGGCAGACCATGCTGGAGGTGCGCAGGGCGCTGGAGCCTTTGGTGGCCAGGCATGCTACGGCCGGAAACACACCGCCTTCGGCCGGCACACGCGTTGCCGCTACCAAACCGGGCGATCCCAGGAGACAAACGGCCGCCAAGCCAGCCATAGCACCGGCGGCCGTGAAGGGCACGCTCATGCTGGCGGAGGCCTCGCCTCAAGAGCAGACCGAACTGCGCGGCTTCTTTAAAAACCTGGGATACAAGGTACTGCTGACGGAAAATCTGCAGCGGGCTCTGGTGCGATGTTCAGAGACGCCGCCGGCCGCCGACTGTCTCCTGATCAGTGCCACGTCGTTCGGCGAGTCTGGAGTGGAGGTGTTCAACACGCTGGCGCAGGATCCGTTCCTCAGAAACGTTCCGGCCGTGCTGCTCGTCGATCCCACGCAGCCGGAATTGGCGGAGCTTGCCAAGGTGGACGACCGTCGCAGAATGGTCACGGTGCCTCTGCAGACGGCTGAGTTGACCGACGTGCTTACCGCCCTCATCGGCTAGCCGGCGGTTGCGGAGTCGTCGCCGGGCGGGTTCCCCGAACACGCTTCGCTCGCTCGGCGGCTCGGCGACAGCGTCGGGGATGATGGCACGCGTGCTGCGCCGAGGCGCCTGATGCTCGCTTCGGTGTTCGGGGAACCCGCCCTACCTTAAGACTGCTTCGCAGGATGCGAAGCGCAGCACCAGCGACCTGCGGTCGCCAAGCAAAAACGACAGGATGTCGTGTTTTGCGTGTAGCTATATGTAATACATCGGCTCGTTCACCGCACGGGAGCGTTCGACGAGGTCGGCAAACGTGATGCTCTGCAAGGCCTCCGTCTCGGCACGGGCCGCCTGTCGCCAGGCGTCGAGCAGCACGGTCACTGTGCGCGAGCGGCCCGCGAGGTCGGCGGTGACGGCCGTCAGGAGTTCGTCGGGGCCCTCGATCACACGAAACACGTCCTCCAGCGTGATCTCGCCCGGAGGGCGGGCCAACTGATAGCCGCCTGCAGCCCCACGGGTGCTGGTGACGACTCCGGAGCCCTTTAACTGCAGCAGAATCTGCACGAGAAAACGGGCTGGCACGCCATGCGCCTCGCAGATCGAGCGGATCCGCACAGGCTCGCCGGAGGTCCACTGCCGCGCGAGTTCGAGCACGGCAATCGCGGCGTATTCGGTCTTCGCGGAGAGTCTCATCCCGGCCCTTTGAAGCCCGTACGAACCAAATCGAATCAATGATCGCGGGAGTGGAGACCGCACTCGGTCTTGGCCGTGCCGCTCCAGCGGCCGGCGCGTTCATCCTCTCCGAACGTGATGGCCCGAGTGCACGGCCAGCAGCCGATCGAGATGTAGCCCTGGTCGTGCAGCGGGTTGTAGGGCACATCCTCACGCACGATCGCATCCCAGACCCGTGCCTTCGTCCAGTTGGCCAACGGCGAGATCTTCACCACGTTGAACTTGTGGTCCCAGCCGACGATCGGCGCAACCGCACGATCCGGGCTCTGGTCGCGGCGGATGCCGCTCATCCACGCATCGAACTTTGTGAGCACGCGGCGGATAACGGCTATCTTGCGATCCGCGCAGCACCGGTTGGGGTCTGTTTGATGGAGCGGACCGCCGTGCAACTGTTCGTATTCCGCTGCGGTCGTCTCCGGCCGCTCCAACGCCACCTCGATGCCATACCGCCGGGCGATACGATCGCGGAGTTCCAGCGTCTCGTTGAACTGGTAGCCAGTTTCGAGATTGAAGACGAACGTTCTCGGGGCGATGGTCGCAAGCCAATGGATGATCAGGCACCCCTCGGGGCCGAAGGCAGTGGCCATGGTCAGCCGTTGGCCATACCGCTCCGCCGCCCAGGAAATGATCTCCGGGGGTTCGAGGCCCTCGAGGGAACGGCTTGCATGGGCCAAGTCCTCCAAGACCTCGGGCGAAACACCCGTGGAGCCGATTTCGATGACATTTGAGGCCATAGAAGCTGCCCGCTGCGCCGAATGATCCGACTGTCCCGAAGGCTGTGGGGGTTCGGAGTCTTGCACTGACTGAATCCTACATAAGTTGCCCAAGCAGGTTAACAATAGGCTTTTGTCAGTGATTTATCGACCCTCCGGCACCGGGCATCTCACGAAGAGCCATTCCCGCCGGAAACTCCACCGCTTTCCCCCGATCTGCCGTCTCTGTGGTGCGATTGGCCGTCGGCCCCCGGGGCTTCCGTGGCCCCCCCTCGAAAACGGGGCGAAAAACGGAACAATGCGGTTCCGCTCGTGGGGCATGAGGTATCCGGCAGGAGGCTTGAAGCATGGCGAGACCTGTGGCATTGGCGGTTGATTTGGGGGCCTCCGGCGGTCGGGTCGTGGCGGGGGCTTTCGACGGCAGACTGTTGGAACTTGAGGAGATCCACCGCTTCGAGAACGGACCAGTCTCGATGGGCGGCGAACTCGTCTGGGATCTCGTGCGACTCTGGCAGGAGGTGGTCACCGGCCTGCGGGCAGCTGCGGCCCGGCACGGCCGCACGGTGTCGAGCGTCGGCGTCGACACCTGGGGCGTCGACTTCTCCTTCCTGACGGCCGACGACGCATTGCTGGCCAATCCGGTCTGCTACCGCGATGCCCGCACCCAGGGCATGCTCGCGGCCGCCGAGGCGGTCGTACCGCGTGATGCCATCTTCGCGGCCACTGGCCTGCAATTCATGGAAATCAATTCGCTCTACCAGTTGCTCGCCCTGAAGCGACAGCACCCGAGCATACTCGCCGCCGCCGACCGGATGCTGATGATTCCAGACCTCTTCCACTGGCTGCTCTCGGGGAAGCGAACCAACGAGCGGACCAACGCCACGACCACGCAGTGTTTTGACCCGTGTCGCCGCGACTGGGCCTTCGACATGCTCGAGCGGTTCGGGCTGCCGCGAAACGTGTTTGGCCCGCTTGTCGACCCTGGTGCCGACCTGGGACCACTCCGGCCGGACGTGGCAAGGGAAACGGGACTGTCGGGCGTGCGCGTCGTGGTGCCCGCCACCCATGACACGGCCAGCGCCGTGGCGGCCGTGCCGGCACTCGAGCCTCCCTGCAGTCAACCGGATTGGTGTTATGTGAGTCTCGGAACCTGGGCGTTGGTGGGGGCGGAGATCGATCAGCCGCTCGTCACGCGGGAATGCCGCAGCCTCAATTTCACCAACGAGGGGGGCGTGGGCGGCACGACACGTCTGCTCAAAAATGTCTGTGGCCTGTGGCTGGTGCAGCAGTGCCGCGCCAGTTGGCAGCGGGCCGGCCAGGAGTGGAGCTGGGAGCAGCTGACGGCACTCGCAGCCGAGGCTGCCCCACTGGTGACGCTCATCGACCCCAATCATCCATCGCTCGTGGCGCCAGCCGACATGCCGGAGGCGATCCGCAGCCTCGCCCGGGCTGCTGGGCAACCGGTGCCCGAGACGACCGGCGCCCTCATCCGCGCGAGCCTGGAGAGCGTCGCGGCTGCGATCCGTCAGACTCTGAAGGAACTCGATACGCTGCTTGGCCGCCGCGTGGAGCGGATCCATGTCGTCGGCGGCGGCGTGAAGAACACGTTGCTCTGCCAGATGGTGGCCGATGCGACGAACCGACCCGTGGTGGCCGGTCCCGTGGAGGCGACCGCCATCGGCAACCTGCTCGTGCAACTCATCGCCCGTGATGGTGTCGTCGATCTTCGTGCGGTGCGGTCGGTGGTCCGCGACAGCTTCGAACTTGCCTACTACCAGCCACGGGACGCCGCCCGCTGGGACGCCCGCCTAGGCTAGAACTGCCGTGAAGCCGCGCCGGGCTGATTGGGCCGCTAGACGTCCTACTTCGGCAGAGCGCTGACGACGATCAACGACGCCAGCGAGACCACCACAAGGACGGCCGCCCAGATCGCACGGCTGAGCCAGAGACGCGCCCGCCGCGTGTCCTGCTCGTGCCTCAGGCGATCCATCTCACGCCTGCGCTCGACGCTGGCCTCAGCCGCCAGCACGAAAAACTGGTTGCACTTCGGGCAGACGACCCGCTGCCCCAGCATCGACTCGCTTACCTTCAGCACGTGACCGCGAGGGCAGGGAATATGCAGGTTTTCGTCGCGCGATACCGCGGGCGTCCTGCAGATAGGGCAGACATCGCTGCCAGACTCCGCAACACTCGGGCCCTGATAACCGCAGATACAGGCGATGGAAGCGGCCATGCGGACAGTCTATCACGCCGCGCGGTACTGCGCAACCGGCTTCTTCATGGCGGTGCCGTGCTCGACCTGCACGATCGAGGTGGCCAGTGCCAGCGTGCTGGCCCTGTGGGTGATCATGATCACGGTACGGTTTTCCACGTAGCGCGCCAGCGACTCGTGGATCAGCCGCTCGCTCTCAACGTCGATCTGGCTGGTCGCCTCGTCGAGCACCAGAATCTCAGCGTTCCGCAGGATCGCCCGCGCCAGCGCGATCCGCTGCCGTTGACCACCCGAGAGGCGGAAGCCGTTCGGCCCGACCATACTGCTATAGCCGTCAGGGAAATCGACGATGAATTCGTGCGCATGTGCCTGTTTGGCGGCAGCGATGACCTCCTCCTCGGTGGCATCCCAGCGGCCGTAGCGGATGTTGTAGAGGATCGACTCATTGAAGAGTTCGGTCTGCTGCGTGACCAGCGCGATCCGTCGGCGGACATCGTGAAGTGACAGTTCGGTGAGTGGCACGCCGTCGAGAAGCACCTCTCCTGCCGTGGGGTCGTAGAACCGGCAGATGAGGTTGACGAGCGTGCTCTTCCCGCCACCGTTGGGACCGACGATCGCCACCCGCTCCCCGAAGCCGATCGACAGATTCACGTTCTTGACGACCGTGTCGATGCCGTCGTAGCTGAATGACACGTTCCGTAGCGTGATCTCGCGATGAGGCGAGGGAAGCGACTTGGGTTCCGCAGCTTCACGAAGCTTCGAGGGGCTGTCGAGCAGCGGGTAGAGCGCCTGGGCGCCGACGACACCCGTGTTGAGTCCGGTAAACACTCCCGAGAGCTTGCGAACGGGATCACTGGCGCCGATGAGCATCCCGAAGAAGACCATGATGCCGGGCACGGTCATGGGACGGTCCGTCATCGTGATGCCGAAGATCTGGGTCTCCTGGTTGATCACAAGCCAGGCGCCCACGGCGATCGACGTGGCCACCATGCCGATACCGAGAATCTCAGTGATCGGGTTGGCGAGAGCAAAGTAGAAGGTATGCCACATGCCGCTACGAAGCATGTCGCCGGTGCAGTTTCGGAATCGCTGCCGCTCGAAGTCCTCCATGGTGTAGGCCTGCACGGTGAGCACATTGTTGAGTGTCTCGAGCAGCACGTGATGGAATCCCTTGGACCGCGAGAGAATGTGCTTCGACACGCTGCGGATACGGCGGTTGAGCCAGACCATGAGAAACCCGACGATCGGGGCCAGCGTCAGACAGGCAAGCGTGAGCTGCCAGGAGATACAAAAGGCCCCCGCGAGGCAGGCTATGATCTTCAGGGGCTCCGTGACGGCACCACCGTAGACCGCCGTGATGCCCCCGGCCAGCATGTCTGTGGTGTGGGTCAACTGCGACATGAACCCGGCCGAGCCGTGCCGCATGAACTGGGCGCGATCGAGTTCGATGGCCTTGTCGAACACGCGCAGCCGGAGATCGCGGCTGATGTTCATCGCCACCCATCCCACCATCAACGTGCTGGCCAACATGAAGATATGCTTCAGGAAGGTACTGAAGACGATGAGGGCCACGACCAAAAGCACTGTTTGAAACGGGTCGGTTGGCAGAAGACGGTCGAGCCAGGGCGCAAGCTTTCGGGCCGAATAGACAACCGCCTCGTCGCGATGGCGGTCCATGACGAGCGTGTCCAAACGGCCCTGAGCCTTCGTGGCCGCGTCGCGATCGAGCGAGCCCGCGGCCAACGACGCCTCCAGTTCGGACGTTTCCCGGCCAGCGGCCTCGATACGGTGCTCCGCGGCGGTGATCCGGCGACCATTCCACGATTGGAGCGACTCGCCGTTGAGCGTCACCTCGATGACTGGAAAAAGGGCGGCAATGTTGGCGCCCCACAGCCCGGCAACACAGGCCGAGCAGAGGAAGGCCGCGAGAAGGAACGGCCAGCTTTTGACCGCGTCGCGGAGTGCTCGAAGAAAGTGATTCATGAACCGCAGCTTTCGGCATGCCTGAAGGAATTGTTCCTCCAGCATCGGATCGACCACACCTACTCCCCTACCGTCGACCGTAGGATGACGGCACGGGCAGGATGCACGGGGCCAGGCAAGATGGGATGTCTGTCGGGATGCGCGATCCCGTGCGGGGCAGGAAGATACGGATCGACTCGCCGCATGACAAGCTGAAATCGCCGCACAAAGTCGACTTTTCAGCGGCGGCCGGCCCGCAGTTCGGCGGCCAAAAGCGTGTTGGCGAGGAGCATGGCCACCGTCAGCGGACCCACGCCGCCGGGGACGGGCGAAATCCAGCCAGCGACTTCACGGACGGCATCGAAGTCGACGTCTCCCACGAGCTTGCCGGTGCCATCCGGGGCGGCGATCCTGTTGATGCCGACGTCGATCACGGCTGCCCCGGGCTTGACCATGCCGGCGGTGACGAGCCGCGGACTGCCAACGGCGGCTACGAGGATGTCTGCCTGCCGTGTGATGGAGGGCAGATCGGCCGACCGGCTGTGGCAGAGCGTGACAGTGGCGTCGCCGCCTACGCCACGCGACGCCAACAGCAGCGCCAACGGCTTGCCGACGATGTCGCTGCGGCCAATGATCACGGCATGGCGACCGGCCGTTTCAATGCCGGCGTCGATCAGCATCCGCTGCACGCCGGCTGCGGTGCAGGGCACGAATCGTGGCCGGCCCTGAGAGAGCAGGCCCGCGTTCTCCGGATGAAAGCCATCGACGTCCCGGTCTGGGGGCACCGCATCGAGCACCGCGACCGCGTCGACGTGGTCCGGCAACGGCAATTGCACCAGGATGCCGTCGGCAGGCCCGTGCTCGTCGCGGGCGATAGCCGCCACCAGCGAGACCAGTTCCGCGGTGGTCGCCGTGGCGGGGACGCGGATCACCTCGGAATCAATGCCCACACGGTCGGCGGCCGCGGCCTTGCTCTTCACGTAGGAGCCGCTGGCCGCAAGTTCGCCCACGAGCACGACTACCAGCCGCGGTCGCCGCCGGAACATCACCGTGAAGGTATCGACCTCACTCCGCAGGGAGTCTTCGATCCGCGACGCAAGTGCCCGACCATCGAGGATCGTGGCCGTCATGATGGCTGCTCGCTCATGTACATCATCCGCAGTTGGTGCTGGATCTCTTCCAGCACCCGTCGCTCGTCTTCCGTGAGGTTGCCCGCAGTCTTCTGCTCGAGCATCGCGAGCGTGTCGATGAAGTGCCGCGCTGTCGGCAGGTTGCGATGCGCCTTCTTGGTGATCGGGTTGGGAATCCGACCCAGCGCCATCAACGCCTGCGTGAAGAGCGTGTGCGCAAGAAACTCGAATGTCGCCGGGGGCGGCTGCCCGCCTGCGGAATCACCCGCGGACACAATCTCTTCTGACGGACCGCCGTAGTCGTCGTTGGTTGCGTTCATGCTGATGCTCCTCAGGCCTCGGCCACCCACGCGCTGCCGGCATGCCGCTCCACGGCGGCAGCCACGAGCCCGGCGAAGAGCGGATGGGCCGCCGTGGGTTTGCTCTTGAATTCGGGATGGAATTGAACGGCCACGAACCAGGGGTGATCGGCCAGTTCCACGATCTCGACAAGCGAGCCATCGGGGCTCGTGCCTGCGATCACGAGGCCGGCCAGCTCCAGTTGCTCGCGGTATTTCTGGTTGAACTCGTAGCGGTGGCGATGCCGCTCGGAAACATGCGTTCGGCCATAGGCCGCTGCCGACTTCGTGCCTTCAGCGAGCACGGCGGGCTGGGCCCCCAGCCGCATGGTGCCCCCTTTCTCGAGCACGCCCCGCTGTTCCTCCATCAGGCAGATCACAGGATAGGGCGTGTCTCGGGCGAACTCCGTGGAGTGTGCCCCGGACAAGCCGGCGCAATTTCTGGCCACGTCGATCACGGCGCACTGCATCCCCAGACAGATGCCGAGGAACGGCATGCGGCGTTCCCTCGCAAAACCGATCGCCTCCACCTTGCCTTCGATGCCCCGTTCACCGAAGCCGCCCGGCACGATGAGGCCGTCGAAACCGGCCAGGAGCCGTTCGGCCCCCTCGCGTTCGATGTCCTCGCTCTTGATCGGCTGCACCCGGACCTGCGTGCGGTGCGCGATGCCGCCGTGGTCGAGCGCCTCGTAGATGCTCTTGTAGGCGTCGCGGTGTTCCGCGTACTTGCCGACCAGCGCGATCGAAATCTCGTGCTCGGGGTTGCGGAGCCGATGGAGCAGGTCGTGCCACTGTTCCAGATCGGCAGCGCCGGCCTGCAGCCCAAACCGCCTCAGCACGATCTCGTCGATCCTGTTCGACTGCAGCGACAACGGCACCTCGTAGATCGAAAAATCCTTGTCCCGCTCCTCGATCACCGCCTCGAGCGGCACGTTGCAGAAGAGCGCGATCTTCTCGCGATCAGAGACGTCGAGCGCCCGCTCGGTGCGGCAGACGAGAACGTCCGGCTGGATGCCGATCTGCCGGAGCAGACCCACGGAGTGCTGCGTCGGCTTGGTCTTGAGCTCACCCGCCGCCTTGAGATACGGCACGAGCGTGAGGTGGATGAACATGCAGTTCTCACGGCCCACCTCGAGCGGAATCTGACGGATCGCTTCCAGGAACGGCAGGCTCTCGATGTCGCCCACGGTGCCGCCGATCTCGGTGATCACCACATCGGTCTCGGCGTCGCCGAGATTCGTGATCATCTCTTTGATCTCGTTGGTGACGTGCGGAATCACCTGCACCGTCTTCCCGAGGAACTCGCCACGCCGCTCCTTGTTGATCACCGACAGATAGATCTGGCCGGTCGTGTAGTTGCTCTGTCGCGTGAGGGGCGTGGAGGTGAACCGCTCGTAGTGGCCGAGGTCGAGGTCGGTCTCGCTGCCGTCGTCGAGCACGTAGACTTCCCCGTGCTGATAGGGGCTCATCGTGCCGGGATCGACGTTGATGTAGGGGTCGAGTTTCTGCATCTTGACCCGCAGTCCGCGAGCCTCGAGCAGCATGCCGATCGAGGCGCTCGTGAGCCCCTTTCCCAGCGAGCTGACGACCCCACCGGTCACAAAAATATGCCTGGTCACTGCTGCGAGCTCCTTCCCGTCCGCCGGTTACCACCACTCCTCGAGGCCACGCCGTGGCCCCTTCCGGAACCGGATTGAACCAGCCGCGCCCCGGCCGGTCAAATGACCCGCGTGCAGGTGGGGAAAGGAACGGTCGGCGGGTTCGACTCGGTCCGGGTGGACCGCGCCGCGAAGCTCATGGCGTTCCCTTGCGAAGGCGAATCCGGCGGCGGCGGCGTGCTCCCTGGTCATCGTGTAGAGTAGTGGAATGATGCAGCCATCCACCGTCCGTCCGGCCGCCGCCGTTCCCTCCACGTCAAACCTCCGCATCCGCAGTCTGGAGCCGCTGGTGCCCCCGGCCCGGCTGGCGGCACTGCTGCCGCTCGACGAGACGGCCGCGCGGACGATTGTTGCCGGCAGACACGCAGTCGAGCGGGTGCTCGCCGGCGAGGACCCCCGGTTGATGACCATCGTCGGACCGTGCTCGATCCATGACCTCGATGCCGCCCGCGACTATGCCGCGCGGCTGTTGAAACTCGCCGAGCGGGTGAACGACCGACTGCTCGTCGTGATGCGGGTCTATTTCGAGAAGCCGCGAACCACGGTCGGCTGGAAGGGTCTGATCAACGACCCGCATCTTGACGACTCTTTCGACGTGGCGTCTGGCCTGCGTCTGGCCCGTGGACTGCTCATCGAAATCGCCCGAATGGGGCTGCCGACGGCGACCGAGTTTCTCGAACCGATCACCCCCCAATACATCGCCGACACCATCGTGCTCGGCGCCATCGGGGCCCGAACGACGGAGTCCCCCACGCACCGCCAGATGGCCAGCGGACTGTCGATGCCGGTGGGGTTCAAGAACTCCACCGATGGCTCGCTGCAGGCGGCGATCGACGCCATGCAGTCGTCACGGGCATCCCACAGTTTCCTTGGCATCGACAACGACGGCGGCACCTGTGTCGTCACGACCACCGGCAACCCCTGGGGCGTGCTGATGCTCCGCGGCGGCCGTGGCGGCTCGAACTATGCTCCCGAGATCCTCCACGAGGCCCGCGCGAAGCTGGAGTCGGCCGGCCTGCCCGCCTGCGTGATCGTCGACTGCAGCCATGCCAACTCCGGCAAGGATCATCGCCGGCAGTCGATCGTGTGGCGGGACGTGCTCTCCCAACGCGTGGACGGCGACCGATCGATTGTCGGCCTGATGCTCGAAAGCAATATCCATCCCGGTAACCAGCCGGTGAACAGCGACCGTACGAAACTGCAATACGGCGTATCGGTGACGGACGGCTGCATCGGCTGGGACGAGACGGAGCAACTCATCCTCGAGGCCCACGCCCGGCTGGCATGAGGCATCTCCGCGGGGTCGTCCATCGCCATCTCGCGGAACCCAGCCATATCCCCCGGCTCACGCCGGGGGCTTCTATGAGCCCGAAAAACCCCGAGCGTCAGCGACGGGATGTCCCATAAAAGCCCTGAGCGTCAGCGACGGGATCGCGCGTCCAGAACTGCCGTCGACCGGGAGGGGAGTGGCGGGCTAGGCTACCGGGCCAGTATTTTTCCTCGCCGCGAAGGGATGCGCCATGCGAACGACGTCTGTTCGGCTGATCTGTGGTTTTTCGGTGTGTGTCGCCCTGGTGTGCTGTGCCACGCGACCCGCCACTGCCCAACCTCAACTCGTGGCCGGCGAGCAGGAGGTGCAAACTGTGGTCGGCGCCCGGCAGTCGCTCGATCAGTTCTTCACGAATCCCACCGAGTCGCTCCCGGCGACGATGCTGCAACGTGCCGAGGGGGTGGCGATCTTCCCCAACATGATCAAGGGGGGATTCATCCTGGGGGTGAACTACGGGAAGGGAGTACTGCACGTCCGCAACCCTGACCGCACCTGGAGCCCGCCGGTGATGGTGACCATGGGGGGCGGCAGCGTCGGGTTCCAAGCCGGCGTACAGTCTGCCGACATCCTGCTCGTATTCGCCACCCCGCGCAGCCTCAACGGCGTGCTGCAGGGACAGAAGGTAACCCTCGGCGCCGATGCATCCGTGGCAGCAGGCCCCGTGGGACTGCAGGCCAATGCGGGCACCGACGCCAAACTGGGTGCCGAAATTTATTCGTACGCCCGCAGCCGCGGGCTGTTCCTGGGCGTGTCGCTCGGCGGTGCCGACATCTCGGTGGACAACAACGCCGACTCGGTCCTCTACGGACGGTTCGGAGTGACGCCGGCTGATGTCTTCCAGAACCGAGGCATCGGCATCCGGCAGGAGGTGCAGCAGTTGATCGACGATCTCAACCAACGGTCCCGGCAGATGGTGGCGTCGGCCCCGATTGCCACCGCGCCTACGGGCTTTCCTGTGCAGACAGCCCCGGCACAACCGGTTTTGATCGCACAGCCTGCCGGCTTCCCTGCCCAGCCCCAGCCGATTCAGCCGCCGTTACCGATTCAACCCCTGCAGCCGGCGGCCCCGGCACCCAACATCGCCAATCCACCGCTGGTGCCGATCCAGCGCTAGCAGCCCACGAGAAGTCACCAAACCGGTCGTGCTTTTCCAAAGCCCGACACCGGTCAGGCTTTCACGATGCCGAAGCGGACAAGCTCGGGCAGGCTCGTGGTCATGAACGCCTGACAGGACTCCTCGACGAGTTTCTTCCGTTCGTTGGCATCGAGCACGGGCTCGCCGTTCTTCTGCACCGTTCGGCCGCTTGCCTCCAGTCGCTGCGTCACCCGGGCAACCAGGCCTTCGCGTCCCCGCTCCGCCAGTTCGTGGAGGATCGCGGCATCGAAGTCACCAACCGTATGGCCGCTGCCGGAGAGCGAGCTTGCCAGAGCCAGCGCACGGCCACCCAATGAGTCGGACTCCAGTATGGCACTGTTGAATGGGTGCACGATCGAGATCGTTTTAGGCAGTTGGGCCGGAGCATCGCCCACCTCGCCTACAACGACTTCAAACAGCCCCATGGCCACCCCTGCATCGACGGCGCGGGCGAGATCAACTGCGGCCGTGCCCCGTAGTTCGTCGGTTGCGATGAGCTCGGAAAGCCGCATGCTCTGGCGGGACAGAAGCCCGAGGAGCGACTCGTAGAGGGGACCCTGCACCGTCGAGGTGACGACGCCGAGATTCGCCTGGTAGGGCAGCGTGATGCCCTGCCTGGTGGCACGGTAGCGGAGATCGTCGACCTCCCGCAGCCGATCGTTCACATCCGTCATCATCCGCGGTGATTTCGCGTAGATGTCCCAGCGAAACGCGGTATTGGCACAGAAATCCTTGTGGGCCTCGGTGACGAGCCGATCCTTGGTCGTTCGAAAGAGTTCCTGAAACTCCGGCCGCACGCAAAGGTCCCAAAAATTCGTGAAGACCGGCAGGCTGCCGACGAACGAAAGACCAACCTGCCCAAACGTCTTCGCTACCTCGGCGAAGTAAAAGCTGGTCCAGTGCTCGTTGAGGTACTCATGGACGAGGTACTTGGGATCCTGCTTGAGCAGAGCATCGACGTAGGCTGCGGCGCGGGGGTTGTCCTCGAAGTATTTCGCCTGCTTCTCGCGCATGAACACCAAATACTGCAGGGCATCACGAA
>JBIIGJ010000133.1:0-8076 GCA_044236455.1 Pirellulales bacterium
CTCCGGGACGAGCTGCTGGAACGGGAAGCGTTCGACACTCTGCTCGAGGCGAAGGTACTCATCGAGCGGTGGCGGCAGCACTACAACACGATCCGGCCACACAGTGCCTTGGGATACCGGCCCCCGGCTCCTGAGGCGCGGCAGCCCTTTGCGGTCGCCTCGGCTACGCCTCGGCAACCGCAAAGGGCTGGTCTACTGGAGGGCAAAACCCTAACTTAAAAACTGGCGTCATTCATGGGGGCAGGTCAATCCAAAAGTTCCTGCAGGGCCGCCTGCGGCTCCTGGTGAACGAGGAAAAGAGCTCGCCTCGGTCAGGCACACACCGGCGATTCACAGAAGGGGTGTTGCTTTATCCCAGTGCCGCATCACACCGAATCCGTGAGTTTACGCTCGACCGCGGCAAGGCTGCCGCCAATCCGGGCGTGGCCGCTCTTGCGGTATGCCAGCGGTGTCACGCCGGTGTGAAGGCGGAAGCGTTTCACGAACGCGCTATGGTCGTAGAAGCCGCAATTCCGCGCGATGTCGGCGATCGGCATCCGGCTCGAACGTAACAGGTCACTCGCGCGAGAGATGCGAACCTGTTCGAGGAATCGGCACGCAGTCACGCGCATCGAGCGGCGGAACAGCCGCATGAAGTGGCTCGATGAAAGGCCGCACTCCCGGGCCAGCGTCTCGATGGAATACGGAGCCGCCGGCTCCTCGACCATCCGGTGGATCGCCGGCAGCAGTCGGCCGTCTTCGCCGAGCGCCGGCGAATCGGCGGCCTCCAACCGCCGATTCGTTCCCACGAGCCCCACGATCCTGCCGTGGTGATCGTGCAACGGCCACTTGCTCGAATAGACCAGCTTCGTATGGCCGCCGCGGGTTCCCACGACATGGAGTTCGTCGAGGAGCGTCCGTCCCTTCTCGATGACCTGCCTGTCGTTGCGGCGAAAGGCTTCGGCGACGAGCGGGGGGAAGAGGTCGAAGTCGGTCCTGCCGATCGTATTTTCGTCGGGCATGAGCCCAATGGCTTCGCGAACCCCGCCGCTCATCGCCACGTAGCGATACGCCGCATCCTTCACGAAAAACATGATCCCCGGGATGCGGCCGAGCGGGCCGAGCAGTTCTTCGGGGTCACGGAGGAGCGAGAAAAGTTCGGGGACTCCGCGGTGCGACTGACTCACGAGGCCGCTCCTGTCGTCGATGGTGATCGTCGGAAGTGATTGTATAATACCATTCCTTGCGATCGGGAGACAATTATCTATTAAATTTCCTTGCTTTTGCTGTTCTGGCACCAGTTTCCTGATACTATTTCTCGAAGAGTGTATTCGGTTCCACCGCCCGCCCGGATCGATCCATGCACCGTGCCATCCTCCTGACGGCGTTGCTTGCGGCGGTGTCCTCGACCCTGCCGGCTGCCGAATCCACATTGCCGGCGGCCGGCCCCCATGACGACCGTTTCCGCCGCGAGATCGCGCCGTTGCTCACGCGGGCCTGCGGGTCCTGCCACGACCCCGACACCCAGGAAGGGGGCGTGGTGCTCACCACGCTTGACGGCTCGATGGAGGACGCCGCGAAGGTCGCCCTCTGGAAAAAGGCCCGAAAGCTCGTGCCATCGCGGACGATGCCCCCCGCCGAGGCCGATCCGCTGGCCGACGAGGAGATCGCGGCACTCACCTCCTGGATCGACGAGGGCTTTGCGATTGAGGCCGAGCGGCTCCGTGTGGCGACGAGCCGGCTCACGACGCGGCGTCTCACGAACCGTGAGTTCAACCGGTCGCTCTTGCACCTCGTGGGGGCCGAGTCGTCGCGGCGCGATTTCACCGCTGACGAAAACATCCCCGCCGACGCCGTCGATCCGACCGGTTTTTCCAACGACGCCCGGGCCAACCCGCTGACGAAGACCCACCTCGAAGCCTCCAAGCAGGCTGCGATCGCCGCGCTCCGCGAGTTCGCGCCGTTTGTCGAAAAGCCGCGCAGCCCGCTGCGGTATTTTTACCACGGCGAATATTGCCACACGTCGCGGGCCACGCAGGACCACGTCTTCGACTTCGTGAAGAACGTCGCCCACCCGATGACAGAGGCGGAGTTCCAGACCCGCCGGGAGATCGAGGGGCTCAAGGGCAACTCGTTCCTGAATCGCCCGATGAACAGGGCCGTGTTCGGCCCGGCACTGTTTCCCTTCAAGCCGGGCGAACTGCAGGAGTTCGACAACGATCTCCTGCTCGCGAGCGCCGTGGCCTTCCCGGCGAGCCAGATGTATTCCCGCGGCACGTTCGACTTTCGCCTGCGGGTGCGGGGCAAGCCCGGGGCCGACGGCGTGCTGCCGCTCATGCGGGTCAAGGTCGGCTGCTTCGACGTCTTCGCCAACCACTTCCGTACGCTCGCCAGCGTGGGGCTCTCCACCGCCGAGCAGGTGCTCGAGTTCTCGGGCAACGTCCGCGACTTCCCCTACCTCGACAACATTCCTGCGGAGCGAACGTTTCGCGACGGCAACGTGCCGAAGCTGACGGCGTTCAGCACGAACGACTGGTATGACTGCATGGCGGGCTTCTTCATCGTGCTCGTCGAAAATGCAGGCCGTCACGAGGAGGGAGTGCCGCTCGAACCCGGGCACCATCGCTACGCCCTCGGCAACATCCACATCGGCTCTTACGACGAGATCTACGAGCGGGCCCGGGCGAAGACGCTGCCAAACTACTACATGAAAGACCCCGAACTCGTGGAGGTGTTCCGCAAGAACCAGGAGACGCTCGCGGGCAAGGCGCCGGCGATCGAGATCGACTGGGCGGAGTTGACGCTGAACGACGTGCCGCTGCACAACGCCGTCTTCTTCGCGTCGCCGCACCGCGGACCCACCGACGCCTACGCCGGCGAGGTGATCGGCCGGTTCGTCGAGGCGGCCTTCCGCGGCTTCGCAACGGCCGACGATCGGCGGACGTTTACCGATCTCTACGCCGCCCTGCGGAAAGACGGCCTCGGCTTCGAGGCGGCCGTGCACGAGACGCTCGCGTCGGTGCTCATCGCACCCAAGCACCTCTTCCTCAACGACTTCGCGCAGCCGGCGAGCGAGCGGTCGCATGCCCTGCTCGTGGCGGCGAAGCTCTCGTTCTGGTTGTGGGGCGAGCCGCCCGATGAAAAGCTCCTCGCAGCCGGGGTCGATGGCACGCTGCTTGATCCGGTGGTGCTCCGGGCGGAGGCGGCGCGGCTCTTGGCCGACTCGCGGGCCAGACGGTTCGTCGATCGCTTTATCGACGAGGCCTGGCATCTCGACAAGTTTGACCAGGTGGCGATCGACAAGGCGCGGTATCCGTTTTACGACGAGGAACTGGAAGAGGAGGTCAAGGAGCAGTTTCGGCGGACGGTGCACGACGCGCTCGGGCTCGACGGCCCGTCCGACATCCGCCGCCTGATCGACGCCGACCATCTCTGGCTCACGCCGCGGCTGGCCAAGCTCTGCCGCGTGGATGGCTACTCGGGCACGGGCGAGTTCGTGAAGGTGAAGCTGCCGGAGGGAAGCCCGCTCGGCGGCGTGCTCGCGCAGCCGCGGATCATGAAGATGAACTCCGACGGCGCCGATTCCCATCCGGTTCGCCGCGGCACCTGGGTGCTCGAGCGGATTCTCTTCGATCCGCCCCCGCCGCCGCCGAAGGTCACGCCGCTGGAGGAGCAGGGGATCATCAAGGCGGCGTCGCTGCGGGAGCGGATCGCCGAGCACGCGCGGTCGAGCGGCTCCTGCATCGCCTGTCACCGGCGGATCGACCCCTTCGGCCTGGCCTTCGAAAACTTCGATGCGGCGGGCGGCTGGCGCGACGCCGTGCCGGCCGGCGAGAAGCAGGAGCCGGTGAAGATCGAGAGCACGCTCGCCGACGGCACGGTGATCGCGAGCCTCACCGACCTCAAGCGGTATATCCTCGAACAGCGTCTCGACGCCTTCACCCGCGGCTTCGTAGAGGGGCTCGTGCAGTATGCGGCCGGCCGGCGGCTCGACCTCGCCGACGAGCGGTCGGTGGAGCAGGCCCGGCTGGCGTTTGTCGATGCGCGGTATGACTTCAAGGCTTTGGTGCAGGCCGTGGCGACGTCGCCGTCGTTCACCGGCCTGCCCGAATGACTTTTCAGGAAGGGCGGCACCATGCAAGTGATCAGTCGCAAGGCGTTTCTGGTGGGGTCGGGTGCGACCCTCGCGTTGCCGTTTTTTGCGTCGCTCGAGAAGCTCGGCGCCGCCGGCCACGATCCGGCCGGGCGGAAGCAGCGGTTCTGCGCGATCTTCTTTCCGTTCGGCGCGTCGCTGCCGCCGAAGCTCACTGACGCCAAAAATCCCGAGAGCAAAAATCCCGACTACAACAAGTTCAACTGGTTTCCCGACGGCGACGGCGGCCGTGACTACCGGCTGAGCAAGACGCTTGAACCGCTCGAGCCGTTCAAGCAGGATCTTACGGTCTTCTCCGGCCTCTCCCATCCGCACTACCGCGTGATCGGCACGGGCCACCGCAACGGCGGGCTGTTTTTGAATGGCGCCAACATCGTCAAGGGAGCGCCAAACTTCGTGAGCGTCGATCAATTGATCGCCTCGCACATGGAGGGGGCCACGCGGTTTCCCTCGCTCGTGCTCTCCTCCGGCGGTGGCGTGGGCGTGCCCTTGATGGCGCAGACGATCTCCGTCGATCGCCACGGCAAGTTCGTGCCGGCCCTCTCCGAGCCGCGGCAGATCTTCAATCGGCTGTTCGGCGTCGAGGAGGGGGGCGCGACCGCCCTGCGACCGCGGCGGAGCGTGCTCGACGTCACGCGGGAAAGCGCGCAGAGCCTGATCCATCGCCTCAATCCAGAAGACCAGCGGGCCTTCGCCGACTACCGCCAGTCGATCCGGGAGCTCGAGCACGACCTCGACCGGGCCGAGCAGTGGGCGAATGTGCCGCGGCCGGCGGTCGATCCATCGTCCGTCGCGCAGGATGGCTTTGCGAAGCAGGGCGCCCAGAGCTACCTCGACTCGATGTTCGAGCTGATGTATCTGGCGCTCAAGACCGACTCGACCCGCGTCGTCACCTACCAGATCGCCTGTGAGGGCACATGCATCGGCGACTCCTTCCCCACCGCCATCGGGCTGACGAACACCCACCACAACCTGAGCCACGGCAACCGGAGCCCAGGGGGCTACGAGCGGTGGGCGAAGTACGACCGCTTCCTCATCGAGCAGTTCCAGAAGTTCGTCGTGAAACTCGCGAGCACGCCCGACGGCGACGGCACGCTGCTCGACACGACCGCCTGCCTCTTCGGATCGGGCACGAGCGACACCCACATCCACAAAAACTACCCGCTCGTCCTCGCCGGTGGCGGCAAGCTCGGGATCAGGCACGGGCAGTACCTGAAGTACCGCGAGGAGCGGCCGATGAACGACCTGCTCCTCACACTGGCGCATCGGTTCGGGATCGAAACGCCGTCGTTCGGTGACAGCGCCGGAGAGATTTCAGAGCTCGCGTGAGCCGGTCGTCATCGCCGGCCGTGCCATGCCTCTCTCAGCAGGAGAACACCGACGCTGCCCCCGCCTTGATACCAGCCGGGTTGTTCGCCATGCAGGGCCGGTAGCTGGGCATGCCCAGCTACCGGCCACTCGAAGACACGGGAAAGCTCCTCGGCGACGTGCCCAGCGCCTCGGCCATCCTCGACCGCTTCCTCCACCACGCCGAGATCGTCACCTTTCAGGGCCGAAGCTACCGGCTGCGGAACCGGCTCACCGATGGTTCAGGCGGCGATCCGACACCTGCGGCCGGTTCAAAACCGGCCAGCGCGCCGACCGGGAATCGACGGGCGAAACCGGCCACGGCGGCCGCCGATGCAGCCGATCAAACCGCTACCAACTGACCCCCACCCCTTGCCAACAGGTCCGAACAAGACGATTCTTCCGTCCAATACCCCCTCCATGGTGGCCGGTTTTGGGCGCCGATGCGTGGCCGGTTTTGGCGCGCCGAATGACATTCAGGCCAGCGTCGGCGAACTGCTCGTCGACAGGCCACGGCGGAACATTCTGCGGCGTGGGCAGACGGGAGCGGGCGTATGACCAGCGACATGGAGTTGGTGGTCGCGGCGGATGGAGTCGCCCGGTGCATCTACGACGAGGCGATGGACCTGCGCGAACTTGGGGCGTTGAAGATCACACGCGCGAGCCATGTGGAGCCGGATGCAAAGGGCTGCTGGTGCGCTGACATGGGGCCGTCAGGCGGGCCGGTGCTGGGGCCGTTCAGGAGCAGGTCGGAGGCGTTGGGGGGCGAGAGGGAGTGGCTACTTGGTCAGGGTCGTTTCGCACGCCGCAGACCGCTCCCTGATCAAGACTGCAAGATCGTTTACAACCGCGCGGTCCAGCTTGAGTGACGCGAACTCGGCCACTACGGACTCTATCTTCGCCTCAACGAGTTCAGCAATGTTCCGGACCCTCCGCCGAACAAACGGCCAAGTCATGCCGGCATCGTCAGTGAACTTCTCCCATCCCCTTGCGTCGAGTTCACCAAGTGTTGGCCGGTTACCAATCTTCATCGCAAAGGACTTCGAAAGGTCCCGGTAGTAGGCGGTGCAGAGAAGGTCATATAGCGGTGCGAGCCTGGGAGAACCGCTTCGGTAGAGGATCGAATAGTTCTTCCCGTGGGCGTCGGCATTGCCAACGATCACGTTGAAGATCGCAGCATCGAGAAGCGCGATAACGTCCAATGCCGGCGCTTTGGAGCACGCTCGCAGAAGGTTGAAGCAGTCCACGAAAGCGGGGCCTCCGTCGCAGGCGTACTTCTTCTCCGGTGGCCTTCCAAGTGCTTGGCAGAAATCCTCTTGGTGAAGTCTGTACACGTGGCCGTCGGCGCCGAAGAAGCGGTCATACCGCTCGATCAGAAGAAACTTCCTGTCGCTGACGGTACGCGGCTCAACGTTAGCGACATTGAGTCCAACTGCGCGAGTTAGCCGCATGACGAATGCTTCGTTCTCGGTCGTGCCATTGAACCGTTCGATGGGGGGCTTGAGGATGTGTGTGGTGGGTTGTCCAGGTGCCGGCAGTGCAACCGCGTTGTCCACTAGAACCACAGGCACCTTCGGTTGCGCGCCGGCGAGTGAGAGCCGCAATCCTGCTTGGCCAGTGAGAAAGGGGCGACGCGGGAGGTCGTCCAACACTTCGAGCAACGCCGCATCATCAAGCCGCTTTGGCAGTCGCTCGGAGGGCACAACTGACGACGGCGTTCCAGGCTGGAGCAGCTCTACCGCCCCGGCGACTTCGCCGCCTAGCCGATCTAGAAGTGAGAAGTCATTCGCAACGGATACGCCGAGCAACTGGGCGACGGCTTCTCGTGGGCTCTCTTCAGGGAGCAGGCCGGCAAAAAAAGGTCGGCAATCCCTTTTCGTAAAGGCGTTCTTTCTCTTTGGGAGCGAAGCCGATAGGGGAGGTGTGTCGGGGTCTGCAAGCCATGCCGGCTCATAAACGAAACTGAGTTCGCCATGCTGGTTCTCAGTCAGTTGGCCGACGATTCGTTTGGCCCACCAGACGTCAAGAACTCGCTTTTGCAATGGCCGCCGGATGGCACAGACAGCTGCGCATCTCGTGGACCGCGTCATTCCCCCGGTGCCCGTGCGGCAGTGGGTGATCTCCGTGCCGAAGCGATTGCGCTGCTTCCTCGCTGACCGCCCAAGCGCGGTCGCAGCCCTCACGAGGATCTTCATCGAAGAGATCGAGCGACTGCTTTGTACTGCGGCGGGCTCGACCCGTGACGGTCACAGGCCGAGCGAGGCTCGCCCACGACTCGGTGCCGTGTCCTTTCTGCACCGCTTCGGATCGGCGCTCAATCACCATGTGCATCTCCATGCGTGCGCGACCGACGGCGTCTTCGTGCCAACCGGTGGCGGGCCGCCGGCGTTCCTGCCGGCCCGGCCGATCACCCAGGCCGATCTGGCCACGCTCACCGAGAAGGTGCGCCGGCGTGTCGTGCGTTGGTTCCGCATGCAGCGGCTCCTCGACGCCGATGTGGCCGCCGACATGGTTGCTCGAGAAAACAGTGGTTTCTCAGTGGACGCAAGCGTCCGGATCACGCTCATCGACCGCGACGTGCCGAGCTATTTTCAGAG
>JBIIGJ010000134.1:0-8065 GCA_044236455.1 Pirellulales bacterium
CGGCACGCGGCCGCTTTCTGATGGCGGTCAGCGGAGGCAAGACGCCGTGGGCGATGCTCAAGGACCTTGCCTCGGAGGACGTGCCGTGGGCCCACGTCCACGTGTTTCAGGTGGACGAGCGGCTCGCCCCAGAGGGCGACCCTGACCGCAACCTCACCCACCTCCACGCGAGCCTCCTCGGGAATGCGCCGATCCCGCCCGCCAACATCCACGCCATGCCGGTGAACGCGTCCGATCCGGCACAGGGAGCCCTCGACTACGAGCAGACACTGCAGACCTGGTGCGGCGAGCCGCCCGTCCTCGACCTCGCGCATCTGGGCCTCGGCGCCGACGGCCACACCGCGTCGCTGGTTCCGGGCGATCCCGCACTCGACTGCCACGACCGCGACGTGGCGCTGACGGGCATCTACCAGAACCGCCGCCGGATGACGCTGACCTTTCCCATGATCAATCGCGCCCGCCGGGTGCTCTGGCTGGCGACCGGCGCGGCCAAGGTGCCGATGATCGAGCGGCTCATGAAGGCTGATCCGACCATCCCGGCCGGCCACATTACCCAGGTGAACGCGTTGCTGCTCACCGACACGGAGGCCGCGCGGGGCAGCGGCATGGCACGCCCGCCGGCCAGCTGATGCGGTTCCGCAGCCATCGTCAGATCCATTTCTTTCGCAGCAGCCACATCTTCACCCCCTGCGTCAGGCCGGCATAGCAGACGAGCGTGACCGCCAGCAACGGCCAGTAGAGCGTTGGGAGCGGCGTGAAGCCGAGATACGCCCCCACCGACGAGAACGGAATGGCGACGCCGATCGCCGCGATGACCGACGACATCACCATCAGCGGCCACGAGGGGCGGCTCTGGAGAAACGGGATCTTGTTGGTGCGAATGATGTAAATGACCAGCGTCTGCGTGAGCAGACTTTCAACGAACCAGCCCGTCTGAAACAGGCTGGCACTCTGCCGTGCCGCCTCCGGCGTGCTGACATCCCAGCAGTGGAAGACGTAGAGCATCATCAAGTAGGTGGTGTAGTCGAACAGCGACGAACAGGGACCGATGCAGACGATGAAGCGGGTGAGCTGCCCCATGTCCCACGGCCGCGGCTTTTCCACCTGCTCCGGATCGACGTCGTCGGTAGGGATGGCTGTCTGGCTGATGTCGTAAAGCAGGTTATTGGCAAGGATCTGGATTGGCATCATCGGCAGGTATGGCACGAAGACGCTCGCCCCCAAGACGCTGAACATGTTCCCGAAGTTGCTGCTGGCGCCCATACGCACGTATTTGAGGATGTTGGCAAACACCTTCCGGCCCTCGACGACTCCCGCCTCCAGGACGAGAAGCGATTTTTCCAGGAGGATCATGTCGGCCGACGACTTTGCGATATCGACGGCCGTGTCGACACTGATGCCGACGTCGGCGGCCCGCAGCGCCGCCGCATCGTTGATGCCGTCGCCCATGAACCCCACGGTGTGATTGCCCGCCTGCAAGGCACGGATGATCCGCTGCTTGTGCGCGGGCGACACGCGGGCGAAGAGCGTGGTCTTCGTCACGGCGTCGGCGAGCTGGCCGTCGGCCATGGCATCGAGGTCGGCGCCAAGGAGCACATGCTCCGTCGACAGGCCGACTTCCTTGCAGATTTTGCGGGCCACGAGATCGTTGTCGCCCGTGAGCACCTTCACCTCCACGCCGCGGCCCTGCAGTGACCTGATCGCATCGCCGGCAGTCTCCTTGGGCGGGTCGAGAAACGCCACGTAGCCGTTGAGGATGAGATCGGATTCATCGGCCTGCGTGTAGGGGGTGGCGTCGCCGGCGACGATGCCGCGGGGAACGATCTCCTTGCAGGCGATGGCCAGCACTCGAAAGCCGTCGGCCGAGAGCCGCTCATATTCGGTCTTGAGGGTGTCGATGTGCGCGTGATCCATCGGGTGGAGCGTGCCATGGAGCGTGAACGCGGCACACCGCGGGAAGATGGCCTCCGGAGCCCCCTTGCTGATGATGAGATCTTTGCCCTCGGGCGTTCTCACCACGACCGACATGATGCGCCGCTGAAAGTCGAAGGGAATCTCGTCGATCTTTGCGTAGTCTGGAATCTGCGCATGCGAGTGGGTTTCAGTGTGCGCCAGCACCGCCCGGTCCAGGACATTTTTCAGCCCTGTCTGGAAGTGGCTGTTGATGTATGCCAGCGCGAGCACATGCTCGTTTTCCTCCAGCGACACGTCGCAATGCCTTTCGAGGATCACGCGGTCCATCGTCAGCGTGCCCGTTTTGTCGGTACAGAGCACGTCCATCGCCCCGAGGTTCTGAATGGAGCTCAGCCGCTTCACGATCACCTTCTGCCGACTCATGCTGATCGCCCCCTTCGACAGGCAGACCGCCACCACCATGGGCAGCATCTCCGGCGTCAGGCCGACGGCCACGGCGATGGCGAAAAAGAACGCCTCGCGCCAATTGCCTTTGGTGAGACCATTGATGACGAACACCAGCGGAACCATCACCAGCACGAACTTCAAGATCAGCCACGTGAACTGGGCGATGCCCTTGTCGAAGGACGTCGGCGTCTCCTGCTCCGAAAGGGAACTCGCCATGCCGCCCAGATAGGTATCTCTCCCAGTGGCGACGACCACCGCGGTGCCCGAGCCGCTCTCCACGCTCGTGCCCAGGAAGGCGACGCTCGTGAACTCGACCGGCGCCGTGGCTGCAGGATTCGTTTCGGCCTCGAACTTTTCGACGGGGAAACTTTCCCCCGTCAGCGCACTCTGGTTGACGAACATGTCCTTCGCGGTGAGCATTCGCACGTCGGCAGGAATCATGTCCCCGGCCGCCAACGCCACCACGTCGCCGGGCACCAGTAGCGCGATGGGGATTTCCCGGGGCTGACCGCCGCGGATGACGGTGGCACTGACCGAAATCATGGCCTTGAGCTTCGCCGCCGCGTTGTCGGCCCGTGCCTCCTGCACAAGGTTCAGTCCCGCGCCCAGGGCGATCATCAGCGACACCATCGTTCCGGCCCGGGCATCACCGGTGGCGAAGGAGACAGTGGCGAGGACGGCGAGCAGGATCACGAGCGGGTTGAGCAACGCGTGCCCGATCAGCGCGACGATACCAGCTCGCTGATCCTTGGCCAGCACGTTCGGCCCGTGCTCGGCAAGTCGCGTTTCGGCCTCGTCATCGGTAAGTCCTCCAGGCCGGGTCCCCAATCGCCGATAGGCACCGGCGACGTCGGCCGTCGCGGACTCCACCAGAACAGGCGATATATGAACACGCTGTCGGTCGTGCCATGTGCCGGTGATGAGATGCTTGGGAATCACGGCACGCCCCTCACGAACACGCCTTTCATGAAGCAGATCGACTACTCTATGCGGCAGGCCGACCCCTGGCGGCGGCTTTCTGCTGACGGCGTCGCGCGGTTGCCCACGGGAGCCAGACACCTGAGCCGACCACCACGTGAACGGGCAGGTGAAGTGCCGCGAGGTCGTGCTGGCGACGCAGGAGAGCAGCAGCGCTTTTCAGCGGGACGGAATTCGGCAATAATCCCTGGCTCGGGAGTGCCTCCCGCGGACGGCTATGGGCTGTCTGCCCGGCGAGCATTGCCGTGCGCCCTGCAACGCACCACCTCCGGGACTGTTCTGACATGCTCGACCAAACACACATGCTCTACCGACGAACCATCCTGTCGATGGCCGTTGCCGCCCTTGCCCTGACACACCTTGGATTTGGAGGATCGAACGTGACTGCCGCCGACAACAAGAACCCCCGCTGCTTCATGGACATCAGTATCGGTGGCAAGCCGGCCGGTCGTGTGGTCATCGAACTCCGCGCCGACGTGGTGCCGAAGACGGCGGAGAACTTCCGCGCCCTGTGCACCGGCGAGAAGGGCTTTGGCTACAAGGATTCTTCGTTCCACCGCGTGATCACAGAGTTCATGTGCCAGGGCGGCGACTTCACCAACCACAACGGCACCGGCGGGAAATCGATCTACGGCGAGAAGTTCGCCGACGAGAATTTCAAGCTCAAGCACACCGGCGCCGGCGTGCTGAGCATGGCCAATGCCGGCCCCAACACCAACGGCTCGCAGTTTTTCCTCTGCACCGTCCCCACGCCGTGGCTCGACGGCAAGCACGTCGTTTTTGGCAACGTCGTCGAGGGAATGGATGTCGTCAAGGCGATCGAGAATGTGGGCTCCGGCAGCGGGAAGACGAGCGCCAAGGTGGTGATCACCGACTGCGGTGAGGTGAAGTAGGCGGGAGCACGAGACAGCGATTCGCGACAGCGATTCATTCGCGGGCATGTTCCTCGTGAGGCAGGCAACGCTGGCTCGGCACCACTTGGAGGGAGCGGCTGGGCGCAGCTTCAGTGGTCACAAACCTGAATGAGAAACTGTTGTCCATTCGCTTACCGTCCCTTCTCATGCGGCGATGGTTCCTGCTGGCCGCATGGACCTTCGTCATGCCACTTCCGAGCATGGGTGCGGAGGAATCGCCCCGGGAGTTGTTCAGCGAAGCGGTCCGGCTGTTCTTCGATGCCAAGCCGGCCGAGTCAGCTCGCACCTTCGACCGGCTTGTCGTGGCCGTGCCTGGGGCGGAGCCGGAGCTTTGGCAGCGCGGGCTGGCGTTGTATTACGCCGAACGGTTCGACGACGGCCGCAAGCAGTTCGAACTGCACCGGACGGTCAATCCCAACGACGTCGAAAACCCGGCCTGGCACTTTCTCTGCGTCGCCAAGCTCGACGGGGTTCAGGCCGCCCGCGCCAAGCTTCTGCCCGTAGGCGACGACGCCCGGGTGCCCATGAAGGAAATCCTGGATTTCTACGCTGGCCGCTGCGAAGCAGCCGCGGTGCTGGCCGCCGCGGGAAAAGGCGAGGCCGAAGCCCGCCAAAACCAGCTGTGCTACGCCCACCTCTATCTGGGCCTCTTCTACGAAGCTGCAGGCAATGCCGAGAAATCCCGCGACCACATCACCGAGGCTGCAGGGGCCTTTCGCATGGACCACTACATGGGCCAGGTTGCTGGCATGCACGCCAGGCTCAGAGGCTGGCCCGTGGAAAACACTACAGAATCGCCTCAGTAAATGCCGGGGCGTTACTTCTGCTTCTTGGCGGCAGCCTTCGACTTGTCTTGCTTGGGCTTCATGGCCTTCTTGTCGTTCTTCTGCGAGTTATTGCCTTTGCCCATCTTGAAATCTCCTGTTACCGGGGTGAAACGCTGACTGTTTGGCTGCCTGGCTTGCGGGGATACTTGGCTCCCCGCAGATGCGGCCACACATTCTATCGGCAAAAAATCCATCCGTGTCCAGCAGGGCTTGGCCGTAATGACCTTCATGGCCTGACCTGCCCCGTCAAAACGGCACGTCATCGTCACCGGCCTCGGCAAAGGCGTCGTTGGGGTCGACGGTGTTGTCTGGCCCCTCATGAGCCCGCCCGCCCCCGGACAACCGTTTGAAAGAGAGCCCCTCGGCACTCAGGAAATATTTGGCCTCGCTGGCCTCATCCCGCTGCCAGCGGCGGCCGCTGAGGCGGTAGGTCACCTCGATCTCGTCTCCCACGGACAGATCGTCCACCGCGTCGCAGCCATCCTTCACGAACTCGACGGGAATGAAGTTGGTGAACGTGCCCTTGGACTGTTCGAGCACCAGCAGACGCTTGCGAAAGCCCTTCTGCCCAAAGGTCTTTGTCTCTTCGATCAGGTGGACGACGCCGCGGACGGTCGGATCTTTCATGGGGTGTTGGCCGTTGGTTCTTTGGAGTCGGGCTCCAGCACCGCTGCCCGGCGGGCTGTTGGGACGAAAGAGTACCACACGCAGCCAACCACGCTGGCCAGCAGGGCTCGAAGTCGCCCGACCGCTTTCTGCCGCGAGCAATTGACGCGTTTTCACCGGATGTTTGACACGGCGGGGGGGCGGGATTCTCGAGTTCGGCAAGTTTGTAAAGCCTGCTACGCCGGTGGGCCATGACGCTCCCCCGCCCCACCCAACCGCACTCTGAAACGCACTTCACCGGCTCCGAGTTCGTCCGGGACATCGTGATCGGCATGTCGGACGGCCTGACGGTGCCATTCGCCCTCGCGGCTGGTTTGTCAGGAGCGGTCGAATCCAGCGGCATCATTCTCACCGCCGGCCTGGCCGAGGTCGCTGCCGGGGCTATCGCGATGGGCCTCGGTGGGTACATGGCCGGCCGCACCGACATTGAGCACTATGCGTCAGAGCGTGCACGGGAAGAACGTGAAGTTGCCGGAGTGCCGCACAGGGAAGTCGCCGAAGTCACGGACATCCTGCGGTCCTATGGACTGGACGAAGACGATGCTGGGCGGGTCGCGAACTCGATCAGGGCTGACGCAAAACGCTGGGTCGACTTCATGATGCGGTTCGAGCTGGGTCTTGAAGAACCAGACCCGAAACGCGCCGGCCGAAGTGCTCTCACAATCTCCTTGGCCTACATCGCTGGCGGGCTGATTCCCTTGGCACCGTATTTCTTTTTTGGAGCAGTGAGAACGGCTTTGCTGGCGTCCATAGTTGTGACGCTCTTGGCCCTGCTCATATTCGGCTACATCAAGGGCCTGTTTACGACGGGCAAGCCAGTTCGCAGTGCCCTCCAGACCGTGATCGTCGGTGGTCTGGCAGCATCCGCGGCTTTTCTTATCGCGAAGGCATTGGGCTAACACGCATCCGAGAGATTGACCGGCAAGCATGCGGCCATTCCATATTTCCTGTCCAAGTATGATAATGAGGCGGGCGCGGGCGTGATTACCCGCCCTGCTACCGTTCCCCCAAGGGCGCGGCAGTACCACTCACCAGAGAACACATTTTGGATGACCATGGGCCGTAAACCGCAGCAAGCTCGCAGCATTCTTTCGATGGCCAAAATGCTTGACGCCGCTGAGGCCATTTTCGCAGAGGGCGGGGATAACGCCCTCACTGTGGAAGCCGTCGTAAAGGGTGCGAACACATCGGTAGGAAACTTCTATGGCCGCTTCGGCGACCGCGACGGCCTGCTCCAAGCAATGCACGAGCGGTTTCTCTTACGGCTCGGAGGTGCGTCGCACGTGGCGGTCGCAGCAGCCGGCAACGAAAAAACCCTGGCAGGCGCGATCGAGGTGTTCCTCTCGCACCTCTTCACCGCAGCGCACGAGTACCGCAATTCAGCCCGCTTCTTCGTTCTCCACCGTTCAGCCGACCCGAACCTGCGGGCCCAGGGAATCCGGGCGAACGCCGTGTTCGCTGGCATCTTCACCACACTCCTGCTGAGCCACCGCGAGGAGATCGCCCATGCCGACCCGGCGACCGCGACCGACGTGGCATGGCGGTTGGTGTTTGCGGCGTTAGCCCAGCAGATGATGTTCGACGACCAGGAAGTCACCGGCGTGAAGATGACCATCCCGGCGCTGGTGCACGAAATCGCATGCTGTATTGTGGCCTACCTCAAGGCAGCCCCGGCGAAACACTGATCGCTCTTTCCGGCAGATCGGGCACCCGGCCCCGCACGGTCCTCTGGCGAATTCTCCCGACAGCCGGCTTTTCGATTCAGCCACCGGGTTCATCTCCCGGAAAGCGGTGCCGTTTCAGGGGGGCAGGCCAAGTGCTGAAGGAACTCGTCGGGGATGTCTTGATTGAGGCACGAACTGTGGAAGGCGAGGCGAAGCCACAGATGTTTGCCCGGTTCACGATCAACGCCCTGCCGACGCTGGCGGCGATCGGAGAGGCGAACCAGCCCGATAGCGATGATGCGAATCGATCGCTGTGGGCCTACCTCCGCAAAGACCTGGATGGCGCAACGGCCCCGGCCGCAGGTAGCAAGGTCGAGATTGTCGTACCGTTAAAACGTGACCGGGGGACTGGCGGACACCGGCAGACGTCGTAATCCTGACGACAAGGGGTAAACCTCACCGGTGCCGGCTGCCGCAACGGAAGCAGGTACTGGTGATCCAACGGTCACCATGTGGGAGTTCCTACACGGTGACCGTTGGACAATGCCCAAACACCCGCCTCGCGGCCGCCGCGTCGTCCTGGTTCGGCTGCACCGCACGCCGAAATAGGAGGTCATACTGCGAAACCCTTATCGATGGCCGAGTCCGCACATCT
>JBIIGJ010000135.1:0-8060 GCA_044236455.1 Pirellulales bacterium
CGTGTCATGATGGATTTCCAAGGGGTTGGTGGACGTGACGCTGAACCAAGGGGACGAAAACCGGGCAGACCGACCGATATCCGACGATTTCAGGAGGCCGCCGCCAACGCGTTGATGGCCGACCGCTGTACCGCTTCGACGTCGAACTCGCGGGCGAGCAGCACCAGCAGTTCGGCTACCTTGCCGAATCCGACAACCATTCCCGGTCGGACCGACTGCAGCGTGAACGCCCAGGCACCCCCTCCCAAGTGGACGAGATCCCGCACGTGAAACGGGCCGCCTTCCGTGAGGCGTGGCAGCCGTTCCTCGATGCCGTCCCTCGCCAGACCTGTTTTGATCGTGATCGTGTATCGCATCAAAAGGCCCTCCTGTCTTTGAAACCCTGTCTTAGAATACAGGTATCGGAAAGCCTGTCAAGATAGTCGAGTCAAAGCTAGACTGCCCTGATGGCCACCCGTGAATCGGCTGCTTCAGCCAAAAATCTGCCTCCCCGCCGTCCGCCGACCTGGACGTTTCTGACGAACCACGGCCACGTGCTCGTCTGTATCGCCCACGATTCCGACGTCCGGATCTCGGAGATCGCCGACCTGGTTGGCATCGGCGAGCGCGCGGCCCATCGGATCGTGTGCGATCTGGTCCGGGGCGGGTACGTCGTGCGAAAGAAGGACGGCCGGCGGAACACCTACGCGGTCAACTACGACCAGTCGCTCCGCCATCCCCTCGAGTCCGCTCACTCCATCGGGGAGATCTTCGGGGCGTTGTCAACCAAAACGCGTCGCGGTCGCTGACCGTCCGCGGCCCCGTGCGGCCACCCCCGCTCGGCTCCTCCTGTGTGATCGGGATCCATCATGGCGGGCAGCCTGCTTTTGCTCCTCGACGACATCGCAACGGTTCTCGACGACGTGGCGGCCATGACGAAACTGGCCGCAAAGAAGACGGCCGGTGTGCTCGGCGACGATCTCGCCCTCAATGCCAAGCAGGTGGCGGGCGTCGAGCCCGCCCGCGAGCTCGACGTGGTATGGAGCGTGGCCCGCGGCTCGGGCTTCAACAAGATCATCCTGGTGCCGGCTGCCCTCGCGATCAGCTGGGCGGCTCCCTGGGCCATCCCACCGCTCCTGATCATCGGCGGCTGCTTTCTCTGCTACGAGGGGGCCGAGAAGCTGCTGCACCGGTTCCTCTCCGGCAGCGCCGGAGAGCATCATCCGACATCAGCCGGTTCCGAAGCAGCCCACGGCCATGCTCCCGCAACCGATGAACGGCGGCGGATCGCGGCTGCCAACCGCACTGATTTCATCCTCTCGGCGGAAATCATCGTGCTGACGCTCGGCGTGGTGGCGGGCAAGCCGCTCGTCACGCAACTGGCCGTACTTACCGCAATTTCGATCCTGATGACGGTCGGCGTTTACGGGCTGGTCGCCGGGATCGTGAAGCTCGATGACCTCGGTGCCATGCTCGCAACCGTCGCCAACGGGTTCGCTCAGCGTCTCGGCCGCGGCATTCTCCTCGCCGCCCCCTGGCTGATGCGGAGCCTTTCGGTGGCCGGAACGGCGGCGATGTTCCTCGTGGGGGGAGGGATCATCGCCCATTCCCTGCCGGCGGTGCATGGCATGCTCCACGACCTGGCGCCGCACGGGTGGCTCACGCTGTTCGGGCTCCTCGCCGATGCGGCGGTCGGACTGATGGCCGGCTTTTTGCTCGTCGGCGGGCGGGCCGTGCTGGCTTGGCTGAACCCGATCGGGGTTGCCGATCGACCTCATTGATTCAGCGTTGTCACCCCAATCTCATTGCTCCCGCAGCGCGGCAAGCAGATCGGCGCAGTCCTGCACCGTGAGCAACGCCTCCAGTCCCACCGGCATGATCGACGTGGCGAGCTGCCGCGACTCCTCGATCTCGCCGCGCGTGATCACCCGCTCCGCGCCGCCGGCCATGCGGATCGTCACGCTGCCGGGGCATCGGCCACCACCAGGCCGCTGGCGACGGTGACGTTATCCAGCACGAACGTGGTGACGGTGTACCGCTGCTCCACGGCGCGGTTGGGGTCGAAGATCGCTCGGTGTTCCAGCACGAGCCGGTACATGTCGACGACGTAGAGGGCACCGTCAGGGCCTGTGCGGGCCATCACCGGGCGGAACCAGCTGTCTTCGCTGGCGAGGAACTCGCGTTGCACGTCGTCCGGATGCCTGCGCGACGTGATCGTCGCACCGGAGTAGCCGAGCATCTGCCGCAGCACGACATGATGAGCCGGCTCGCATACGAACAGGCAGCCCGCCCCGGCGGCGCAGAATATCGTGTCGGTCTTCCGATTTGGCATGCTGGAATTGATCCAGGGGACCCCCGACTCGCCGGCCTCGAAGTTCCGCAGCAGCAGCTCGTGGTGGAGCGGGTCGTAGTCGGCGGGCTTTTCAAACGGGATGCGGTTGTCTGGATGGTCGGTCAGGCACATGCGAAAGCAAAAGGCCTGCACGCGGCGATCACCCGTTCCCTCGGGGCCGGGCCCGTGCGGATCGATCCCCGGCAACAGGCCGCTGGAGCGGTCGCCTCGCGACGGACGAACCTCCATACACCACGACGTCATACACGCAGGCCGGCTCCTCGGCGCGGCCGCTCGCGAACGCCACGAGAAGCCCGATCACGGGAAGGAGTCGCCGATACCAGGGGTTGAGGCGGTTCATGCGGGTCGCCTGCCTGCCCTTCTGAAGATTCAAGCTCACGATTCAAGGAGCCCCGGCAGCCTGCCCGTACTGTCGCCGAGGTGCTCCACCGACGCGTCCATGCGGTCGAGCAGCGACAGCCAGAGGTTACTGAGCGGCGTCTCCTTCGGAAACCGCACATGGCGGCCCGTGGTGATCGTTCCGCAGCCGCCGCCAGCCAGCAGGATCGGCAGATCCTCGTGGTTGTGCTTGTTGCCGTCGTGGATGCCGCTGCCATAGACGATGGTCGCGTGGTCGAGGAGCGTGCCGTCGGCCTCCGGCACCGCGTCGAGCCGTTCGAGCAGATGGGCGACATTGCGGGCGTGAAAGAGGTTGATCGCGCGGATTTTCGCCTGCTTCTCCGGATTGCCGCCGTGGTGGGAGAGATCGTGATGCCCCTCCGGCACCCCGATGAAGGGATAGGGCTTGTTGCTCCCCTCGTTGGCCAGCACGAACGTGGCGACGCGGGTCACGTCGGCCTGGAACGCCACCACGAGCAGGTCGCACATCAGGCGGATGTGCTCGCCGTAGTCGCGGGGAATGCCTGTGGGCGGGGCCATGCCGGGCGGCTCCACCGGGGGCAACGAGGCGGCCCGTTCGATCCGCTGTTCGATGTCGCGGACCGCCGTGAAATACTCGTCGAGCTTCCGCCGGTCGCCCGCCGCCAGCCGATGCTCCAGGCCGTGGGTCTCGTCCCGCACGAAATCGAGAATGCTTTTTCGTCTCGCCGCGCGGGCGGCCGCTGCGGGATCGCCGTCGCCGAACAGCCGTTCGAACACCACCTTCGGGTTGACCTCCTTGGGCACCGGTTGTGTCGGAGACCGCCACGACATCGTCGAGGAGTAGACGCAGCTGTAGCCGGAGTCGCAGTCGCCGGCCATCGCCCCCTTGTCGGCGCCGATTTCGAGCGACGCCAGCCGCGTCCCGTCGCCGACCATGGCAGCCGCGATCTGGTCGACGGAGGTGCCGTTGCGGATGCTCGTGCCGTCGGTCTTCTTCGGGTGCACGCCCGTGAGAAACGCCGCCATCGCCCGGGCATGATCGCCGCCACCGTCGCCGTGGTGCCGGGCCTTGTCGGCCGTCAGCCCGGAGAGCACCGTGAGTTTCTGCTTGAGGCCGGCCAGCGGCTCGAGGATGGCGGAGAGTTCGAAGTCGCGGCCCTCGCCCTCTGGCGTCCAGTCGGGCATGTGCTGGCCGTTGGGCGCGTAGAGAAACGCGACCCGGTTGGGAGGTCCGGCCTGCGTCGCCGCGGCCGCGGCCCGCGCCGCGAGCGGTCCCATCGCCTCGAGCCACGGAAGCGGCAGGGCGACGCCGAGGCCGCGGAGCAGCCTGCGGCGGGAGAGCGGTCTGGCCGTCACGTTCAGCATGCGACACCCCGTTTTGAAGATTCGAGTCATTCCTCATGGCCTCCACCGCGACGCTGTCGGAAGGCGTCGCTGGCCACGATCCCCGCCACGAGTACCGACACCCGGTGATCCTCTTCCTCGAGTCTGCCCACGATCCGCTCGATCGTCGGCCGGTCGGTCGGCTCAAGGCCCCGGCCGAGCGCGAAGATCATCATCTTCTCGGTCAGGCACCGACAGAACTCCCGTTTTTTCGAGAGCAGCACGTCCTTCAGCCCCGCCGGACCTGAGAAAGTGGTGCCGTCGGGGAACCCGCCGCCGGCGTCGATCTCAAAGCCGCCATCCTGGGTGCGGTAGCCGCCCACGGCGTCGTAGTTTTCGAGCGCGAAGCCGATCGCGTCCATCCGGGCATGGCAGCCGGCGCAGGCGACGTTTGCGCGATGGATCTCCATCCGCTCCCGCAGCGAAGCAGTCGCCGACACGCCTTCGTCCTCCGGCAGTTCGGGCACGTTGGGCGGTGGCGGCGGAGGCGGCTCGCCGAGCAATTGCTCGAGCACCCAGCGGCCCCGCTTGACGGGCGAGGTGCGAGTGGGATTGGAGGTGGCCGTGAGGATGCCCGCCTGCGATACGAGGCCACCCCGCGTGCGGTCGGCCGTCGGCACGCGGCGAAAATCCTTGCCCGTGCCGCCGGCCTTGCGGTAAGCGTCGTCGAGCCCGTAGTGCTTCGCGAGCGCGGCGTTGACGAACGTTGAGTCGGCATCGATCAGTTCGAGCACGCTGCGGTCCTCGCGGAAAACGCTCCCCACGAAGAGCTCGGTCTCCCGAATCATCGCGGTCCGCAGCGCGTTGTCGAACATGGGAAAGAGTCCGCCGTCGGGCGAGATGAATTCGATTCGCTTCAGCTGCAGCCACTGCATGGCGAAGCTCGTCACGAGCGCGTCGGCCCGTGGGTCGGCCAGCATGCGGTGGACCTGGCCTTCAAGGCCGGCTGAGAGCGCTCCCTTGTCGGCCTGGTCGAGCAGTTCGTCATCGGGCATCGTGCTCCAGAGGAAATAGGAGAGACGCGACGCGAGCTGATGGTCGTCGAGCGGCTGCATGTCTTCGGCGTCGGGCCGGTCGTCCGATTCGACCCGGAACAGAAACTTGGGCGAGCAAAGGGCGGCCTGCATGGCCAGTTGCACCCCCTCGTGCCAGCCGCGGCCCGCCTTTACGGCCTCGTCGACGAGCGCCGCGTGGCGATCGAGCTCCCCCGGCTCGAGCCGGCGGCGAAAGGCCCTTCGCAGGAAGCGACTGAGCACCTCGCGGGTCTGCTCCTCCTGGGACGCCGTCTCGGCACAGGCCAGCAGCCGTTTTTGGGTCGCGGGCCGCGTGTCGAACGGCCCGGTGAGTTCCAGGCCACCGACGAACACGGTGGTCGGAGCCGCGTCGTCGGCGGGCTTGTCGAGGGCGATCAGCATCCGCTCGCGGCCAGCCAGCGGCGGGAGGCGGACCGTGATCGAATCCGCAGACTCGCGCGACGTGCCCGAGACGATGAACGACCCGACGATCCGCGCTGGCCGTGCCACGGAGCCGGAGAGCCGGTCGAGGTCTTCCTTTGCGGAGGGCTGCGGCAGTTCCTTGCCGCTGAAGAGGATCGTCACCCGCACCGGCTGTGCCGCATCGGGGTCGGCATAGACTTTCGTGCGAAATTCATACTCCCCATCGGCCGCCCATTCAAAGGGGCTGTTGATCGGGCCGAGTTCGATCGATTCCTTGCCGTCGGTCGTCAGCCGACGGAACCCGTTCACGATCAGCCCACGCACGCCTGGACTGGCGGGCTCCGTGAACTGTGGCTCGCGTCGCCGGTGCGCTACCGGCGGCGTCGTGGCGGGAATCGCCCGCTCCATCACCGCCTCGGCGGCGTCGAGATACCGCTCGAGCAGGAGCGGCGAGAGCGTGAGCACGTCGCCGATCGTGTCGAATCCATAGCCGATTTCGTCGCTTGGAAAATCGGCGGTGGGATCGAAGTCGACGCCGACCAAGTCGCGGATCGTGTTGCGGTATTCGACGCGGTTCAGCCGTCGCATCGTCACCCTGCCGGGATCGGCCGGCATCCGCAGGTCGGCCGCGGCGTACCGCTTCCGCAGGGCCGTGGTGAAGGCCTCGGCCTCCGCCGGTGTCGGCCGCGAGCGGTCCTGCGGCGGCATCTCGCCAGCCTCGAGCCGCCGCAGCGCGGTTTCCCAGAGCTTTCGTTCGGCGATCAGGCCGGCGTCGTCGGCCGGAAGCGAGAGCGTGACATCACCCTCTGGCTCGGAAGTGCCGTGGCACTCGGCGCAGTGGAGGACGAGGAAGGCCTGCATGCCCGTGTTGGCGGCGGCATCGTCGGCGACGACCTCTGCGCCCCGGATCGCACGCGGGCGGAGTGCTGGGGCGACCATGGCCATCACCGCGAGCGCCACGGACGCCCAGTGGTGCCATGCACCGTGGCCGATATCGGCGGTGCGGCCGTGCTGTCGCTTCGGGCGATACATCGGCATTCCTCGAGCGGCGCGGTTCCGAGACCGAAACAGTGACGGGTACGATTGTAATCTGCCTGCAGGACAGCCGGTCAAACAGCCGCATGCGGCAGTATGCGGCAGGCCTCACGGCCGAGCGTCGCCTTCTCGCCCTTGGGCCGGGCCTGGAATCGACCTGATCGGCAGAAACATCGGCCGCGGCTCCGGACGGCTGAGCAGCGCCCCCGCCTCGACGACCAATTCAAAAAATCCGAGGCGGGCATAGAAGCCGATCGCCTCCGGCTGCGCATCGACCACGACACCGACGCACCCAAACCGCTCCGCCATCTCGCGGGCCAACTCCAGTGAGAACCGCACGAGCCGCGAGCCAATGCCATGGCGCTGGTGAGTCGTGGCGACAGCCAGTCTTGCCAGGCGAAGAATCGGGAGTGGATAGGCCGGCAACCGCTGTTGTTCACGACGCGGCAGGCGGTCGATCACGATCGCCCCCGGTGCGATCGTGACATAGCCCACGACACTGCCGGCACTCGATGCCACATACGTGGTGCCGACATGGAGACGAAATTGGTTCTGCCCGGCGTACTTGCGAAAGAACCGATCGAGATCCACATCTCCCGACGAAAACGACGACCGCTCGTCGTCCGGCCGCAGAGCCCGGATGTCAATCTCCATCGAAGAGCGCCTTCATGGCGGGCGTCGGTGGCTCTGCCTGCTCGATGCGGCGAATCACCTCTGCGCCCCGCTCGCGAGAAAGCATGATCACGGTGGGCACGACCACGTCCGCCGGCAACTCCTCAAGTGCGGCCAGATGATGGAGGATGGCAGTTTCGATGAGATGTGATTTTTTGACGCCGTGCTGCCGCACAAATCGCTCCAGCCGCTCCCGCGTCGTGTCGGCAATCACGGCGGAAATCTGCGAAACGCCCGTGGACATGGCTCACTCCTGCTCCTGAAATTGCCACTGACATAAAACCTGGAGAGGTATTCTACAAAAATGTAGATCAGAACGGCAATCCCGGTTCCCCTCCGCTCCCTGGGCGTCTGGCGGCTCGCCATGTCGATCCCCTGTTCACTCGTGCCATCATGGATGATGTCGGGCCAACCGAGAATCGAGTCTACAACCCGCTCACGGGTCAATTCTTCGTGAGTGTTTCGTCGAGGTTCAGGAGCACCCGCGAGGCGAGCGTCCACACGGCGGCGTCCTGCGGCGTCGCGTCCGGCGGCACCACGGGCAGCTTGTCACCGCCGCCGGTCGCCACCTCGCGGGCGTTGGTCCACCCGTCGGCGATTCGCTTTCGCTGGTCGGCGACGAAGGCGAGCAACTCCCGCAGTTCTTCGTCGGTCGGCGGCCGGCATGTGCAGAGAAAGAAGGCGTAGCGGCCACGGCTCGCGTCGTCGTCGCCTCCCTCCTTGAGCGTCCTGATCGCGAGCGCCTGCGCGGCCTCGACGAACACGGGCTCATTGAGCCCCGCGAGCGCCGCCAACGGCGTGTTGCTCCGCAGTCGGCGGGCACAGGCGATTTCGCCCGCGGG
>JBIIGJ010000040.1:0-26810 GCA_044236455.1 Pirellulales bacterium
TGGATCGAGTCGACGCCGGCCGCGAGCATCACCAGCCGATCGAAGCCGAGCGCTGCGCCGACCCCCTGCGGCATCGCCGGACCGTGGGCGTCGAGGAGCCGCTGCGGCAAAGGCAGCACGGCACGGCCGTCCGCCGCACGGATGCGGTTGGCTGCCGTGATCCGTGTTTCGAGCACGCTGCGGCTCGTTTCCTCTTCCCAGCCGTTGGCCAGTTCCACGCCGGCGACGAACAGTTCGAATCGCCGTGCGGCCCGCGGGTCGTCGGGGTCGATCCGGGCGAAGGCCGCCTGCGACACGGGCCACGCCTCCAGCATCGTGGGCCGGTCGTGGCCCAGACGCGGCGTGATCACCTCCGCGAGTAGCCGTTCGAACCAGCGGTCCCACTGCTGGTCGGGAGGTGCGCGATCAGCATCCGGTGGCGGCTCGAGGCCGGCCCGCCGGCCCGCATCGGCGAGTTCGGCGAGCGTGGCCGAGAGCGGATCGACGCCGGCCAGTTCGCCAAAGGCGCGGGAGCAGGTGATGCGCTCGATACCGCTGGTGCCCAGCGCCGTGCGGCAGAGGTTCTCCAGGAGCACTGCGGCATCGGCGAGCGTCGTGCCCGGCGCATACCACTCCAGCAGCACGAACTCGACGTCATGCTGGTTGCCGCGTTCGCCCGCACGGAACGACCGCGCAAACTGGTAGATCGGTCCCGCATCGGCGGCCAGCAGCCGCTTCATCAGCGCTTCGGGACTCGCCTGAAGGTAGTGCGGAGGCCGGTCCGGGCCATCGACGTGCACGGCGATCGGGTCGATGTGGGCCTCCGGCAGCACTTCAGGCGAGAGCACCGGCGTATCGACCTCGACGAATCCCCGACGGTCGAACACCTCGCGCAGTCCGGACCGGATGCGGCTGCGGAGTTCGAGGATCGGTCGTGTCGACATGTGGGAACGACGTCAGAGGTGGAGGGCTTCTGCCTTGTGTCCCACCAGTTTCTCCGCCACCGCCCGATAGACAAGCACCGGGCACGGGGCACGCCTGACGACGGCCTCCGCCACGCTACCCATCAGCATGCGACTCATGCCGGACCGGCCGTGCGTGCCCAGCACGATCATGTCGGCACCCTCTTCGGCGGCGATCCTCACGATCTCACCGGCTGGATCGCCCATCGTGAGCCGATGCGTGTATGGCACCGTCGGATCGGAGGGTTTCACCTCCTCCAGCATCTTGAGAATTCTCTCGGAACTCGGTTCGGGCAGACCGTAGTAGAGCTCACCGGCGCCATAGGAAAGCGGCGGCTCCTCCACGTGGAGAATCAGCAGCGACGCCGACTTCTGCTTGGCGAGCGCCTCGGCGTGCGGCAACGCCGCGTCGCTGGCGGTGGAGAAATCGGTGGGAACGAGAATGATGCTCTTGGGCATGGCCGGGAAACTCCTCGGGTGAGGGCGTCCATTGCCAGAAACGAAGCATGATCGTACCGCGGACGTATTCTACGCTTGGCCAAGTGTCGCGGTGCGATCGGTCCGCGGTTCGGGGCTGCCCGTGCCCCCGTCGCCGGACGTTCGCTTTGGACATCCTGTCCTTCGCTCACTCGATGCTGACTGCGCTCCGGCATCCTGCCTGCGCTTGTCAGCAACGCCGGCTCTCGGTGACACGGGCAGCCCCTCACGGATTCCGCAGAGTCGAATAAAAGCCCGGAGCGGAAGCGACGGGACATGCGCTCTCCTCATGACTGCATGCCAGGATGGCATGCAAAGCACCAGCGACCTGCGGTCGCCAAGCGACTGGCTGAGGACGGGCATTCGCCCGTCGTGGCGACACGATGTCGTGTTTTTTGTGAAGCTAGTGCAGCCGCATGCCGGGCAGGGCACCGGAGTCGGGGGAGAGCAGGTAGACGCCCGTGGCGCCTGCGCCACTCGCCGCCGCCACCATTCCCTCGCTCAGTCCGAACTTCATCTGTCGTGGCGCCAGGTTCGCCACCACCACGACGAGCCGGCCCACGAGCGACTCCGGCGTGTGGAATCCCTTGATGCCGGCGAACACCGTGCGGGTTGCGTCGCCACCGAGGCTGATCGTGAGCTTGAGCAGTTTCTTCGCTTCGGGCACCTCCTCGGCGGCCAGCACCCGGGCCACGCGGAGATCGACCTTCGTGAAATCGTCGATCGTGCATTCGGGGGCGAGCGGCTCGGCGGCGAGGGCTTCGCCCGAATCGGCCGGTGCGGCGTGGGGTTCCATGGAGGTTGTTCCTTTCGTGGCAGGCGGGGTGGATGGGATGCTTGATGCGGTTGTGGTGGCGGCTGCTTCGCTGGCCAGCGCCAGGGAAGCCGCCAGCAGGGCCTCGACCTGCGCCGGCTCCACGCGACGCATGAGCGAACGGAAGCTGCCGACGGGTTGGCCGATGAGCGGCCGCTGCGACTCCTCCCAGGAGAGGATGGGGCCGCCGACCAGTTCACCGGCCTGCGCCGCGAATGCCGGCAGCACCGGCGCGAGGTAGACGGCAATCTGCCGAAAGAGATTGATCGCCACGCTGGCGACGTCCTGCAACCTGGCGGCGGACTCGGGGCCGGCCTTGGCGAGCTTCCAGGGCTGTTCGGCATCGACATAGGCGTTGGCCCTGTCGGCGGCCTGCATGATGGTCCGCATCGCGCGGGCAAAGTCGCAGGCCTCGTAGGCCTCGGCGATCGCGGCCCCGTCGGCGGCAGCTGTGGCGAAGAGGCCGCCGTCGTCGGGATACTTCCTCGCGAGTCCGCTCTGCTCCAGCCACCGCGCGGTGCGGCTGGCGAGATTGACCACCTTGCCAACCAAGTCGGCGTTCACTTTCGCGGTGAACTCCTCGAGGTTCAGGTCGAGGTCGTCGATGCCGCCGGAGAGCTTGGCGGCGTAGTAATACCGCAGCATCCCCGGATCGAGATGCTCGAGATAGGTCCGCGCCAGGAGGAACGTCCCGCGGCTCTTCGACATCTTCTGGCCGTTGACGGTGAGGAATCCGTGGATGTGCACCCGCTTGGGCAGCGCGAGGCCGGCGGCTTCGAGCATCGCGGGCCAGAAGAGCGTGTGGAAGTAGGTGATGTCCTTGCCGATGAAGTGGTGGATCTCAGCGGCCGGTTCCGATCCTCCGCGGTGCCACCACGACTCGAACGAACCGCCGTGGGCGACACACCATTCACTGGTCGCGGCGAGATAGCCGATCGGTGCGTCGAACCAGACATACCAGTAGTGCCCCGGAGCGTCTGGAATCTCGAACCCGAAGTAGGGTGCGGGCCGCGAGATGTCCCAGTCGCGGAGCGGATCACAGAGGAAGTGGCCGGAGAGGTAGTTGGCGATCGGCGGGTCGAGCGCTCCGGATCGCTGTGTCCACTCGTCGAGGAAACCGTGCATCTGTTCGAGCGTCACGAACAGGTGCTCGGCCGAACGCACCTCCGGCCGCGTGCCGGAGAGGGTGCTCACTGGGTCGACGAGGTCGGCCGGCGTGTAGGCCGCGCCGCAGTGCTCGCACGAGTCGCCGTATTGATCGGCGGTCTGGCACCGCGGGCACGTGCCGCGGACGAACCGGTCGGCCAGGAAGACGCCCGCCTTCGTGTCGTAAAGCTGCTGCACGTCGCGGGTGGTGACCAGTCCGCGATCCCGCAGGCTCCGCCAGATCTCGCCGCACAGGCGGCGGTTGGCGTCGCTGTCAGTGGAGCCGTAATGATCGAAGTCGATCTGGAAGCCGCCGAAATCGGCGAGGTGTGCCTTCCGCATGGCGGCGATCAGTTCCCGTTCGCTGCGGCCCTCGGCCTGGGCGCGGATCATGATCGCGGTGCCGTGCGTGTCGTCGGCGCAGAGGTAGATGGCCTGGTGGCCGCGCAGTTTCTGGAACCGGACGAAGATGTCGGTTTGGATGTACTCGACCAGGTGCCCCAGGTGGATGTGCCCGTTGGCATAGGGCAGGGCGGAGGTGACGAGGATGCGGCGGACGCGTGCGGTCATGCTGGGTTTCTAGGGAAGGCTGCGTGCGGAGGGAAGACGGACATCGCATCCGGCGCCGCGGACTTTTTACACCGACCGCCGCGAGCATGCATGGCAAACAGGGAAACCGTGTGAAAAACGGGTGGAATGGGAAAGCACCCGGCAGGTTGTGAACCGCAAAATGGTCTTGTCGCCGTCGCGCGTGCCCGGCACCATCCCGCCCCGCGGTCGGCAGCCTGCCGCCGCCGCAGCCCAGACCAGCCCGACACGAACACCAGACTCGCTGGAGCCACGGATGACACGGTCCTCGCGACTCCTTCTTGGAATCACAGCCGCGATCGGCCTGACAGCGGCGGGCGTTGCATCAGTCCGTGCCAACCCCGCGGCCGTGGCCGCAGGCGACGTCGTGCTTCTGAATTTTTCCGCGTCGTGGTGCGGGCCCTGCCGGCAGATGGCACCGCTCGTGGGTGAAATCACGGCGGCCGGCTGGGTCGTGCGACATGTCGATGTTGATCGTGAGGGTGATCTCGTCCGACGCTTCGCCGTGACCGGCGTGCCCTGCTACGTGCTGCTGGTCAAGGGGCACGAGGCGGGACGCATCAACGGCGCAACGACCCGCGGTGAACTGGAAAACCTGCTTGCCAAGAGCCGGCAGCCGCTGGGGCTTGCAGCCGCGGCCGCAGCCCCCGCCGCCACCTCGATGGCCGGCATCCCGCTGCCGGTCACACCGGCGGGAGCGCCGCTATCCACCGAGCCACCGGCCGCGCCGCAGGTCGCCAGCGCTGCGATCCTGACGGCTGGTGCGCCTGCCGCCAGCCGGCCGGATCGTCTTGCGGCCACACCAAGACCGCGCCAGCCGGCCACGTTGCCGGCGGCCGACGCAGTTGCCAACCATGCCGCGCCGCTCGATCCCGCCCGGCGGGCGGCGCTCGAGCGGCGGCTCATGGCCTCCACCGCCCGTCTGCTCGTCCAGGATTCCCAGGGCGTGTCGCGGGGCACAGGCACCGTGATCGACTGCCGGCAGGGTGAGGCGCTGATCCTCACCTGTGGCCACATCTTCCGTGATTCCCAGGGCAAGGGCCGGGTGGAGGTCGACCTGTTCGGCGCGGATGGCCCGCGCGGCGTGGCGGGGCAGGTCGTCGCGTGGGATCTCAAACGCGACCTCGCGTTGGTGAGCATCTTCACCGACAGGCAGATCGAACCGGTCCGTGTCGGGGGTGCCGACCATAGCACGCAGCCAGGTGCATCCGTGGTGACCGTCGGCTGCGACGGCGGCAACGATCCGACGATCCACCACAGCCGCGTCACCGCCGTCGACAAGTACCTGGGGCCGGCAAACGTGCAGGTGGCCGGACAGCCCGTGCAGGGACGCAGCGGCGGCGGACTCTTCGCACTCGACGGAACGCTCATCGGCGTCTGCAACGCGGCCGACCCCGCCGACAACGAAGGCCTCTTTGCCGCCCTCCCCACGATCCATGAGCAACTCGACGAGGCCGGTCTGACTTTCGTCTACCGCAGCGTCTATCCCAGTGGTGGTCCGAGCGACGTCGCCGCCATCTCGTCGGGCCCCGTGCTGCCGAGCATGCCGGCGGAGATGCCACCGGTGTCGTTCGACCGCCGCGACCGTGCCGACGCCCTGCCAACTGCCGCCACCGCCCCGAATGGTGTCCCGGGTGTCGATGCACCGGTGCCACCGCTGCCGGTCAATCCACCCGATCAACAGGTGACAGCTCCCCTGCCGGTAGCGCCGCGGGCGGTGCCGCCAAGCTCCACGCCGCAGCCGCTCTCCCCGGGCGAACAGGCATTGGTGGATCACGTGTGGCGGCACGATGGAGACGCCGAGGTGATCTGCATCGTGCGGCCGCGCGGCGGTTCGCCGAACCCCAGCGACGTATTCGTGCTGCAGGGCACGGGTCGCGAGTTCGTCGAACAGCTCTCCAAGTCACAGCCCTCCACATCACCCGCTGGTCATGCCCCCGCGCACCACGCCGCTCCCGCGGCGACGCGGTCGGACGTGGCCATCCTGCCCGCCGCCGGGCTGACACGGTAGGCTGCAGCGATGCAGCAATACCTGGTCCGCCATGGTGAAAGCGTCTCGAACCTCGAGGGACGCGTGCAGGGACAGGCAGACGTCGAACTGTCGGCGCTCGGCCACGCGCAGGCCAGGCAGGTTGCCGCTTGGAGTCGCACGCTCGCCGCGACGGCCCCCGGCAGCAGGGTTCTCGGTGAGATCTGGTCGAGCCCGCTGCGGCGGGCCCGCGAAACGGCCGCGGTCATCGCCGCCGCTGTCGGCCTGCCGGTGCTGGTGGAGGAGCGGCTGTGCGAACTGCACGCGGGCATCTTCCAGGGACATCTGTGGGCCGATCTGGAAGCCGAGTTTCCTGAAGAGGTGGCCCGCTGGCGGTCGGGCGACGTGGACTATGTCATTCCTGGCGGCGAATCCCGCGCACAGTTGGCGGCCCGCGGTCGCGCGGCGCTCGAGGCGCTCGCCGCCCGCGACACCCCGAGCATGATCGTGGTGGCCCACGGCGGCGTGCTCACCGCGGCGCTGGGCAGCATGATCGGCTGTGAGCACCCGCTGCTGGCGGCGGCTGCCGAGCGGCCGTTCACGCGGCTGCCGGCGCTGGCCAACTGCTCGGTGACCCAGCTCGAATGGCCCGGGCCGCGGCTCATGGCGTTCAACGAGACCGGGCATTTGGGTTGAGGCGTGACGCACTGGTTCGGGGCTTCTTGGAGCGTCTTGGAGACGCAGACCGGTCTCCCCGAACACACTTCACTCGCTCGGCGGCTCCTCGACGACGTCTGATGGCATGGACAATCTCCGCCTCGGAGGCGCCTGATGCTCGTTGCGGTGTCCGGGCAGACCGGTCTCCCCGAACACACTTCACTCGCTCGGCGGCTTCTCGAAGACGTCTGATGGCATGGACAATCTCCGCCTCGGAGGCGCCTGATGCTCGTTGCGGTGTTCGGGGAGACCTCGCCCGTCCCATCGCTTCCGCTCCGGGCTTTTATGGAACTTGATGGATCCGTGAGGGGCTGGCCATGTCCCGAGAGCCGGCGTTGCTGACAAGCGCAGGCAGGATGCCGGAGCGCAGTCAGCATCGAGTGAGCGGAGGGCAGCGGGCACCGATCCGCCTAGGCGGATTGGTCGACGAAGCGAACGTCCGGCGACGGGGCGTGGGCAGCCCCGAACCGTCCCCATACCGGCGGCGTGACGCGTCACCTCTACTTCTCCGTCACCTCGATCGTGACAGGCTCGGCGTTGACGCTGTTCACCGCACCGGTGCCGGAGCGGCCCGTGGCGCGGATTGTCACGCGGCCGCGGCCCAGGAGCTCGGCCGGCACCTCGATCGTCGTGTCGCCGCCGGCCGTGCGGCCCAGCACGCGGCCCATCGAAAACACGGCCACTCCGTCGAGCCCCTCGCCTGCCATGCTCACCCGCACCGTGCCCGTGACCTTCACGCGGTCCGGTTCGACCTTGAGATCGAGCGTTCGGCCATGGTTCGCGAACCGCACAGGCATGATCCAGCGGCCTTGCGATTGAACCGACGAGGCTTCGATCGCCACCACGCGGAGTTCGTGGTGCCCGTCTGCCAGTTGGGCCGTGTCGAGCGGAAGCCGCTCGCCGGGGCGGCACTGCGCCAATTGCACGCCGTCGACGAAGAGCACGAAGCGGTCGATCGTGCCGGTGGCATGGCCGTCGGCGCTAGGCGGTTTCTGCCCTGCCACGGTCGCCCGCGGCAGCAGTTCGAGCGGGCCCGAGAGCGGCCTGTCGGCGGCGATCGCCGTGCCATTGGCGGCCATCACGACGTTGACCCGTGGGATCGCGGCCCAGGGGCGGCAGAGCGGGTCCCCCACCACGAGCAACTGATACGGGGATTGCACCGATTGATAGAACGCCTCGGCGAGCGTGGCGCCCCGCGCGTAGTGCAGCTGGATGGCGGCATGCGGAAACTTTACCTGGAGCGCATAGGGTTCGATGACGGTGCCGCTGGAGCCGGCGGCACCGGCGCGGATGAAAGCGGAGAGCGGTGTCTGCCCGGCTGACGGGGTGAAGATCCCGCCCAGACTGGTGAGGTTTTCGCAGATGGCGCCGGGTAGGATCGTGCTCTTGCTCGCCGGCCAATCGAAATCGGCCGTGCCCATCATCAGCCCCGCCACGTCGCGTCTGGCCGTCGGGAGCACGCCGGAAACGACCTCGGCTTTGACGCCGAGATCCTCAATCGCCCGCACGATGGGTGGAAAGGCAGGGCTGCGGGTCTTCGTCCGCACGTCTTCGTTCGTCACGAAGTAGATCGTTCCCGGCGGCTGCGTGCCATCGGCCGCGGCCGATGCCTCCAGCCCGCGCACGATCTCGGGCACAGAGTTGCCCCGTCCGGCCGTCACGCCCAGCATCACCGAGAGGAGGTAGCGGTTGCCGGAGTCTTCCGTCACCTCTCCCTGGGATCCATAACGATGCCAGCCCTGGAAGCCATCGGTTGACTTCGGCACGCCCTGGGAGTCGAGCGGCCGCCAGTAGCGGTTGCTCTGTGGATCGAGCCAGACCGGCCCCTGCCCGCTCCGCACCGCGCCGTAGAGCATCGTCATGCCGGTGAGCGACCCGGACGGAAACTTGTGGAGCTCCTGCGTCTTGAGCGCCGCGGGCAGTTCCTCGGCGAAGTCGATCCGCCAGGGAAAGTCGCTCGAATAGACCACACAGTTGATCTGCGGAGCGAGCCGCCGACCGTCGATGGCCTTCAGAACCGGGTCGAGCAGGTCGCTGCGAAATGTGGCGATGCTCACGCTCTCCGTGCTCTCCCGCCACGGAAGCATGAGCACGTTGATGGGTGGAATGCCCCGTAGATCGGCATAGGCATTGGCCACCGCGACGCTGTCGGGACTCAAGGCATTGACGACCAGAAACAGGTTCTCTGGGCCGCCGCCGGCCTGCGCGCCGGCCGCCCATGCGAACGTCAGCGCCAGGCAGTACGCCAACGAAAAACGTTGATTCATGGTATGGCTGGGGGCTGGCAGCGGTGGCGGGATGGGAGCTCGCGGAACAGCAGGGCCACGGCCCCGCCTCGATCCATTAGACTCTGGTCTGAAGGAGTCTGCATGAGCAGCTTGCATCGGATGCTATCAGGTATGGTTGCCATGGTCCTGCTGGTGGCGGCAGGGGCGTGCCCGGTCAGGGGCTGGGCGGAGGAACCGCTGGAATTCTCGGGCGAGCGGGCCTTTGCGCACCTCGAGACCATCGCAGGTCTGGGGCCCCGGCCGAGCGGCTCGGCCGCGATGGTGAAGCAGCGAGCCCTGCTGGCCGCCCACTTCCGTGCCGCGGGCGGCACCGTGCGCGGACAGGCGTTTCAGATCCGCGACCGGCGGACCGGCGAACCGGTGCACATGGAAAATATCATCGTCGAGTGGCATCCCGACCGTCGCGACCGCGTGCTCATCGGGGCGCACTACGACACGCGGCCCTTTCCCGACCGCGATCCCGTCGATCCCAAGGGCACGTTCATCGGCGCCAACGACGGCGCCAGTGGCGTGGCCCTCCTGATGGAGTTGGCCCGTGCCATGCCGACGCTGCCGGGGCCCTTCGGAGTGGACTTCGTCCTCTTCGATGCCGAGGAATATGTCGTCGCGGCCCGCGACCCCTACTTCCTGGGATCGACCTTCTTCGCGCGGCAGTATGCGGCCGGGCAGCAGGCCGGGCGGCAGCAGCACCGCTACAGGTGCGGCGTGATCGTCGACATGGTGGCCGACCGCAATCTCGAGATCTGGCAGGAACAGCAGAGCGTCACCTGGCCCGACACCGTCCCGGTCGTCGATTCGATCTGGGCCGTGGCGGCCCGGAGGAATGTGCGGCAGTTCATCCCCCGCCCCAAATATTCCGTCGAGGACGACCATGTGCCGCTGCGGATGATCGGGCGGATCCCCACCTGCGACATCATCGACTTCGACTATCCGCACTGGCACACCACGCAGGACACGCCGCGGCACTGTGCGGCTGAGTCCTTGGAGGCCGTCGGCGGCGTGGTGCTGGAATGGCTGCGCGGAGACGAGCTGCGCAGGCTGCAGTAGCCGGCGAATGCTGGTGACCAGGGATGCAGACACACGCCCATCCGCGACGCGAGCCACTGGCGGTGCCGGAGTGCGGGCTGATGGGCGTGCCGGTGCGGGTGTCGCTCTGGCTCGTGCCCGAGGGGGCCGAGGTGCTGGAAGGAGATCGCGTGGTGGAACTGCTCGCCGGCGGCGCGATCATCGACCTGGAGTCGCCGGTCGCGGGCCGTCTGGTGGTGCAACTGGCTGACGAGGACGAACTGGTGACGCCTGGCATGGTGATCGCCGAATTCGAGGCCGCTCCATGACCCGCCCCCCGACGACACCCCTTTCGGTGATGGATGATCGCCGCGTGCTGGGCCTCGCCTTGGCCGGTGCGGCCACGATGTTTCTCGTGCAGCCGCCGGCCGATTGCTGGCTGCTCGCCTGGCTGGCGCCGTTGCCCTGGCTGGCGGTCGTGCAGGCTGAGCGGATCTCGGCCGTGCATCCGTGGCGGAGTCTGTGGGTGGGCGGTTTCTGCCACTGGCTGGCCGCGATCCACTGGCTGCGGCTGCCGCACCCCGCCACGTCGATCGGTTGGGTGGCGCTCTCGGCCTATCTGGCCTGCTATCTGCCGCTCTTCGTCGCGATCGCCCGCCGGCTGGTGCATGGCTGGCGGTGGCCGTTGGTGGTGGCAGCGCCGCTGGCATGGATGGCCTGCGAGCAGTTCCGCGGCTGGTTCTTGGGCGGCTTTACGTTCGGCGGTCTTGGCCATACGCAGTGGCGGTGGACCACGCTCATCCAGATGGCCGACTGCCTCGGTGCGGTGGGCGTGGGGGGTGTGGTGATGGCCGTGGCGGCCGGTGTGGCTGGTGTGGCTGCCGCGATCCTGTCGCGTGGCCAACGCGATCTCCTCCGTACGGCGGTGCCCGCCGGCCTGGCCGCGGCAGCCGTGCTGTTCGTCGCCCTCGGCTACGGAACGTGGCGGCTGCGGGAAGCACCACGGCCGGAGGGGCCGGGGCTCGACGTGCTGCTCGTCCAGGGATCGATCGACACCGAACTCAAGCACGATCCCGCAGCTGCTGGCGACGTGGTGCGGCACTACGATGAGCTCACGCTGGCCGCGCTGGCCAAAGCCGGTGACGAGCGTCCCGATCTCATCGCGTGGCCGGAGACGATGTGGCGTTGGGGGCTCCTGGAAATCGATCCCGAGGAGGTGCTGCCGGAGAGCGTCATCGCACAGACGCTCGTCGGCCAAGACGCGACCGGTCCCGTCCCGGGCCAGTCCGCGACGTCACCCGTCGACCGGCAGGCTGCCTGTCGCCGCGCGCTGGAAGAGGAACGGCTGAAGCTCCTCGCCGCCTTCGCGCAGCGGTACGAGACGCACTGGCTGGTGGGCCTCGACAAGCAGGTGGTCACGCCGAAGGTCGCCTCCGGGGCGAGGAACTACAACTGTGGATTGTTTCTCGATCCCGCGGGCGTTCCGCTAGCGTGCTACAGCAAGCAGCATCCGGTGATGTTCGGCGAATACATCCCGCTGGCCGAACGGTTTCCTTGGCTCTACCGGCTCACGCCGCTGCCGGCCGGTTTGACGGCCGGCACGCAGCCGGTGGCCGTGACGATCGCCGGCACACGGGTGGCGGTGAACATCTGCTACGAGACGGCCCTGCCGGAGGCGGTGCGGACACTGGTGCTCGAACTGGGCCGTCAGGGCGGAAGGCCCGACGTCATCGTCAACCTCACCAACGACGGCTGGTTCTGGGGATCGAGCGAACTCGACATGCACCTGACCGCGGCGATCTTCCGGGCCGTCGAGGTGCGGACGCCGCTCGTGATTGCCGCCAACACAGGATTTTCAGCCTCGATCGACGGCGCGGGGCGGCTGCTGGCCCGGGGCCCACGGCGGGCCACAGGTACCCTGCGGGTTCGGGTCAGACCCGATGGGCGCACCAGCCCGTGGCTGGCGTGGGGGAGTCTGCCGCTGGCGGCGTGTGTGGCGATTGCAGCGGTGGCGCTGCTGTCGGGATGGTCCCGGGCAGGGAGGCTGCAGACTCGTTGACCCGCCTGCCGATCAAGCCGTAGTCTGAGGGGAGCGGGCGGGAGGCTGTGCCCCCCGTCGAAACGTCGCCATTCCGCGAGCGCAGTGGTTCGACCATGAAAAACGTCATCGGCAAGATATTCGTGTTCGCGGTCTTCGTCATGAGCCTCATGCTCATGAGCTTCGCCGTGGCCATCTATTCGTCGCACGTCAACTGGCAGGAAGTCGCCAAGAAGACGAAGGACGATCTGGACACACTCAAGGAGGAGGAGGCCCGCCTCAACCAGGAGATCACCCGGCTGACGGGAAACGTCGCCACCTCGGAGGCAGCCCGGGATCAGGTGATCGCCAAGTTTCAGCAGGCGCTCATCGAAAAAGACAAGGAACTCAAGACCCTGAAGGAAGCCCGCGACGACAAGCTGACGGAGATGCAGCAGAAGATCGCGGAGCTGGCCACCGTCGAGGATGACCTCACGCAGGCCCGCAAGGATGTCGAGAAACTGCAGGCCGAGATGCGCGAGAAGCAGCAGAAGGTCGACTCCCAGGTGGACCGGGCCGCCGAACTCGCCGCCCAGCTTCACGAGAAGGAATCGTTTCTGGAGATCGCCACCGAGCGGAAGTCGCAGCTGGAAAAGCAGGTGGCGCAGGCCCGGCTCCTGCTCAAGCAGAACGGCCTTTCACTGGACAGCCTGCCGAAGGACCGGGTGCCGACGATCAATGGCGTCGTGATGGCCGTGGCAGACGATTCCATCGAGGTGTCGCTGGGCTTTGACGACGGCCTGCAGACAGGACACCAGATCGAGGTCTATCGCAACGACGAGTATCTCGGCCGCGCGATCGTGAAGAGCGTGAAGCCCGACCGGGCGGTCGCCGTGCTCGTCAGGGAATACTCCCGCGGCATCGTCCAGCGGGGCGACAAGGTCACGACGCGACTCAAAGCCTGATCCCCGGGACCGATCCTGGGCCCGCCACCAGCCTCCGAACCATTCCGAATACCATGGCCGACGATTCCCAGCCCGACTCCCGCCGCCCGCCGATGAACGTCTACACGGCGATGCTGCTGTTGTCGTTCCTTGCCGTTTCGACCGGCTGCCTGATCCTGGCACTGGATCTTTTTTTCCGGCGGATGTCGTTGCCCTTGAAGCCCTAGCAGCAGACGCCCCGGGGCCGTGGGTTTTTGCTCACGGTGGTCGCCATGTTCGGATGGCTGCGGTCCCGACGACGTCGCGTGATCCGGGAGCGGCCTTGGCCGCCGGCATGGGATGAGATCCTCGCACGCAACGTGCGGCAGATGCAGTGGCTCGCAGAAGAAGAGCGGGAGCGGCTCCGGGCGTGGGTGGCCGTGTTTCTCGCGGAGAAGCGGTTCGAGGGCTGCCGCGGCATGGAGATCGACGACGACGTGCGTGTGTCGATCGCAGGACAGGCCGGGCTGATCGTGCTCGGGATGCCCGACGAGTTCTTCGACCAGTTGCAGTCGGTGCTCGTCTACCCGGGCGACTATTTCGGGAAGCGATCGACGCCGCTGGAGGGCGGAGGGGAGTTACAGTGGCGGGAGCCGCGGTTGGGCGAGACGTGGAACGGCGGCAGCATGGTGCTCTCGTGGCCGCGGGTGGTGGAGGGCGGCCGGCTCCGTGACGGGCCGCGGAGCGTGGTGATTCACGAGTGTGCCCATGCCGTCGATCTGCTCGATGGCGAGATCGACGGTGTGCCGCCGCTGGCATCGGCCACCGCGAGGCGGGAGTGGATGCGGGGAATTGTCGACTGCCGGGAGCGGTTTGCGGAGGCCCTCGACGAGGGGCGGTTCGTCGCGTTCGACGATTACGCCGCCGAGGGAGCCGGGGAATTTTTCGCCGTCGCCAGCGAGTGCTTCTTTCAGGATCCGCACCGGCTCCATCGCTACGACCGTGATCTCTACGCCCTCATGGCCGAGGCGTGGCGGCAGGATCCGAAGGCCCGGGTGCCGGTGTTGCGGGCGAGGTAGTGTGGCTCGCATCGGCCGCCTCCGCCGGGGTGGGCGTGCCACCGGCACCACGCGGTGCCAGGCAGACGAGCATCCCGGACGACGAGGCGAGGAGCAGCCGGTCGGAATGGATGTTGACCACCGGCATCGTGAACGGTCCGAGGCAGAGCCGCTCGCGGGGCGAGCCGTCGGCAAGATCGAAGGCGGAAAGTTTCCCCAGTTCATCGATGACCCAAACCCGGCCGCCACCGATCGCGAGGATTTTCCCTGTCAGGCAGGTGTGCCAGAGCTGCGCCCCTGTCTCGGCCGAATAGGCCACGATTCCCCGGTCACCCAGCGACACTACCAGCGTGTCGCCCGCCAGAAACGGGCCGGAAACGGCGGGGCTTGGCAGCACGGCATGCCAAGCCAGTTGCAGCTCCTTGAGGTTGGCGGGAAGATCGATCCGCGCCAGATCGCCCGTCGTCGTGGTGGCGAAAATGCTGCGGTCCCGGACCACAGGCGTCCCGGCCGGAGGATTTTCCAACGAGAATTCAAGCCGTCGCCAATCGATTTCGGTGGGTTGAAGGGTGACGAGCAGCCCATCCGACGTGCACCAGAGCACGCCTGCCGCCAGCGGGAGCGGGGTGCTTTCGATGCGATCGATGCCACCGTCGTGAATGGCGATGGGCAGCAGGCTCTCTTTCAGCTGCCAATTGGCCTTCGCCTTTTTGGCGGTTTTTTTCAAAGGCTTCTTCTCCGCCGATCGCTTGTCTGCCGATTTCGTGGCTTCAACCGGCTGCCGCAGCGGCTGCGCGGCGAAGCGGCTGACGGTGCCCGCCGAGGTGGGCGCGTAGACCCAGTTGCCGATCACGGCCGTGCCTGCCGTCGCGCTTTGGCCGAACGTCTCGTGCCAGCGGATATGGCCGGTCGTCCGCTCCAGGCCGGTGATTCCCCGTTCATGGGCCACGGCGACCAGATCGGATCCGATGCCGGCACGCGTGGTGACGCCGTCGCGTGAACCGACCGGCTGCGACCAGAGCAACGATCCGGGCCGCGGCGAGCCCACTGGCGGCGCGTCGTCGCCCCACGGGGCTGCCTGCACGGCGTGCACGGTGCCGTCGCTTGTCTGGGCGACGACCAGGCCGTCTCCCACGACTACCTGGTCCAGCCGCCAGCCGCTGGACACATAGGGAAGCTGCAGGATCCATTCCCGGGTCAGTCCGGCCCTGTCGGCGGTGAATTCGTCGGCGGCTGTGCCGGCGAGGCAGCTCTGGCCCCGGGCGGCCGGCTGGGTCAGCACCATGGATGCGACCGCCAGCAGCAGGCTCAGGTGGGGTCTGGTGAGAATCCTGGCGAACTTGAACATGGCGGAGGGGCCTGCATAGCAAGGGCTGGGCTGCGAGCGGCGGGCGCGGACTCCCGCCGTTCAAGCTTAGCCCACGAATTCATGGCCGGCGAAACTGCTAAACTCCAGGTTTTCCAGCGGTTTTCCCGCGGCCTGTGCCGCCCCCGGACGACTGTGAAACGACGAGGCACCGTGTCGATGCGGCAGGATTCTCCCAGCGATTCCCGGAACGATCCTCAGGCCGATCCGAAACGGAACCGGCCGAGCGATCCAGCCGCTGTTCTTCTCGGGTATCTGAACTTCTCGTCCGGGGCCTTCGATCCGGCCGTCTGGAGGGCGATGAATGAGCTCTTTGCGGCCGTGGAGCCTGCCGCGGGAGACGCCGCCGGCGCCGCCAGCGGCATGATCGCGGAGCGGCCCGATGCTGCGGCCCGAGTGGCCGTTCTCCTCGCCGAGCGGCTGGAGACGCTGGCAGCGACCGAGGCGGCATTCCGTGATGCCGGCCAGGCCCGGGCGGTGCTCGACATGCTGTTCACGCGATTGCTGCCGGCCTACCGTGCGTTCCACGGCGATCTGCTCGAGCATCAGCCACCCGGTGGTTTGGAGCGGCCCTTCTTCCTGATGGCGGCGGCGCAGGCCATTCTTGCCAGTGATCCGACGGGAGATGCTCCCGAAAGCATTGTGCAGGAGGCGATCGGCAGGCTCAACGACTACGTCGGCTGGCGGCCGGTGGCGGTGCTGGAGAACGGTCGGCTCTCGGAGCCCTATCCCCACGAGCGAGTCCGTCCGATTCCGCTGTTCATCCGCGGCGCGGGCACCGCGCATGGCCGGTACCGCCGGCTCGTGGAGGATGCGATGGCGATCCTGGAGCAGGCGCCGGAACAGTTGTTGCGGCAGGCCGACTTCGATCTTGCACTGTTGGAGGAACTCGCATTCGATCCTCGGGCATTCGATTTCCTCCATCCCGCGGCGAGCCGTCCTAACTATCTCTTCGGCCTGTGGGATCCGGCCCGTATCGACGGTCAGGGCTTCTATCGCCGCATGGTCGTGCAGCAGGCCACCCTCGATGGCATCCTGTCGTGGTCGGAGGCGGGGGTCGAGTCGCCCGCGGACCGTACGGCCGAACGGCAGACGCAGCTGCGGCGCGAATCGGCGGCCGTGCTGGCAGGGGTGATCTTGATGGCCTCAGGGCTTTCCGGGCACGGGCCGGGAGCCGCCTCCGCAAGCCTGCCCCTGGCCGACCTCTTGCCGCGGATCGCTGGCTACCGAGACGAGTTCTACCGGTGGCTGATGCCCCAACTCCCGGCGGATCATCGGCAGCTCTTGGACGAGGAGAACCGTCGGCTGCGTCAGCCTTTTGGCGGCGTGCGACGGCACATCAACAGTCTGCTGGCCGGCCGGCGGGCGCGGCAGGTGGAGAGCGTGGCGTTGGCGGCCGTACTGGCGCGACTGGGTCGGGCGGACGGTGCGGAGCGGATGGCCGGCATGGTGCCCGCCGCGTCGGCCCGCCTGGCGGCCCGGATCACCAGCCATGTCGTGGCGGCGCAGCGGGCATTGCGACAGGCGGCAACCGCTGATCAGAGCGCCTCCGCTGACCAGAGCGCCTCCGCTGATCAGACCGCCTCTGCGGCGGCGCTCGATCAGCTCGATGCCGCCACGGCGCTGCTGATGCGGGCGGTGGCCTGCGGTGCGGTGGTCGATCCATGGAACATTCTCGGACTCGGCGGCCAATTCCCGCTGCACGAGGCCGGGGGCGAAAGCCTGACTGATCCACGCGTGGATGATCTCGTGGCGATCACGGGATCGATCCTCGACGGCTATGCGGCGGTGTGGCGACAGGCCGGGCTCGACGGTCCGCCCGCCGCGGCGGCCCGGGCGGCCGCGGCCGTCGAGAAGCTCGGCGGCTGGTGGGACCGCTTCGCGACGACGACGGTGTCGGGCGTGCCCCATCTCTCGGGTCGCGAGGTCCGCGACTCGGCCCGCGAGGTGATCGCCGCGCTTGCGCGGCGCCGTGAGACCGCGCCCCTGCCGCCGCCGCCAGGATTCTGGCGGCAGGAGGTGGCGTCGTTCTCGTCACCCGAGACGCACGCACAGGCCACCGATTGCCTGCTCCTCGAAGGGGATCTCGACGGCGCGATGGGGCTGCTCGTGCACTGGGCATCGTTGCTGGAGGGACCGGCGATTGACCGCTCCGGCAGCGTCTGGCTGGGGGAGGCCACGCGGTGGATGACGCGGGCCTGCGCCGATCGATCGGAGGCCGGCAGATCCCGCGTGCGCCGGTTCGTCGAACTGATCGAGGCCAACACCAGTGGCGTGGCCGACGTGATCGAGGCGGCTGCAACAGGCCGCGAGCCAGGGGACGGTCGGCGGCCGGGCCGCGGGGCCGACGGCCCTGATGATCTGGACGGTGACGTCGCGTTTGAACAGGAGGATGACGAGGAGCGTGGCGAGGAGAGCGTGGCGTCGGCGTATGAGTCGATGGTCTGGCGTGATTCCACTGACGACGGTGTCGATGGCGGCATGCTCGACATGGACGGCGGCGGCGGCTCGATGCTCGCTGGCGTGGCGGCTGTCGAGGACGCGGCCGAGTTCTTGGCTGGCGTGTTCCGACTGCTCGCGGATGCGGTGGTGGCCTGGTGCACGATCGACGCGGCCGAGGGCTCGCGGCCTTCGCCGGCCGAAATCGATTCCGTGTCCGGGTGGCGGCATTCGGTGCGGCGGCTGCGGCGCACGCTGATCCGTGCAGCTGCCACGGTGGTCGCCCGGGATGCGACGCCGCCCCCGGGGATGTCGCCCACCGAATACGACAAGCTCCGTTGGCACCGTGATGCCGCCGCCGAACAGATGATCGAGGCCGCGGTGCAGGCGAGCGAAACGCTCTGGCTGCTGTCGGCCCGCCTGCATGGCGGCCGGCGGCGGCTGCGGCGGGCCAACAAGGCGTCGATCGGCAGATTGTTTGCGTCGATCCTCGCGGGGAATCCCGAGGCGACGCGGGAGGAGCTGGCGCTTGTGCGCAACAGGCTCGTGGGCCGGATGGTGCTCTACGTGCCGCTGGCCCGCGGTGGTCGGCCCGGTCGGATCGTGCTGGCACGGAGTCGGGAGCGGCTGCTGACAAGGCTGGTGGCCTGCCTGCCTCGGCTGGGGCTCGTGGCGGAGACGGCCGACATGGTGCAACTCGCCAAGGCGCTGGAGAGCCGCCGGCCGGGTGGTGCCGCCAGCGTGAGCGAGTTCGACCGGGTGTTCGAAGCGGGGACCAAGTCGCTCGTGGAGCGGATCGTGGAGACCGCGTCGATGAAGGAGCCGGGCGGGCCACCGCCGCCGGCCGTGGTCACGCAACGGGTTCTCGACGGCCTGTCGCTGCTCGTGCCCCGCCTGCTCGACACATGGACGACCCACGCCCGACAACTGCGGCTCTCGGTGCTGGAGCGTGTGCGGGACGACGAGGCGTTTTCCCTGATCCAGGAGTTCGTCGAGCGGTATGGTGCTGGGCTCTTCACGCAGCAACTGCTTTCGCCGCCGTCGCTCCGCGGGATCCTGCGGGGCGGTGTGCGGAAGTATCTCGAGCACCTCTTGGACCGCGCGGCTGGTGAGCCTGACGACATCGATCTGCCCGATACGCCTGCTGTGCAACGGCGTCCCGCGCGGCTGCTCGAGGATCTGGCCAGTGGGGCCCTGCCGATCAAGCAGGCGGCTGCCCGCCTGCGACTGGTGCTCGAGAGCGTGGCGGAAAATCATGCCGAGTATCGTGATTGGAACTCCACCACCACGCAGTCGGATCGTGGCGAATGCCTGCACGTGCTGCTCGACTTCCTGCGGATCAAGGCGGAGCACGAACGCATCGCGTGGACGCTGCGGCCGGTGAACATGGCGCACCGAGTGCTTGCGCGGCGGGCTGCGATCGACGCGGCGCAGGCTTGGCGGGAGCGCATGCGCGACGAGACCAGCGAAACGGCGGCGGGGCTGGTCGAGCGGCTTGCGCGGCTGGAGACGCACTGGGGCGTGCGGTTGGCGAGCGTGGCCGATCGGGTGCGCCGACCGTTCACGATGGCGCTGGAGCAGGACGAACTGGAGGCGCTGGTCGATCCGGCCGTGCAGGAGTTGTTCACGGGAAACCCTGCGGGGGCCGGCGGACATCTCGAGGAGTCCGCCACGAAGTTCCTGGGCGTGGCGAGTGGCTCGGGGGTGGAGGTGCCGGCGTGGCTGGACCGGTTGACGACTGCTGTGGACCGGGCGCTCGAACGGGCTGAGGCCGGGATCTCGGTGGGAGCTGCGGCCGGGCCGGCGGCGTGCCGGTTGCCGGACGCGGTGCCCTGGGCGTCGCTCCCGTGGGACGCGCTGTATGCGGCGCTTTCGAAGTGAGGCACCGAACCGGATGAACGCCCGCCATTCCAATCGTTCGTCGCGGCCGGCGGTCGCCGTCTGGCTGGCCGGCACGATCGGCCTCGATGCCTATGGCGCGATGGCCGAGCGGCTGGCTTGGGAGGTGTCGGAGCCCGACGGGCGGCCGCCGACGCTCGTGCTCTATGATCTCGCGCCGTCGATCACGATCGGCAGGCTTGGCTCACGGGCCGATATCGCCCTCTCGGACGACGAACTGCGGTCGCGAGGGCTGGAGGTGCGGTTCGTTGGCCGGGGCGGCGGCGCGGTCCTCCACGGCCCTGGTCAGATCGGCATCGCGCTGTTTGCGTCGCTGGCGGATCTTGGGCTCGGTCGCCACGCCGTGGGCACCTATCTGGAACGGCTGGAGTCCGGTCTGGAAGGGACGGTCCGTGGCCTGCGTTGCGGCGCCGCCCGCGACTCCAGGGTGCATGGGATTTTCGGCCGGACAGGACTGCTGGCGGCCATCGGCGTTGCCGTGCGGCGGGGGGTGGCCTGGCACGGCGGGTTTCTCAATATCCAGCCCCCGCTTGAGCTTCACCGCCGAATCAAGAGCGTGTCTGTCGCCACCGGGGCCGGAACGCATACGATGGGGTCGGTCGAGGCCGACGTGCAACGCCGGGTGCGGCTGCAGGATGCCCGGGCAGCGCTGGTGGAGCATCTCGTCGACGCCTTCGAGTTTCCGCGATCACACATCCAGTCTGGCTTTCCCTGCCCGATTCAGGAGGCCGGCGCTGCACCTTCGGAGCGCAAGAGAAGTGTCGGATAACACCGTGATCCTGCCGTTCGGATCCCTCCCGATCATCACCGTCGACGAGGCAGCCGGCCTGAAGACCGGCTGCGGGGTGCCTGAGACCGCACCGGCAGCCGCAGTGCCTGCCCGTCGCCTGCCCCCATGGCTGCGCCGAAACCTGGAACCCGGTGGCGGCCATGGCGAGACGGCCCACCTCATCGCCGAACTCGGTCTCGAGACGGTCTGCTCGTCGGCGAAGTGCCCCAATCGGCTGGAATGCTGGTCGGCCCGCACCGCGACCTTCATGATCCTCGGCAACGTCTGCACGCGGCCCTGCGGCTTCTGCTCCGTCCCCAAGGGCAAAACTGAGTCGCTCGAGCAGGATGAGCCCGAGCGGGTGGCGGAGGCGGCGAAGCGACTGGGCTTGCGGCACGTGGTGATCACGAGCGTGACCCGCGACGATCTGCCCGACGGCGGCGCCGATCACTTTCGCCTGACCGTCGAGGCAGTGCGTGCTGCAACTGGTGCCACGGTCGAGGTGCTCGTGCCCGACTTTCTCGGCAAGGAGGGAGCCCTTGAGCGGCTCATGCAATCGCGGCCCGAGGTCTTCAACCACAACACCGAGACGGTGCCCCGCCTCTACCGCACCGTCCGCGGTCGCAAGAGCCACTATCCGTGGACGTTGCAACTGCTCGCTGACGCGAAGCGGTGCATGCCGACGGTGAAGACGAAGAGCGGGCTCATGCTCGGCCTGGGCGAGACCCGCGATGAACTGCTCGATGTCTTCGCCGATCTGCTCGACCACGGCGTCGATTTTCTCACGCTCGGGCAGTACCTGCAGCCGACGCTCGACTCGCTGCCGGTCGAGCGGTATGTGCCGCCCGAGGAGTTCGACGAACTCGCTTCAGTCGCACGCGGATTGGGATTCAAACGTGTGGCGTCCGGTCCGCTGGTGCGGTCGAGCTACCACGCCCGCGACATGGCCGAAGACGGCCTGACCGTGGCGTAGGTTCGGGTCGAGGCCCCGCCGGAATCGGCAATCGTCCCGCCTCACTCCGCCTCTTCCAGGCCGTGTTCCAGGAGCTTCTTGCGGAGCGTGTTGCGGTTGATGCCGAGGCGGGCGGCGGCCTTGAGTTGCACGCCGTTGCAGTCGGCGAGCATCTGGGCGATGAGTTCCCGCTCGACGCGGCTGACGATGCGGTCGAAGAGGTTCTCGTCGTCGGGGCCGGCGGTGGCCATGCCCTGTTCCACGAGATCGCGTGCGAGGCTGTCGAGATCACCGCCGCGGCCGGGCAGCGAGACGTTCGGCCGGTCGCCCCGCATCGTCGGCGGCAGGAGGTCGAGCGTCAGTTCGTCGCCCGTGGCCATCACCACGCACCGCTCGACCACGTTCTGCAGTTCGCGGACGTTACCCGGCCAGTGGTACTTGGCCAGCGCCTCCGCGGCCTCCTTCTGGATGTGCACGACGTAGCGGTCATTGGCCTCGTTGTAGTGCTCGAGGAAGTGGCTCACCAACGGCGGAATGTCTTCGCGACGGGCCCGCAGCGGCGGCAGGTAGATCGGCACCACGTTGAGCCGGTAGTAGAGATCCTCGCGGAAGTTCTCCTTCGCGACCTCGTCGAGGAGTTCGCGGTTGCTCGCCGCGATCACCCGGGTGTCGACGCGGATCGTCTCGGTGTCGCCCACCCGCTCGAATTCCCGTTCCTGCAGGACACGCAGCAGCTTTACCTGGAGCTTCGGTGTGGTGGAGTTGATCTCGTCGAGAAAGATCGTGCCGGTGTGGGCTGCTTCGAACCGCCCGGTGCGGTTGGCGATGGCGCCGGTGAACGAGCCGCGGACGTGCCCGAAGAGTTCGCTCTCCAGCAGGCTCTCGGAGAGCGCGCCGCAGTTGACGCGGACGAAGGGGCCGCTGCCCCGCGGCGAAAGTTGGTGGATCGCCTTGGCGACCAGTTCCTTGCCCGTACCGGTCTCGCCCACGAGCAAAACCGACGCATTCGAGGCGGCCACCCGCCGCGTCATGGCGTAGACCTCCATCATCGCCGGCCCGGCGCCGATCAGACCCTTGATCGGGGAGGTGGTCTCGTCACCGTGTTGGCCGGGGGTGCGCAGCATCGGCAGAGACGTGGCGGGACTTGGTGGAGGGCATTTCAATGACGTCGAGGACCGCGCCGGCCATGGCACGGTCGGCCGACGCGGTGGAATGATTGTACCGTGCGTAGGCGGCCTGTAGGGGATTGCATTCCAGCAGGACTCCGTAGCGGTCCACGCTCCTGGCAAAGCCCGCCAACGCGAGCTTTCGCGACTCGGCGGGCAGATCGGTCCGCTCCGTCTCCCCCAGCAACGCCTGCTGTGCCCGGCTCGAGCCGACCGTTGCCAGCAAACCCGCAGCGGGGGCAAAGAGATCGGTGGGGCGTTCCGGTTGCGGGCGCTGCATGAGCGCCAGCCGCGCGGTGGTCTCGGCCGCCGCCACGTCAAAGCCTCGCCGGCCCAGATCGGCGAGCAGAGCCAGTGCCTGGCTGGCCCGCGTGCGCCGTTGTGTGGCGCGGGCCTGCCGCGCCGCGGGATCAACGGCCTGCGGTCCGGCTACCTGCGCCAGATGGTCGGGGAACCGTGGCGGCCCCACCGGCTTGCCGGTGACCGGATCGACCCGGGGCATGAAGAGACTGTCGAGGCGATCCATGATCCCGACGCAGTCCAGATCGGAGAACTTGAGGAGCAACTGCGTGAGGAATTTTCCGCGGGCGTCGTCGTCGAGCGGATCGACCACCACGAGCACCGGCGGCACGTCGCCCACCGACTGCCGTTGGATGAACTGCACCGTCTCCAGTGCTGTGGGCCGGATCGTTCGCGCCGCGATGACCACGAGCACGGTGTCGATGTTCGCCCGTGCGGCGAGGATCGCTTCGCGACCCGTGGCGACCTTCTCCACGCGGTAGCCAAACCGCGACAGATTGGTGGCGAGCTCTTCGCGGACGGCAGCGTCGTGATGCGCCACCACGACGATCTCCTCGCCGGTGCTGGTGGCGGCGTGGAGCAGGATCTCGACCACGCGGCTGGAGCCGCGGTAGGGCGGATCGCCACCGGCCTGCGCCAGGGCCCGCGCCGCCTCGAACTGGAGCGTGGAGTCGGGCACGGCCAATGCACGGATGAGGACGGTTCGCACCACGGGGGGCAGGGGCCCGGCGTCGTCGGCAGCGGCTTTGTCAGCGGCCGCGGTATGAGCCGCCACGATCGCCCGGGCCGCTCCCGCCGCCGCGGAGAACATGCCGCGTGAGGCCGCTAGTTCGAGCACGTCGGCCGCAGCCTCGTAATCGAAGCCCTGCGGCCCCGCGAGTGACGCCTGCAGTCGGTCGGCGTCGACGCGGTCAAGCGGGGTGAGTGGATCGCCGGTGGCGGCCAGCAGCCATTCCAACTGTGCCAACAGCACGAGGCGAACGGCGTCGGGCTCGGTGGCATTGAGTGCTGCCAGATCGCGGGCGAGGTGGATCGCCTCCTGCGCCCGGGCCGCCTGGGGCGGCAGGTTCAGCTGCTGGAGTCGGCCGGCCTCCGGATTCCAGACGAACCGCTCCACCGTCTTGCCGCCGGCAGCGGCAGCCGTGACCGGATCGGTCACCGGCTCGGAGAGCAGGTGGTCAGGGGCGGGAAGACCGTCGATTGAGAGCACATGATCGAGCTTGCGGGCGAGCAACGCGATCGCGGTGCCGGGGCTCGGCGGCACCGCGTCGCCGCCGGCCTCACCCGGCAGCCTTCTCCGCTCCTCCAACTGCTTGAGCAGACGGATCGCGGCGGCGCGTGCCGCGGGGGGCGTGTCGGGCACGAGCGCCGGGGCCAGCAGATACTCCTCGAGGTCGGCGTTGTCGTCGCTCCCGACTCCGGCAGCCAACGCCTCGATGACGCCGGGCCAGTGTTGCACGTCGTCGGATCCCAGCCACGCCAGCAAGGGTTGCCGGGCTTCGGTGCCCAGCATGCGGACGAGTTCCCGGGCGAGCGAGCGGGCCCGCGTGCTGGCTTCGTCGTCGCGTTGCAGCAGATCGACGAGCACGGGAAGCGCATCGACGCCCGCCCGCGCCAGCCGTTCCGCCGCCGCGGCCCTCGTGGCAGCGGAGTCGCTGGCCAGATCGTCGGCCTCCCGCTTGAGCCGGGCGGGATCGCGCCGCCGCTCCCGTGCCGCCTCGCGGATGGCCTGCACGATCGGCCGCACGGTCTCGTCGTGTTCGCCGAGCACGCGTTCGAGCCGCCGCAGACTGGCTGGATCAGCCGCATCGCCAAGATCGGCGAGCAGATCGAGACGGGCGTCGCCGGCCTTCTCCAGCAGCTCGGCCAGCCTGGAAAAATATCGGCAGGCAACATCATAGGCATCGACGTCGGCCGCGCGGATCGCGGCATCGAGCAGAGCCGGCGGCGTCGTCCGCGGGGGAAAGGCAAGTGAATTGAGCACCGCCTGCGCCAACGGATCGGGCAGGGGCCGCACGCCATCAGCGGCGCTGGCCGGCTGCACACCGATCATCGCCACAACAATGACCAAGGAAGCCCGGAGCGGAAGCGATGGGGCTCCGTGAGCATGCCGCGAGCCCGGCAACCACCACGTTCGACGAGACACCATCGAACCGCGGTCCTGGCCTCGCAACCGGAGCGGAAGCGATGCAGTTCCATTCCAAAAGAGACGCACGATCGACCCCCACGTCAGGCGTGGGCGGCGGCTTTAAGCTCTTGCGGTGAGCCGGCGCTGCCACGCTGCTATCTGGTCGGCAACCTGCGCCGGCGCGGTCGAGCCGAAACTCACCATCCGTTCAACTGCCCTGGATGCCCCAAGTGCGCTGCGGAGGGCGGCGTTCCAGCCGGCATAATCCTGCAAAAACTCCTGATCGGTAAGCTCTGCCAGCGACACGCCCCGGGTCATCGCCCGCCGTACGAACGTGCCCACCAGCTCGTGAGCGGTCCGCTGCGGCACGCCGGCCGCGATGAGTGCCTCCATGAGGCTCGTCGCGTCGAGGTGGCCCCGGTCGATCGTGGCCGTCACCCGATCCCGGTCGAACGAGCTGCCCGCCACCAGCGGCGCGGCCACGCCGAGCACGGCCTCGAGCGTGTCGATCGAGTCGAAAATCGCCTCCTTGTCCTCCTGCAGGTCGCGGTTGTAGGCCGTCGGCAGACCTTTCAGCAGCACGAGCAACGACTGCAGGTTGCCGATCGACCGGGCCGACTTGCCGCGGATGAGTTCCAGAACGTCGGGATTGATCTTCTGCGGCATGATCGAGCTGCCGGTACAGAAGCCCTCCGGAAGACGCAGGAACCCAAACTCCTGCGTGCTATAGATCACCCACTCCTCGGCCCATTGGGAGAGATGCACGCCGGCCAACGCGATCACGAAGGCCAGTTCGCAGACAAAGTCGCGGTCGCTGGCGCCGTCGACGCTGTTGGCGGCCACGGCCGCGAAGCCGAGCGCATCTTTCACATGGTCGCGGTCGATCGGCAGGGTCGTGCCTGCCAGCGCCCCCGAGCCCAGCGGCAACACGTTGGTGCGTTTGCGGCAGTCGGCCAGCCGCTCGCGGTCACGGTCGAACTTCTCGCACCAGGCGAGCAACTGATGCGCCGCCAGCACGGGCTGCGCCCGCCGCATGTGGGTGTAGCCCGGAATGATCAGGCTCTGTTCGCGGACGGCGAACCCGAGGAACGCCTGCTGCAATTCCAGGAGCCCGTGGGCGAGCCGATCGATGGCCCGTCGGCAGTAGAGCCGCAGATCGGTGGCCACCTGGTCGTTGCGGCTCCGCGCGGTGTGGAGCTTGCGGCCGGCGTCGCCAAGGCGGGCTGTGAGGGCCGCCTCGATATGAAGATGGATGTCTTCCTTCGCGGCCGTGAACTCGAACTGGCCCTCGGCGATCTGCCGGCGGATCTCCTCGAGCGTCTGCGAGATCGCATCGGCCTCGGGCACCGTCATCAGGCCGCAGGCGGCCAGCATCCGGGCGTGGGCGATGGAACCGTCGATGTCGTCGTCTGCCAGGCGTCGGTCGAACGAGACGCTCTCGGAGAACGCCTCGACCCGCTTGTCGGTCGGCTCCCGAAACACGCCGCCCCACGCCTTCTGCTGACCTTGCGATGCTGCCACGGAAAATCCTCTCGAAAGAACTGAATGGACCAGACTATTTGTACTTCCGATCCCCGGGAAATCCATCTGAGACCCTGTCCCGACGCAAATCGTGAGCGTGCTGTCGCGCCGGGCGGGCTCCCCGAACACGCTTCGCTCGCTCGGCGGCTCGGCGACCGCGTCGGGGATGATGGTGGGCTCAGTTCGCCGAGGCGCCTGATGCTCGCTTCGGTGTTCGGGGAGCCCGCCCTCGTTGATCGGCATGGCAGGATGCCATGCGCAGCACCAGCAAACTGCGTTTGCCAAGCAAAAACGACAGGATGTCGTGTTTTGCGTGAAGACAGCTCG
>JBIIGJ010000138.1:0-7903 GCA_044236455.1 Pirellulales bacterium
TCCCGTCGCTTCCGCTCAGGGCTTGTATGGGTGTGTGGGGTGACCGTCGGGGTTGCATTCCCGTTCACTTAAAGCCTCCGGCGGAAGCCGGGGGACGTGGACCTACCGAGCGAGCACGATGCGGATGTCGGCCACGTTCGTGCCGGTGGGGCCGGTGCGGATGAGACCGCCCGCCGCGGCGAGCAACGGGTAGGCATCGCAGCGGCCGAGCCCCTTGGGCACGTCGAGCGCGAGTCGCTCGATCGCCGCCACGACCGCGGCGTCGGCGCAGCCGCCTGCAGCGTCGGTGGGGCCATCTTCGCCGTCGGTGCCAACACTGGCGATCACCAGGCCGGCGGGCCATTCGCCGTGTTCGCGTCGGATGCGGTCGATCGCCGCCAGCACCGTCTGCTGGTTGCGACCTCCTACGCCGTGATCGGCGGGCACCGTCACCGTCGCCTCGCCCCCCGCGATCAGTGCCCGCGGACGGCCGTCGCGGCGTGCGGCTCCCAGAAGCTCGATCGCGTCCGATGCCAGCCGGACTCCAACCACTTCTGCGGATGCTTCCTGCGGCCCGCCGCCGGCAACAACCTCGTAGCCCGCTTGCCGCGCTGCAGCGGTCGCCGCGGCGACAGCCGTGCCGTTGTCGCCGACCATGACATGCTGCACATGGCAGCCGCCAGGCGTTGTCCAACTGCCAGAGGGCATCGACGGCTCCTGCGGCATGCACGGCCCCGAGGCGATTACGTCGAGGTCGTCGCCGATCACGTCGGAGAGCACGAGCACGAGCAGGTTTCCGGCGGTGCAGGCCCGCGCCAGCCCGCCCCCCTTCACGAGGCTCAATTGCTTGCGGGCGGCGTTGAGCGTGGCGATATCAGACCCCGATTCGGAGAGCCGGCGGGTCATGGCGATCTTCTCATCGAGCGAAATGCCCTCCTTTGGCGCGGCCAAGAGCGCCGAACCGCCGCCGGTGATCACCGCGATCACCAGATCGCGCGGGCCAAGCTGCGACACGTCGGCCATGATCTCGTGCGTCGCCTGCACGACGGCGGGCGTCGGCAGGTTGGATCTCGCGGGGCGGGTTTCGCGGATCTCGACCGCCGCGAGGCGGCGGCCGCAGCCGGCCGGCACGCTCACGAGCCCCCCCACGCGATGCCGGGCGAGGCCCTCGGTCCCGAGCAGCCGTTCGATGCCTGCGGCCAGGCCCGCCGCCGCCTTGCCTGCGCCGACAACCACGATCCGATCGACCAGATCGAGAGACACAGGCCTTTGGAGCGGTCGGCCGTCGAGGCAGAACTCCCGCCCGGGGCCAGCCAGCGACAGCCTGTCGGCCACCAATCGCTCCGGCTGCACGGCGGACATCGCGGCTGTCCAGATTCGTTCGGCGTCGTCGCGCATGGCGGTCGCGTTCACTCGGCTGGCGGTTGCGGGAAATTCTTCGGATCGAACCGCGACAGATCGATGCCGCCGCGGGCCTCCTCCTCGAGGAGTTTCACTCGAAACTCCAGCCGCTCGATCCGGCGGGCCATCATCGCGGGCGTTTCAGCACCGGGAATGATCGGGGCGGGACGGGGAATGGTCGGATAGCCGAGCTGCCGTTGCAGGGCGGCAAAGAAGAAGAGGGGATCCTTGCCACGGTTGGCCCGCGCGATCCGCCCCTCCTTCTCGCCGAAGAGGATCACGCGGTCTGGGCCTGTATCCTCGCGGCCGGCCAGCAGCGCATCGCGTTTTTCCAGCCGCCAGTATTCGGGGCTGCGGACATAGACGAGATCGGCGAGATCGATCAGGCCCACCTGTCTGGCCACGGTCCGAATCCACTCCTGCCAGGTGCTGTCGAAGATGTCGTCGTCGGCCACGGCCGTGAGACCGTGCGCATAGTCGAGCCGGTTGCGCGACAGGCACTCGAACCGATAGAAGAAAAGCCCCTGCGGCGCCGCCCCCTCGGCGCGGTAGCCGGCCTCCCGTTCGAGCATCGCCAGCCCGGTTCGCAGGTCGAACCGGCCCCCCTCCTGCTCCGCCTGCTGCATCACGAAGGTCTGGAAGGCGCTGAAATAGTGGGGGAGGCGGGCCATCGCCGTGGAGAGGGTGCCGACGAGTTTGAGCTCCCCCACCAGGTAGTCGATTGCCATCGGCAGCTTCGAGGTCGCCAGCACCTCGTGCCCGATCGAAACGAGGGCCTCCTGGGCGGCGACACCCCCGGCGATCCGCTCCGCCAGTGCCCTGAACAGGTGGGACTGTTCGATGTATTCCTCACGGTCGAGCATGGCCGCCACCGGTTTTTTGATTATTCGGGCAAAGTTTGGCGGCGATCGTCACGGGACGCTCGGCCGTCCGGATCTCCATCCTATAATGAGGGTGAAAGGAATCCCCATGCCCGACCAATTTTCGTCGATCGAAGCCGCCGTGGCCGCCATCCGCCGTGGCGAGATGGTGATCGTGGTGGACGCCGAGGATCGTGAGAACGAGGGGGATTTCGTCTGTGCTGCCGAGAAGTCGTCGCCCGACATCGTCAATTTCATGATCCGGCACGGCCGCGGACAGGTCTGCATGCCGATCCTGCCGGACGTGGCCAAGCGGCTCGATCTGCCGATGATGGTCGAGGCGAATTCGACGCCGCTGGGCACCGCCTTCACCGTGCCGGTAGACCACCGCACCGCGAGGACAGGCATCACCGCCGGCGAACGCGCCGATACGATCGCCGCGATCATGGACCCCGCCAGCACGCCGGCCGACTTCGTGCGGCCCGGCCATCTCTTTCCGCTCGTGGCGAAAGAGGGAGGCGTGTTGCGCCGTGCCGGTCACACCGAAGCCGCGGTCGACCTCGCCCGCATGGCGGACCTCGCGCCGGCGGGCGTGCTCTGCGAGATCCTCGACGACGTCGGCAACCGGGCCGACCGTGAGGCGCTCTTCGCGCTGGCCCGTGAACACAATCTCGAGATCATCTCCATCGAGCAACTCATCCGACATCGGCGTCAACGCGAGAAGCTGGTGCACCGCATCGCCGAGGCCGACCTGCCGACCAAGTGGGGCCGGTTCCGCGTGATCGCCTACGGCGTGAAATACGAAACGCAGCAGCCGCTGGTGCTCGTGATGGGACAGCCGTGGGACGTGGCGGCGCCGCTCGTGCGGCTGCATTCGTCGTGCTTCACGGGTGACCTGCTCGACAGCCTGCGGTGCGACTGCGGCGACCAGCTTCACATGGCGCTCGACATGATCGGCCGCGAGGGGGCCGGCGTGCTCGTCTACCTACCGCAGGAGGGCCGCGGCATCGGCCTCGTCGAAAAAATCCGGGCCTACGAACTGCAGGACAAGGGCCTCGATACCGTCGAAGCGAATCTCGCCCTCGGCTTCAAGGCCGATTCCCGCGACTATGGCGTCGGCATCCAGCTGCTCAAGGACCTCGGCCTGCGGCAGGTCCGGCTGCTCACCAACAATCCCAAGAAGACCGACGCCTTCATCTACGGCGGCTTCGATCTGGAAGTGATCGACCAGGTGCCGATCCTGCCGCCGGTGCATGAGTTCAACGAGCGGTATCTGGCCACGAAGCGCGAGAAGCTCGGCCACAAGTTCCCGGGCGGACGTTGACCGCGGCGCCAGCATGCCGCCATCCTGCCGCCAGCCTGGGCGCGAGAGGGCCATGTGGCCTGCCGACGAGTTGATTGACGGCACCCCGGACCAGGTGCACACCCCGGCCGTTTGGGGTCGCGGACGGCAGATTTGACCGTGTCGACCGGACGAAAACCCGCTTCGGCATAGCGAGCCCGAAGCCGGCTGCGGAGCGGGGCGGACGCTCCCATCCGGACGTGTTGCGTCGCCGGGCAAAATGAGGGATGCTTTTGCCCGATCCGCGGGCCAGCTGGGGGTGCATGATCGGCATCCACCCTCACCATGAACCACGGGGAGTGTGGAGGAGCCAACGATGCGACGGAAACCAAATCGGCGGTGGGATTCGGTGTCGGGCCTCGTTCGGAGCCGGCTGGCCGCCAACGGTTCCCGGAATGCCACGGCCCGCCGCCGCCGGCCGCCGGCGAGCCTCGCCTGTGAGCGGCTCGAGCCCCGCCGCGTGCTCGCGGCTGCCGCCAGTCTCGACGCCGCCCAGTCCGCCGCCCTGCTCCAGGGCATCCAAGTCTTTGCCCAGCAGCTGCAGGTGGTGCAGGAGTCAGCGATCCTCGGCGAGCCGGCCGTGGCCCTCGGCCAGCCCCTCGGCACGCTCATCCATGTCGGCGACGAGATCCGTGCCGGTCTTGCCGATCCGCTCGCCCTGCTGCTGGCCGGGCCGAAGTCGGCTGCGCAGATCGAGGCCGCCTTCCAAACCGCCGCCGCAGCGGACGACGCGGCGGACAACGCCTTTGCCATCAGCGGGCTCACCAGTTCGCTGCTCTCCGCCGACGGCCGCGAGATGCTCTGGTTCGATCTGGATGTGTCGGTGCGACGACCGCTGCCCGACTATCAACTCGACCTTGGCCAGTCGCCTTCGGCCATCTCCGGGAGTGAATCGCTCCTTGACCGCGGCCTGCGGCTCGGGACCCTCGAGGCGCTCGTCACGGCGGCGGTGGACGGCAGCGTGTCATTCGGCGTTGACCTCGCTGCCACCGCCGATGCCGGGTCTTCCATCTTTATCAAAATTGGCGCTTTGAAGGTGTCGACGACCGCCAGTCACAAGGCCTCCACGAAGACGGCGATCGAGGATGTCGAGGCCTCGTTCGGCGCCGTGCGGCTCGGGCCGGCCGATGTCGACGTCGAGCTCGACATCGCCGCCGACATCACGCTCGCCGCGCCGACGGTGACGCTGGGCCGGTTCCTCGCCGAGCCAGCGGGCTCGCTCGTCACGTCACAGGCCGCCGTGGGCGGCGGCGTCAGCGTGTCGATCCCGTTCACGCTCGGCATCGGAGGCTTCGACGAGTCCTACACAGCACTGAAGCTCGGCGTGACTGCCAGCGACCTCTTCCACACGGTCGCCGAGCTGCCGGCCTTCGAGCTCGTGCCACCCACGCTCAGGCCCACCGCGGGCGGCTCGTTCGACTTTGCACAGTTCGGCGACATCGACACGAGCAGCCTCGCCGCCTATCTCGTGGAGCTCGAGCGCATCGTGCCGGAGCTCGTGCGGGATTTCCGGATCCCGCTCGTCGATCGCACCGTCGGCGACGTCTTCGACCTGAGCACGCAGGTCGCCGCGATCTTCGAGACGCTGCGTGGCGACGGCGGCCTGCCCCGCTTCGAGACGGTCGACGAGCTCATCGAGATGCTGCGCGACGCGCTGGCGGCCCGTCCGTCGCCGCCGACCGTCTCCGACTTCGGCCTGGCGTGGGATCCGGTGGCGCAGGGACTTCAGTTCACGCTGCCGCTCTCGGTGTCGGGGAGCGAATCGGCGTCGTTCGACGCGGCTGCGATCCTGCCCGCCGGGTCGCCGATCGACATCACCGGCCGCGGCTCGGCGAAGCTGGGCCTGGCCGGCACCTTCATGATTACCGGTGGCGTGATGGCGACGACGTCGGCGGCGCTCCCCGCGGGCGCGGGCTCCACCGCCTACGCGAACCGGCTCTTTTTCCAGCCGCGCGCCGCCGCGGAGATGGAACTCACACTCGATGTCGCCCTCGAAGCGGGGGCGGCACTCGGCCCGCTCTCCGTGCAGGTCTACGACGGCGAGGCCGCGGTGACCGCTGCGGTCGTCGCGTCGCTGCCGGCCGCTGCAGCCGGCACCGACGGTCTGCTCACGATCGCGGAGCTGCGTGCCGGCGGCGGTGGCGCAGACGTGGTCGAGATCGCGGTGAGCACGCCGGTCGCCACGGGCGTGTTCCAGCTCAAGCCCACGCCCGCGGCCCTCGCCGATGCTTTCACCATCGGCACGTTCGTCGCCGACCCGCTCTCGACCTACGCTGCCGATCCAGACGCCGAGCCGGGGACGCCCACGTCGCCGGTCACCGAGACGGTTCCCTACTTCTTCCTGTCGCCATCTGAGGCAGGCGCGACGACGTGGGAGTTCACGCTCGAGCCGAGCGTGAAGCTGCAGCAGATGATCGACGGGCTCGGCGGCCTCTCGATGGCCGACCTGCCGGACATGTTCGAGCTCTTCATCGACCGGCTCGAGGGCTTCGACTTCTGGAACATCGACATCCCGCTGGCCGGCCTGTCGCTGGCCGACATCTTCTCCTTCCGTGATATCGTCGCGAACTTCCCCGACTTCGACATCGGCGGCCTGCTTGGGCTGCCCAACTTCGGCACAGGGGACGGGTCGACGGTCACCTGGCCCACCCTCTCGTTCGGCTCGTTCGGCGTCGCCTGGCTCGAGGCGTTCGACATCGCCCTGCCGCTGCTCTCGCTGCCCGATGTCAGCGCTCAGCTTCCCGACGGCCTGCACTTCAAGCTCGAATCGTTGTCCTGGGATTTCGAAGGGCTGCTCGACGAATGGCAGGGCTGGACCCTCGGCGACCTGAGCCTCGACCTCGACTTCGTGGGCCGCCTGCGGAGCTGGGGGCTCGCTGCCGATCTCGCATTCGGCGAACTGCTCGACCTCGACCTGCCGGGCATGCCGGCGCTGGGGGCGCTGCCGGAACTGCCCGACCTCACCGCGGCCCTCGGCGACCTCGACCTCTCGCTCGACGGCCTCACCGGGTTTCTGGGTGGGCTTTCGTTCGAGATCGGGGGGATCGAGATCGCCTTTGGACTCGAAGGCTTCGGCGACCTCTTCGAGGGGGCCTTCAATCTCGCCTTCCCGGAGACCGATTTCCCGGGCCTCGATCTCACGGTCACGCCCGTGACGGGCGGCCCATCCGGCCGGCTCCTCTTCGACTTCGAGATCACCGTCGCCTACGACCATGTGCTCGACTTCGAGACGCTCGACATCGGCCTGGACGGCGCGCCGATCCCGCTGGCGCTCGATGGCGCAGGGGGGCTGCTCCTGGCCCTCGACGGCTCGTTCGCCACCCGGCTCGGGTTCGACCTGGCAACGGCCTCGCCGCTGATCGATCTCGAAGAGACGGAGGTCTCGCTCACCGCTGGCATCGAGAGCACGACGCCCGCCACGCCGGGCTTCGTCATCGCCGCCACGATCGGCGGCCTGTCGGCCATCTCGCTCGGCGGAGACGGTGCGGGACAGGAGCGGGCGACGCTCACCCTGTCCGATCCGGCCGATGCCGACCCGAGCGACGGGCTCGACCCGGCCGTGTTTGCCTACGGTCTCAACCCAGCGACCGGCGTGCGCGAGGCCTTCGCCCGAGCGGCGCTCGCCGCAGAGCTGCCGATCTACGTCGTCGGCATGGAACACCTCGGCCGGATCACGCTCGCCGGCACGCTCGACACCGCCGCGACGCCGCCCTTCGACGTCACTGCCGGCTACGACCCCGATACCGACGGCGCGGGTGTGCCCTATTACGACAGCCTCGCCGACATCCTCGCCGACGTGGCGTTTAATCCCTCCGTCTGGTTCGACCTGATCTGCGACTTCACGACCAATCTCACCAACGGCGTCGCGGCCGACTACCTCGGCCGGCTGCCGTTCCTCGGCGGCATCGACTTCTACGAGACGGCCAGCGACGGCACCCGGCAGCCGCGGTTCACGTTCTTCAAGGACATCTGCACGGCGTTCGACGGCGTGGACGTGTCGTCGCCGGGCCAGTTTCTCGCGACGCTGCCCGGTGCGTTCGCGTTGGTCTTTCCCGAGCCGGGCGTCAGCGTCGCTCCCCGCTTCGTCGACGATGCCGGCGGCACGCTCTCCGGCATCGACGACTGGTCCGACCTCGGCCCGACCCACGCCGTCGTCGTCGATCTCGTGCTGACGAAGACGACGACGCTCACGATCGGCGAGGGAGATCTCGACATCGGCCTCGATGCGCTCGGGATCGAGGCCCGCGTCGGCGCGGAACTTGATCTGTCGTTCTCGCTCGACCTGGGGCTGGGCTTCAGCACGGCCCGCGGGCTTTTCGTC
>JBIIGJ010000041.1:0-26649 GCA_044236455.1 Pirellulales bacterium
CGCGAAAAGCGCCGTATTCGACTGCGTCTTGGGGTCGGGCTTGGGCAGGTGGCCGAAACTGTAGAGCACGCCGTCCAACGCGGCGAAGGCCGTCGTATCGATCCGGCTGCCGATCGGTTCGAGCGGGTGCCGTTCGAGCAGCCGGCCCTCGAAGTCGAGGCAGTTGATGGCATCGCCGCCGCTGAGCCAGACGCGGGCATCAGCATCGACGAAACCGCCGCTCCGCAGGCCCTGTCCGTCGTGTGTCTTGAGCGAGGTGTTCACCCGCACGAGTGAGTCGTTGGCAGCGCCGGAGTTGCCGAGCACGCCGGCTGGCTCGAGCGACTGACCACGCACGGCGGAGCCAAAGAGAAACAAGCCGCCGAGCAGGAGCCCGACACAGGCCAGTCGAATCAGGCGGCGCGGCGGCCGTGATCGTGAAGCGTTCATCGGGCCACCTCCACTGTCGTCCATTTGGCGGGTGCCAGCCGGGCCTCACTCGGCACGTCCTCCACCACGCTCGTGTCCTTGTTCGCGTAATACGCCCGCAGCACGGTGCGGCCACCGCCGTCGGTGCCATAGAGCACGCCCACGTCGCCGCGGGTCGCGACGCCCGCCGCCGGCTCGAAGCCGATCTCGGCCAGCGGCACTGCGGCCTCAAGGACATAGCCGTTCGCCGTCCGCTCGACCGCGACCTGGGCCTTATCGAGCACCTGCACCCGCTCGAAGGCCTCGCTGCCGGTGGGCGATGCAAATGTCTTCGGTGCCTTGGGGCCCGTGCTCACGGCTTGGTAGACCACGCACACCGGCTTCCCGTCGAGCACGCTGAACGAGAGCCGCGTGTCGCCAGTTACCGGTTTCTTTCCCGCAGGATCGACCTTCGGATCGGCGGCCAGCATGATGTCGCAGACGTCGCCTCCCTTGAAGAGCACCGCGGGATCGGTGGCGGCATTGGCCAGCGGCGAGCGGTCGTCCACTCTGAACGCGGCATAGAGAGACGTGTCGTCATACGCCAGCGACACCTGCGCCCCGCGACCCGCGCCGGCCTCGATGGCGACCGTCGCCACGGAGCCCCAGTCGGCGAGCTTGCCGTCGACCTTGATCGCCGCTGCCCGAGGCAGCGGTATGGGGGGCAGCGCGGCCGCGGTCCGCCTGGCCCGCGCGGCCGCCGCAGCGGTGGCGGCCGCGAACTGCTCAGGCGTGATCGTCAGCGGCGTCTGCGTCGTGCGGATGGTTTCCAGACCCGTTACCTCCCATACGCGGGCGTCGATGTCGCCGCCAATCAGGTAGGTTTTTCCGTTCGTGCTGTTGCGGAAGAAGATGCCCGTCATGTTCTCAATAAAGACGGTGTCGGAGGCGGCATCGCCCCCCAGCCGGTTGTCGTGGCAGAACTCGTGCACCCACAGCCCGTCGGTCGAGAGCACGGAATAGTCGCCGTAGTAGCCGGGCATGGCGAGCAGGCCGATGCCGCCGTCGAGCGTGACCTGGCCGATGACCTTGCTGACGCCGATCACGCGGCCCGGTTTCCAGAACGGCGAATCGGAGGCGAACCCGAGCCAGGTGTCTCGGTAGAGCCAGAGCAACTTGCCGGACAAGTCGTAGCAGCTCACTCCGGCATATTCGCCCCGCATGCGGCTGTCGCCTCCCTTTGCTTCGAAGCCGTAGACGCGGTTGGCCGCGGCATCCATCCAGATGGAGGCGTCGGGTGAACTCGCCTTGGTGAACAGGGGTTTGAACTCGGTGCGGGCCGGATAGAGCGGCACGCCGGCACTCGTGAACTCCTTCACGGCAATCCGGTAGACGTCCTTGTGTCCGCCGAGCCCCCAGAGCGTCAGGTCGTCATCGACGCCGGTGAACACGCACGACCGCTGATCCGACCAGTCGCGGCGTTCGAGCGTGAGTTCCTCCCGCTGCACGACGCCGTCGCCGTTGGTATCGACCCACGTGTGCCAGAGCTGCATCGGGTGACAGAACGCATCTCTGCCCGGTTCGCGAACCGCTTTCCACTGCTCCGGCGTGAGCCACTTTTCCGGATCGGGCACCATGCCAAACGCACATTCCTCGTTGCCCCACCGCATCACCGGCACGCAGGATGAATAGCCGAGCGATCCGCAGGCCTGGAAGTGGTCCCCCTTGCGAATCAGGATCAATCCGAGGCGGTCGCTATAGCCGTGATCGAGAAACGCATACTCCCGCCCCTCGGCATGACGGACGAGAAGCCGCGACGCACGGCCGACGTTCTCGACAGGCGTCCAGCCCTCCACATGCGGCCGCCAAAGCGTGCCGCGGCAGGTGTACTTGCCGATGTCGTAGTCGAGCTCGTATTCGACCATTTGGCAGTTGATGCGGCTGGGATGAGCCGGATCGATGCCGCGGTCGGTCTGCGGCACGCAGGGGCCGTGGTAGTCGCCAACGTTCCTGCCGGCCGCGTCCCACACGCTCACGCGCCGGGGGAACTCGTCGTTCTCCGTCACCCAGAGCTTGCCGTCGGCATCGGTCGCGATTCCCGCCGGCATCAGCATGCCCGTTGGATCGTAGGCCCCGATCCAGGCCCGCCCGCCTGGCTTGCCGACGCTGCGAAGCAGCTTTCCAGCCGCATTGAAAACCTTCACCTGCATTGCCTTGCCGCAGTCGGACACGACGATGTTGCCCGCGGCATCGACCGCCACGCCCCACGGCCGCGAGAGTTCCGCCCCGCCGAGCATTTCGCTGCTGCCACTGGCCGGATCGATCCGCAGCACTCCCTTGCCAGAGGCCACGAGCAGCCTGCCCTGAGGATCGACGGCCACGCCCGATGGCGCGGTCGCGGGATATTCCTTGATCGTCTCGCCCGTCCTCCAGTTGCAGGCGACGACTTTGTCGTCGAGAAGGAGCGCGGCGTAGAGCATGTCGCCGTGGACCGCGATGCCGGTGAGGTTGGAGCAAAGCTGCTGCGGGCCGAAGTCGCCCGTCTTGCGGCGTTCGAAGAGCGGCCGATCCCGCTCGGCGGCGCAGCGGTCGGGCTTCCACTGCGCGACCGGCAGCCGCGGCTTGCCGAACGGAAACTTCAGCGGCCGCCCCGTCTTGGCGTCGTAGACGGTGATTGCCGCGAACGCGTCGGCATTCTTGTCGTGATAGCCGCCGTAGGTCTTTCCGTCCTGAGCCACGAACAGTCGCTCACCATCGGTAGTCAGCGCCGTCAGCGGAAAGCCGACGTCGTTATGCATGGCCGGCGTCGCCCCCCAGACCTTTTGGTAGAGGCCGTTCTTGTCGAGCTCCTTTTTCACGCAGACAATCGCCGGTCCGGCCTCGCACGAACCCCAGCCCAGGTATACATGCTGCGCGTCGGCGGCAGCCGCCACGGGCGGCGACCAGTCGCCGCCCCACTGGCCGAGGCCGTCGTCCGTCTTCCAGGGCGGATTGCCGGCGTTGTGGAGCGAGGCGATGAATTTCTGGCCGATGCCCCGGTGTGTGAGCTGCTTGAGCTGGTAGGTGGCCGGCGGAAGCGGCCGGCCGTCGGCGTCGAGGCCATCCCACTCGAGCGAAAACTTGGCGCCCAGCCGCGAGTCGCGCCGCACGGTCACCGGCAGGCTGCGGACGAGGCCCTGCTCCTCGTCGAAGACGCCGAGGCTGACGACGCGGGCCTGCGGGTCATCGAGTGTGAGCTGGAGCGAGAGCGGATTGGCGGCCGGATCGCCGCTGCCGGCCAGTGCCGGGTTGGGGCGGAGCTTGGCGGCCGGCTTGTCGGTGAACGTCGCGCGGCCCCAGGTGGCCGGATCCTGGTAGCCCACGCCGGAGCGGGCAGTGAACTCGCTGAACGTGATCGCGTTGCCCGTGCCGGCGGCATTGCCCCAGAGCGGCTGCACGGTGAGCGGGATCGAGTCTCCAGCACGCAGGCCGCGACCGCCGGCGACATGCAGCCGCGCCCAGGGGATCCTCGCTTCAAGCGTGTAGCCCTTGCCGTCAGCGTCTTTCCGGAAGACACAGCCCGAGTCGTCGCCCACGTCGGTAGTGAGCCCATGGAAATCCATGCCGTATTCGTGGCTGATGGCCGCCTCCTGCCTGGCGGTGCAGTACCAGATCGTGAGATGGCAGATGGCTTCGTTCGCTTCCTTGCCGCCGGGCTTGCCAACATACGGATTCGGTGCCTTTGGATCGCTGATCAGACGCACTTGGAGGCAGTCGCCCATCCACCCCTCCTTCGGATTCACTGCCGGGTCGGTCGCGTTGACCATGGGGGTGGCATCGACGACGTGCGCGCCGATGCAGAGCCCGCGTGCGTCTTGGAGCAACGCGATCCGCAGGGAGAAGTTTGGATAGAGCGAGCGGTCATAGAAGGTTTCGACGAACGTGTTGGGATCCCAGTCAGCGAGATCACCATCGACCTTCAGGCCTTCCGGTGCTGGGGGAATATCAACCGTGGAAAAATTCTCACGCGCGACCGCTGCACCGCCGATGCTCGCCACGATCGCCGAGGTCAGCGCCACCGCTCGTCCGAGGTCCACCACCCACGCCGTCCGCCGTTGCCCGTTCATGTCGTTGATCCTCAGGGAAAGCCCGTCTCGGGACTTGAGTCCTTCTACCTGGAACACAATTTTCCTACCCCTTCCCGAATTTCGATTTCCGCCAGTCGTTTCGATTTTGCACGGCAGCCAAGCGGGGGACGGGATCGCGGAAAGAACTGAGCAACCGGTTCGCGACGGTTCGCAGCCAGCTCCGGCTGCTATGCGGATTCCCTCGCTCGCGCTTCGGGTTTGCATGGGCCATACCCAACCCCGCTCTCATCCAGGCAATCACGAGCGGCGTATGTGAGCCCCCCGATCCGGTGCCTGTCACCGTTTTCACCTGCTCAGTCACTCGGCGGCTCTAGGATACAGAAACGCCGTGGGGATGCGCTGGCGTTCTTGGGTGAAGCTGTCCCAGTTCAAGCTCAGCGAGCCTTGTTCGGGGCCTTCGCTCGCGTATTCGAGGCGGATGGCGACGCGCCGGCCGGCCGTGAGCGGCACCGGCTGGCTGACGACCTCGTCGATGCCGGCGTCGGTTTGCCTGGGACGACGGCGTTTGGGATCGGCGGGGGCCCAGTCGTCGATGACGAGCTGATCGTCGATCCACATCCGCACGCGATCCTTCGGGCCGACGTAGGCGCTGAACGTAAATGCCTCGGTGAACCGCGGCTCGAGGAAGCCGGTCCATCGCGCGGAGAAGCCCTTGTCGGCGATGCCGGGAACGGGAGCCTTGCTCCAGGGCAGCCATTTGCCGGCACCGATCTTGTGGCCGAACCACATGCGGCCGTCGGTGCGTTCATGCACGGGCTGGCCTTCGAGCTGGGTGTTGGCGAAATAGGCTGCGGAAAGCCCGGTGCCTCGGGCGTCGGCATGCGGCGGTGTGGCGGCGAGTGCCACGCGGCCCTCGTGTCGCTCCCAGCCCTGCCATCCGCCCACGCGATAGACGGCGGTCGCGCTTTCGCCCATGGGCATCCACAGCGGATCGCCGTCGGGCACGGGAAGCATGAAGCCGCCGAGAACGTCATACGGAATCGGCGTGTCGGGATTCATGGTCTGCGGATTGACGAACGCGCCGGGTTTGTCGGGATCGGGCCGCTTCTCTCGCCACCAGGAGTAGACATGCCCCGGCAGCCCGTCGGCGGCACGGCGGTCGAGGAAGGAGCCGGCGTAGAGTCCGTCGGCCGTCCACGCCGAGGCGGTCCATGCGGAACGATCCGCCACCACCACGCAATCATGCACGACGCCGAGGATCCGCGTGGGGTCGTAGTATTCGCCGGGCCGCGCGCCGGCGAAGGGCTCGCTGTGGGAGTGCTTGCCCACCGACCAGGCGATGCTGCCATCGGCGTTCCAGCGAATCACCCGCACCGAACCGCTGCGAAAGCCGGGGAAAGCCGGATTGTGCCGGTCTGCCGTCGGCGCACGATTGGCGGCGACGATCACATACACCGCGCCATCCGGGCCTCGCCAGATGCCGCGGCACTCCGCGCCGTTGAGCGACTCGATCTCGGCGGGCCACTGGGCTTTGGCCGCTTCGCTGCGGCTCCAATCCCACAGGGGCGCCTGGGCGTTCGTTGCGGCGAGGTTCGGTAGAGTCACCCAGGGCGAACCTTCGCCGGTGCGAGTGTTCTGACCGATGACGAGGTTCCAGTTTTCATCGATGAAACAGGGGGCGACGCCGATGGCGGGAGCGGTGCGTCCCGGCTCGATGGCGTGAAACCGAAACTCCTCCGGCTGAAACTCCCCGTCGGCATTCAGATCCGACCACGTGTAGGCCCCGCTGAGCTTCGCAAGATCGAGCTGCTGTTTCGCCACGGCATCCAGCCAGGGCTGCGGAGCCTTCTTCTTGTCGCGACTTCCCGCGATCGCCGCGGGAACGAGTCGCTGCCTGCTCGCATCCAGGCGGAGCACGGCGCCGCTCTCGTTCACCACGTAGGTGACGCCGTCTTTTCCGCGTACGACCCAGTGCCGGAACGGGTCGTGTGCGGGAAACAATCCGTCGCCGAAGCGCTCGTACCGATAACTGGCGACAAGGTCCCAGGTCCGCCGCTCGAAATCCATCTTCGCCACGCCGAACGTCGCGTATCCGGCGTAGAACCAGATCTCGTCGGGCTTCGCTGCGGTCGCGCTGGCCTGGCTGAAAAAAGGCGAGCCGCCGAACCATTGGCCGAGCAGGTTTCCCTCGCGGTCGAAGTGCGCCGTGCGCCGCAGGCTTGCCCCCCCTTCGCAGACGAGGAAACCTCCGTCGGTGGTCGCGGCCACGTCGCGGAGGTCCCGGAAGTCGGTCGGCACGAAGGGGCCGTCCAACCGTCCGCCCTGTCGCCCGTAGGTCGCGATCAGTTTTCCGCTGCGGTCGAATCGCTTGACGCGGTGCGACGGCGCAGACTCGGCCACGAGCACGTCGCCACTAGTGCCATCGAAGGCGAGGCGATACGGATTCTCCAGCCGGTCAGCCGCGACGAGCACGTCTCGCTGCGTGCCGAACGACAGAATCTGCCCCTCGCTGATGACGAGCATCACCCCCTCCGCGCCGAGCGCCACGCCTTTGGGCGCAGAAACCTTTTCGGTGCGCAGCAATCGTTGGGCCGTCGCCTCCTGAAGCATGGCCGGCGAGGCTTTCCGCGGCACCGCTGGCGCCGCTGTGGAATAGAGCCGCACGAGATCGAACTTCTCGGCGGAGACGAGCAACTGCCCGCCGCGTGCGTCCATGTCCATCGGGCTCGTCGTCGCCCCTCCCAGGCCGTTGCGGTTGTCGCCCGGAGCCAGCACATCCCATGCGACGGGCCGCACCTTGCCCGCGTCGTCGATATACGTCTTGTGGCTCCCCGTCGCTCGATCCAGGGCGACGACCTTGCCATTCTGCTGCATGACGAGGAGCGAGCCGTCGGCAGCGGCCATCGCGATCGGTCCCTGCCACGCCTCCATCCAGTCCTTCTGCCAGAGCCGTTTGCGACCGTCGGGCGACTGCTTGCGATAGGCCGGAATCCCCTCCGAGCCATCGGAGCCCACATACCAGCCTGAGTCGTCCCATGCCAAGGCGCTCGGGCCATCGTTATTGCCCACCCACGGGTCGTAAGGCTGTTCGACCGTGGTGATGCCGACCATGCCGAGAAACGTCGCCTCGAGCCCGGGCGAGCCAAGCGCCTTCCAGGTGTAGCTGCCCGCTGGCTGCGGTGCGCCGTATTGATCCAGGCCATCCCACACGAGCGCATGCGGCCCAGCCGCGAGCGGCTTCGCATTCTGCAGGGTGCGGATCATCCGCCCCTTCGCATCGTAGATCGCCAGCGACATGTTGCCGGGCTTGTCGAGCGTCAACGCGATGCCAGCAGCGCATGCTGCCGACGCCACGGTCAGCGCAAGAAAAAGAAAAAGGTGCCAGGCACCAAATATGGGCAATCTGCGCATGACTATCTTCCCTGTCTTCCTAGATTTGGTGGCTGGCACGTTTTTCAGGGATAGAGGCTTGCCGCGGGGATTGGCTGCCGCGGCTGGAGCGGCGTTGACCACTCGAGCGTGATGCCGCCCCCTTCCTTGCCATGCGTGGAGGTGGCTTCGATCGGCACGCGGCGGCGCGGCAGTTTGATCGGCTTGCCGGCGATCTCCTCGCGCGTGGGCTTTGCCTCTTTCTGCTCGAGCACCGGCGACCGATTGACCAGCAGCGTCAGCGTGCCGTCGGCGGTGGCGGTGAACGTGTGCGGCAGTCCCGCGTCGTCGTAGTCGTTGCCGTCCACGACGAACTTGTCCACATACACCCACGAATCGCTCGACGCCTTGTTGCGCGGCTTTCCATGCCAGCCCACGACCGTGACGCTCACCTCGTGGTCGCCGTCCGGCAGGCCGTCCTTCTCGAAGAGCACGGCGTCGCGGTTCACCTCCGGGCTGTAGCAATCAAACTGCGGCTGCGGCTCACCATCGAGGGCGATGTCGGCAAAGCCGCAGTTCGGGCCGGTCTTGCCCACGACGCGGATCGACGTGCCGCGAAAGCGGAAGACGATGCTGGCGGTGTTGTCGCGAGACCCGCGTGTGGCGCCGTCAAAAGCCTCCTTGTCGGCTTGGCTCGACCACGGCCCCTTGTAGGCAGGGCCGTATGCCGGCAGCAGCGTGCCGGTCCAGCGGATGCCGGCGGGCGCGGGCTTCTTCTCGCTCCACGCGAAGTCGATGCCCGGCGTCACCACCACCTTGCGCGGCTTTGTCATGGCGGCATCCTCGAACGCGACGGCCGTCAGCCCTTGCCCGGTGAGCGTCGCGGCCGGCTTCTCGATCCGAATCGTGCCCGACTGCCGCTGCCAGCCGCTCCAGCCGGAGACGCGGTAGACCCGCATCTCGTTTTCCCAGTTGCCGAAGAAGAGCACGTCGCCGTCGGGCAGCGTCGCCACGGAGGCGTGGCAAAACTCGCCGCCGAGCTGATACCAGTGCTTCGCGATGCCGTCGAGCTCAATGGTATCCATCAGCCCGCCCGCAAAGAGGCCGTCCGCGTCCCAGACATATGACAGATTGCCGTAGAGCTTCTGCGTGTTCGAACCGCCGTCGTTGTCGATGGCGATGACACAATCGTGAGCGATGCCAGCGATGCCGCGCAGATGCGTGCGGACTTCTCCAGGTGCGGCGAAGCCCTTGCCGAGCTGCCCCACCGTCCACCGGGCGGTCCCGTCTGCCGACCACTTCTGCATGAAGGAGTCGTCGTAGTCGCACCAACTGCGGGTCCAGTCGTTCAAGGCCGCATAGAGGCTGCCGCTCTTTGGGTCCCGCCCCATGAAGACCGACCAGCGGGAATCCGCGAAGTGGCCAGGATCAAACCGCTCCGGCATCGCGGCAAAACGCTCGCCCTGCGGCATCGTGCCATAGATCGGGCTGCCCGCGTCGTTCCAGCCGGTCACCGCGAAGCGGTTGACCCAGCGGCTCTTGCTGTCGCCAGTCGCCATGAAGCAAGTGAAGTCGGCGGCAGTGTGGGGCTCCCAGCTGTTGGGAATGCCCTTGTCGTAAAAAGTCACCTCCGCCTGCTGCGGCAGGCCGTCACCGTTGGCGTCGTTCCACTGATAGGAGGCGCTCTTGCCGGCCCAGTCCTTGATGGCCTGCGTGGCATTGCCAACCATGCCGCAGACCGTGGCGGGCACGAGTTTCCAGTTCTTCTCGTCCACTTTGAGGATCGTGGGCAGCGTTTCAATCGCGAGGTAGGTGGCCCCGCCATGCTTGTAGACGCGGAAGTAGCCGCGCTCGTTCCAACTGTCGCCCACCAGCCCGTCGGCCAGACCCGCGTATTGGTAGCAGGAATGGACGGTCCAGGATTTGCGCTCGTAGTCCACAAGCACCCGCATCACCGTGCCATACTGCGAGCCCACCCACATCACGTTTGGGTTATCGCCTTCGGGGGTCGCATGCGGCGCCCAACGCTGGCCGCCGTACCATTCCCGCACGACGGAGCCGTCGGCCGCGAAGTGGGCGGTGCGGCGTGGCGCGGCCGAGGCTTCGGTCACGTAGAAGCCTCCATGACCATCGGCGCAGAGATCGGAAAAGCCGGCGAAGCTGCGCTTGGCAGAATCGTCATAGAGCCCGTCCTGCCGGCCGCCCTTCGCGCCGTAGGTGGTTTGCAAAACGCCGGCGGCTGAATACCGCTTGATCTGCTGCGTGCCGGCTTCATACACGAAGAGATCGCCGGAGGTGTGATCGACATCGAGCCGCCCCGGCTTGTCGAGGCCGGTGACGACGTCGGTCGGGGTCTTGTTCCCTTGCGACAGCTTCACGATCCGGTCGCCGGTGCTGACGAAGACCGTGCCGTCGGCGGCCACCGCGACTCCGGCCGGCGTTGGCACCTCCGCCGTGTCGAGCAGGGAGCCTTTCTGCGGGTCATACCAGCGCAGTGCGTTTCGTTTTTCGTAGGCCACGACCAGCACGCCCGCATGCGCGTCCATGTCGCTGGCGTCCATGTCGTCATTCGCAGGATCCCATTGCACGTCGATCATCACGGGATACGCCCCGACCGCGGTGCCCGCCACCGTGCGCTTCGCCAAGTGACCGGTTGCGGCGTCATAGACATAGAGCAGTTGCTTGCGCTGCTGCGCCGGAGCGACGCGACCGTCGATGTTCTTGTGCTTCCCAAGCATGAAGATTTCGCCGCCGTCCACGGCGAGGCTGAGCGCTCCGTCCCACGGCCGAGGGTGGAGCGCGGTCCAAAGCCTTGCTTTGCCGTCGGGGGGCATCTTCAGCATGCAGGTCTCGATGTTCTCCGTCGTGTTGGCCGAGACATAGATCCCGGTTTCATCCACGGCGATGCCGAACGGCGAATTGTGAGTGCCGGGCCCGCAGGCGGTTCGCCAGTCGTTGCCTGGCGGGTAGTTCGACCCGAGGCTCATGAGATAGGTTGCCTTCAGCCCCGGCGTCTGCAGGAGCTTCCAGGTGTAGTCGCCGGCCGGCAATGCGTTGCCATCGCGATCGAGGCCGTCCCAGACGAGGCTGTGCTTGCCGGCATCTTGAGCTGCGGTGTGGAGCAGTTCGCGAACGAGCCGCCCCTCGGCGTCATAGACCGCCGCCGACACGCGCCCGGCTTGCTTGAGCGTGTAGGGCACGATTTCCGCGGCGGTCGCCGCGTGGGCGAGGGCGAGCAGCAAAAGGTGGCAGGCACCACATACCAAAAGCCCCCGGCGGAAGCCGGCGGGGTGACGTGCGGGGGGCAATGTTGGCGTGGTTGTGTTCATCAGGGGTGGGGTCGGCCAGGGCGGGGAAACGGGGGGGCAAGCCTCTAACGTTTTTTAGCGAAACCACGAGAATCCCACGGTCCCGCGTGGCGGCGATCACGAGCGGGGCATTTGGGCAAATGGCCGGATGGTGATGGCGAGCGTCATCCCGCTCGCTGCCGCGAGGGGCTTTGGGGGGAGGGGGGCACGTTCTCCGGTGAGGGCCGCAGCGCCCTGCTACCTATCCGTTCGCGTGGCCAACTGCCCCTCGACGAACTGGTGAATCAGCCCCGAGATCAGGCTTTGGTACGGAATGCCTTGCTCGGCCGCTTTCCGCTGGATACCGGCCAGATCGTGATCGGATAAACGGATGTTGATCCGCCGGTCCTTCCGAACGGTATTTTCGGCAGCCTCCGCAAACCGTGCCAGCAGTGCCGGGGTCAGGTCGTGAAGCACCAGCTCATCGCGGTCAAATGCCTCGACGATCTCTTTCTCGTGCTGATTCAGCCGGGGCTTGCTCGGTTTCATGACCGCCTCCTCTTTTCTTCCAGATACTGCCGCGTGGCTTTCCTGCTGGGGATGATCGTGCGCAGAAAAATCACGTCTCCCACCACATCGAACGGCACAAGGTAGACGTAGTCCTCCACGATGACGAAGGCAACCGATTGGTCCGGATACTTTCTGCGATTCGGATGTGGGCTCGTCTTCCAGACATCGCCACGGCCGAGGTGAACGACAATCTCATCGAACGAAATTCGGCGATGTTGCCGCAGCCAGGCATTCTTCTCCGGTTTCCATTCAAATCGCATACCAAAGTATGCCTATGAGGCACACGCCTGGCAAGGCCGCTGCGGTCGGCCTCGCCCCCACCAGGGCTGCGATGCCAATGGCCGGATGGTGATGGGGCGCGACATCCCGCTCGCTTCCGCGAGGGGCTTTTGGGGCGTGCGTGTTTGGTGACGGGGCAAGGCGACTTGGCCTCCACAAGCCCCCGGCGGGAGCCGGTGGGGTGACGCGTGGCGATTACGAGCGAGCGCGAAAAGAGCTGCGTCCCCTTTTCAGGGATCACCTCGCGGACGTCGGTGTCGATGCCGCCAGCAGAGAGTTGCAGATGCGGCAGGTTATATCCGCCAGTATGCTTCTGGAATGCCACGTCGACATCGGCCTGCAACACCATTCGGTGCGCGTTTTCCCCGTCTCGCAGCCCGTTCGACTGAACCTGATGGCGTTGAGCCGCAGTTGATGCCGGGAATCCCGGCCTGGCCCGTCGCCGCCGAGATAACACACCGTCGGCGTGGCCCCGACCCGCCGCACCGGACCGCCCGAGAAGGTCACTTTCACGCCAACATCGCCCGCCGCGCCTCCGAAATCGCCGCGTGCGAATAACGACCCGCCACCGCCGTCCGTGTCCATGACCACTTCCCGAAATTGGCGGTCAGGCGGCCATGCAAACGCCTTGGCGGCAGGCAGCGAAACGCTCACTCCAGCTTCCCGGGGCCAGTCCGCAAAGAGTCGCGTCGGGTCGTCGAGGGTGACGATTCGGCCACGCTCGGCAGCCGCGGCCAGCCGCCCGGCCAATACGGCCAGTACCAGAATGGCGGCGGCGATGTTGTTCAGTTTGTGACCGCTCATCTCGATTCTCCGGGTTACTTTTCCTTTGTGATCAGGCTGATCCGCTCGATCCGCACCCGGGCGGTGTTTTGAGCCGCTCGGGCGGTCACGCGCAGCGTTGCCGGCCGTGCCGGAGCGCCGCTCGCAATTTGTCGCTCGACGACAACGCCGTCGGGCAGTTCGAGCCGCACCTTCCCCTGGGCACAACGCAGCGTGAAGGCAGCTCCCATGCCTGAAAAGCCGGGAAGATCGACCTCGGCTCCGTTCAACACCATGTAGTTGCTGTGGCCGCGGTTACGCGTCACGCCCGGGCGAGGCTCTCCGCGATAGGCGGTCCACTCGACGAGCGGCTTACCTTCCGCATCGAGGATCTCAAAGGTCGCCGTGTCACCGCCGTGGGCCACGGCGAATTGGGCGATGCCGGAGAGCTGCCAGCCTGCGGTCAATGGCGTGGGAATCCGCAGGTCGAGGGTTTCCGTCTCGCCCCGAGCATCGAGCACCGTGTCGTAGAGTCGCGTTCCCGGCGGTGCCGGCGGCAAGGGGAGCAGGGCGGCCTTCTCGCCCTCGGGGAGTTCCGGATAGAGCGCCGTGGTCGGCACGTGCTCCACCGGCAGATCGAGCGCCTCCCAGTTGAAGTGAAAGGCCGGCTTGTCGCCCCGCCGCCGCCATTCGATCTTTACCGGATAGCGTCGCCCGGCTTCCAGCGCGACGGGCTTGGCCAAGTATTTTCCGGGCGTGCTCCATTGGTCGAGCACCTTGAGGCCGCCGATCCAGACTCGCGTGCCGGCATCGGTCGTGTAGAAGGAGAAGGTGTAGTCACCGCCCAGCGGCGGCCCGATGAAGCCCGTCCATCGCACCGACGCAGGAGCCTGCGGCCAGGCGTGCGTGTCGTCGAACCAGAGACGTTTATCGATCCGCGCGGCCGCGTCACCTTGGAGCGTTTCATCGGCACAATACTCCGCCCTCAAGCCTGTGCCCTTGCGGGCGGCCGGCCGCGGTGATGCGGGCGGCGTCACCATCCCCTGCTGCCGCTGAATCTGATCCCAGCCGGTCACGCGATAGACCGGCATGTTGTTCCAGCCGCAGCCGAAGAAGAGCACGTCGCCATTGCGCCGCGTGGCGAGGTTGCCGCCGAGCAGCATGTCGTATTGCAGCAGGGCGAGGTTGTTGACGTAGTCGTCTCCTTTGCCAAAACGGATATGAAACCACGAGTAGGCTCGCGGATGGGGCCCTTTGGCATGCCGGTCGAACACGCCACCGATATAGAGGCCATCCTCGGTCCAGAACTCGGCGGGGTTCTCGATGTAATCCGCGAAGCCGACACAGCCGTGCACGATGCCGAGCGTGTTGATCGGGTAATGCATCTGCCCACGCGGATGAGGCAGCGGCCGCGCGGCCCGTTCACCGGCCTGCCAGAGCATCGTGCCATCCGGGCCGGTCTTGGCCACGGCGGTCGCATTGACGAAGGTCGCAGGCCACGTCCAATGATGGTTGTAGCCGTCGCCGCCGTGGGCGGATGTCTGGTAGATGTTGCCCTGGGTGTCGGCCCAGAGCGAACGGGTCTGACTGAACGGCGTGTTGGGCCCCGGTCGCTGCCGGCTCCAGTCCCAGATCGGACTGCCGGTTGGCGTGCGGCCTTGCGGAGTGACGACGCGGTAGTCGGGCCCGCCGGCGGCGTCCGATCGGAGATAGACATTGCAGGCGTCGTCGATGAAGAGCACGCTGCCACCGCCCTGGGGGCTCAGTCGTAGCTCGTCGGCCTGGACCGCGTAATCCCCATTCGCGTCAGCCCACGCGAAATACCCGTGCTGCTGTCGCACCGCGGGGTCTTCCGGATTCTTGCCGAGCCGGCGGATGGCCTCGGCAAAAAAGGCGGGCTCGAGCGGCGGACGGGTCGCCTTCGCCTCCTCGATGGCGACAGATGTCTCGCGCCGTCCATCACCAGCGGCCGCGACGAACAGCGCCTTCGTCACGCTGATGTCTCCGCCCTGCGTCGTCCGCAGCCGCAGCCGCGAGGGCTGCTTCCAGTCGCCCGAGAGGACGGGCCGCTCGAGTGTGACCTTGTCGGCGAACCGCACCGTCGCCATACCCTTTGCCACACTGATTTCAACCTTCTGCGGGACATTCGTGAGCGGCCATTCCGATTTGGTGGTATTCGTCAGTTCGCCGTCGTTGAACACGAGGTAGTTCCCGTGGCCGCCGTCGGAAGTGATCTTCGGCCTGGGACCGCCCCGGAACATGGAGAGCGAGACGATGGGTTTGTCTTCTGCATCGAGCACCTCGAGCCAGGCCTCTTGGCCGGCATTGAAGATCGCCCACTTCGCCGTGGCCGAAAGCGACCATGAATCGGGCGATCCGAGGCCTTGGATCGGGGCCTGCCGGGAGGCGTCCACCACCGCCGTGAACGTGCCTGGCGTAACGCCCATCGCCGCCACCGGCCGCAGCAAGCCCGCAGCCTCGTCCACCTCGAGCAGGAGGGGCAGATTCCACTTCGGCCACAGGTAGGTCTTCACGGAGCCCTTGCCGGTCAGGTCGAGCCGCTTGACCTGGAAACCGGCGTTGTGGATGACGGTGGGGAACAGCTTCGGATCAAGTGATTCAGCGAACCGGTAGGTGGCCACCGGTCGCCAGGTTCCATGTTCGTAGTCTGCGGCCACCTGCGTCATCCAGCCGCCTGAGTGCATCCACAGCCGGTCGGCGTCGTCGGGGTCGGGGGCGACGTACGAATAAAACTCCTGCCCGCCATACCATTCATTGACGACCTGGCCCGAGGCGGAGAAGTGCGCGGTGCGTCGAGGTCCGGAGGACTCGGTGACGAAAAATCCGCCCTGGCCATCGCCGGCGAGGTCCGACACGTCACGAAAATCCGCCGGCTGGTAGCGACCGGTTTTGCGTCCGCCCATGCGACCGAATGTCTCGAGCAGTTTTCCTGAGGAAGAGAACCGCTTGATCCGCTGGCTTGCCCCCGCCTCGGCAATAAAGATGTCGCCCGTGACGCGATCGACGGCGATGCGGTGCGGGGCGACAAGGTCGGAAATCCGCGTGGCTCGTTCAGTCTTCCCCCGCGTTGCCTCGATGACGGTGTTGCCGGAGATGGCGAGCACACGGCCACCTCCGAGGAGCGCGACGTCCGCGAGACCGCCCTCGATCCGCAGCCGATCGATCTCCTTGCCGGTGGCCGGATCGAGCCAGGCGATGAGCCCGGTCGGTGGCGATGCGACCACCAGCTCGCCATCGCGGGCATCCACCCGGCGCGGCTTGTCGAATGGCTCGACGGGCCAGTTGGCGTAGGCGCCCCAGTTTTCGGTGCCGCTGAGGCCGGGCTTGGACTCGCCGTTTTTCGCCTGCTGCACGAAGAGCCGCGCCTTGCGGGCCGACTCCTCGCCCGCGATCGGCCCACCCAGGAAGTAGAGCGTCTCACCATCGAGGGCGAGGTCATAGCCCCCCATCCATCCGCCGGTGGGCCCGGAGACCCACTGCCAACCGCCATCGCGGGTCATGGCCGCCGTCTGCGGCATGCCCTCAGAGAGCCCGGCCGTGACGTAAATGCGCTGCTTGTCGACGGCCACGGCACACAGCGGACCATGCTGCGCCGGCCAGTGATGCTCGCGCATGCTGGTACCGATCGAGAGCAGGTATTCGGACTCGAGACCCTGGCTCGTTGCCAGCCGCCACTGCACATCGCCCGTCACCGGGTTGCCGTCGCGGTCGAGGCCGTCCCAGGCGACGGTGTGCTTACCGGCCGACATAGGTTCGGCCCGCAGCAGGGTGCGGATCACACGCCCCTTCGCGTCGTACATCGCCAGCGAGACGTTGGCGGGCTTGTCGAGCGTGAAGGGGATGTCGACGGCGTGCGCCGCCGACGCCAGCGTCAGCGCAAGAAAAAGGAAAAGGTGGCAGGCACCCAATATCGAAAGCCCCCGGCGGGAGCCGGTGGGGTGACGCGTTCCCCAGAAGCCCCCGGCGGAAGCCGGCGGGGTGACGCGTGGCGATAACAATCGGCGCGGTTGAGCAAATGCTCGCATGGTAATTGCCAGCGTCATCCCCTCGCTTCCGCGAGGGGCTTTTGGGGATGGGGCACGTTCACTTGCTGATTCATTGCGGCTCGACCGCGACGACGCGTAGCGTACTCAGCAGCGCATCCTGCTTCCAGCCACCTTGCTGACCGGGAACCGGCCGGACCGAGAGCGTCTGCACGCCCGCTTCGAGGTCGGTTTCCAGCGACTGCTTCCAGGCATCGCCGTCGAGCGGGGCGGTTTCGCCCAGCGGCTTCGCGCCGATGGAGACACTCAACGGCTTGATGGCGTCGCCCTTGTCCTTGGGCAGCGCGACATCCACCTCGATGCGATAACGGCCGGCCCGAGGAATCCGCACGGTCGTGCTCACCGCAAACACGCCGTCGTGGCGAAGCGAGATGATGTCGTTTCTGCCATAGGTCGGATACTCCAAGCCCAGCCGGATCTCTCCGCCGATCTCATGAGGCCTGAGCCACGCGCTGCCGACGAGCTTCGCATCGCGCCACGCGTGCATTCCCGCAGTCAGGTCGCCATTCGCGAGCCCCGCCCCGAGCGCGATGGCCTGTAGCCGAGTGCCGTCGGCGCCGAATGCCGCCACGCCGCCGTTCCTGTCGGACCCGGCAAACACGCCACCGCCGGGCCTGGCAGCCAGCGCCGTGAAATTCCCCTTGGCCACAGTCGCAACCTCGAGCGTTTCCAGGTTGATGCGATAGAGCGACCCACCGGCCACCCAGAGTTCCCGCTCGTCGGCCGACAGCACCCGCGCCCAATGCCCGGGCTCCGGCAGCGACACGCGACGCACCGCCCCGCTCGCCACGTCGGCAATAAAAAAGGCGTCGCCGAAGCCGCGGCCGGCGACGATCACGCGCGATCCGTCGGCGGTCACGATTGGATGGTCGATCTCGACGCCGAGCGGATGCCGCAGCAGCACCTTTCCGGTCGCCGCATCGAGCACGGTCAGGCGGGAGGCCGCAGCACGTCCTACATCATCCCGGCCCGACAGATGTTCTTGTTCCAGGCAGGCGATCACTTTGCCATCGGCGCTGTAGGCGACCCGATCCACCTTCAGGTTCGGCACCCGCCAGCGTTCACGACCTCCCTGGAGATCGACGGCCGCGAGCGCGGTGTCGGCGAGCACGCGGCCGGCAGCCCCGGGATGCTCCACCAGCAGATGGCTGCCGTCGGGGGCTAGCGCGACAAATTTGTCGGGCGCCGGGTGCGACGCGACGACCGCGCCGTCCGCGTCGATCTGTTCTAGATTCCCCGGCACGAAGCGATCGCCGACCCAGCCTACGGTGGCCCGCACCCAGACACGGCCCGACGCATCGGGAGCGGTCAGCGGCGCCGCCAGCATCTTCCAGCGCGGTGTGCCATCGGCCGCATGCCGCCACGTAAACGTCCCGTCCGCCACAACCGCTTCGCCCGACGGATGAGCCAGCAGTTTCGACGGCTGATAGAAAAGCCCGGTCGTCGTCCGCCAGCGTTCGCCAAAAGACCCCGGCTGCTTCGCGTCGAGCCGCGCGAGATTCCGGCCCGGACTGTGCACGGCGGCGAGCACACCCCCGTCCACAGCCGCGAGCGCCGCGATGGGCAGGATCACGGGCAGCGGCGTGGCGGTCGGCTCGATCGCCTTCAGCGGCAGCGGCCGCGTCTTGGCGGGATACGTCGGCGGTTCGAAGCCGAGCACTTGCCGGCGCTCGGCCGATCCATCGTCGGCGGATGAAAAAGTCGCGTCGGCCACCGAGCGTTCGTTTGTGGCCAGGGCGACGAGCTGCTCGAAGCCCGCCTGCCGCCCCACCTCATCGCCGCAGAGCAGCACGACCGCATGCTGGTCGCTCCAGAATGGCGCCGCCACGGGCTGCACCACGGCGCCGCGCTCCGGGAAATACTCCGGCAAGGCCGGCCGCTGCAATTGCGCGGCCTTGTCGAGCTCGTGGATGAGCCGGTTATTGCGGCTACTGCCAAAGAGAATGACCGGCCGATTCCAGAGAGGGGCGGGCGAGAGCGCGCCGGGCCAGCCGTCGTAGCGCGCATTCGCCACCTGCGGACTCCGCGGATCCACCGGCCGACGCCAGGCCAGCAGCCCCTGTTGCCGGATCTTCTCCTTCGCGGCCTCCTCGTCCGCCGGCGAATCCCAGCAGACCGGATAGTCGAGAATCTCCGGATTGAATACCAGCTCGGCGCCGAGCTGCTGGGCCAACTTCGCGGCGGCGTCGCGGTCGGCGGCCTGGCGGGCATCGACATAGACCGCGAGGTTTTTGGCGGCCAGCACCTTGCGGATCTGCGGCGTGTCCCAGATCTGGGCCGGGGGCATCGCGCGGAGCGTGGCGGTGGCGGGCGCGGCGAGCGTCATCGTGCCCCGCTGCGTCGCGCCGGTGATCAGTTCGGTGAGTTCCACGGTCTCCGCCCCCGCCGCAGGCCCGAGCACCAGCGTGTCGCAGCTGCCGGCCGGCGTGGCGGCCCGATAGATCTCCTGAGAGCCCACGCGCAACCGGACCGGCAGCGGCACGGCGCTTTTGGCCACGAACGTCGCGCGGGCCGAACCCGCGGCCTGCGACACGTCGAGCCCCGGCGCAGCGAGCGGCTTGTCCACGAGCAGCAAGACGCGGCCCGGGAGCGTCGTGAGATCGACCGCAACCGTCCAGCGGCCATCCTTCTCCACCGGCACGAGCTGCTTCCCGGCGAAGACGTCGTAGATCAGCGGCTTCGACTCCGCGAGATCCTCGCGCAGCGCGAGTGTGGCCACCTGCGGCTCGCGCACGTCCTTGATGTAGATGCCGCCGCGGCCCAGGAAATTGCGGTAGAACCCGCTGAGCCGTTGCTCGGGTGTGAAGATGTCGGCGAAGGGATACTCGCGGTTGTTGGTGACGAAGAGAAGTTGCGCCGAGCCGGCGCGCTTCGTCGCCACCAGCACGGCATCGCCGTCCAGGGGCTGCTTGCCGATGTCGCCCAGGGCGGCTTTCAACGGCGCCCCCAGCGTTCGCGGAAGTTCGGCGATGGCTGCGTGGAAGGTGTTGCAATAGCGGGGCCAGAGGCCGCCCGGCCAGCCCACCTCCGGCAGTTTCGTGGCGCCGGGAAGTTCGAGCTTCGTGTTCTTGTCGACCAGTAGTTTGCCGCCATCCTGGACGAATGCGTCGATGGCTTTGACCGTGGCCGCCGGGAGCGCGGCGGTCTGCCCGACGACGAGTAACGCCTTTACCTCTTCGAGCGCGCCGGCGGCGATCTCGTCTTCGGTGAGGAGCCGGGCGGGGCGGTTGATTTGCGCCAGCGTGTAGTAGGCGTAGAGGATCGGGCTGCCATGCGCGAAGACCGTGCCCCCCTGCGACACGGAATAGAGGATCGCCACCGACTCCGCCGGCGCAAACTGGTTCAGCCAGCTTCCGTAGCGTTTGACGAGTTCACCGGTCTGGCGCTCCTGCGCGGTGCCGGGCGTGCTCTCGGTGACGTTCGGCCCCCAGCCGCCAACGAGGCCCGCTCCGCCCTCGGAGCCGTAGCCGGTGCCGGTGGCGCCGCGGGCGATGGTTTCGAGCGCTCGGCGGAAATGGGTGCCCGGCTGCGGCGCCGTCGGCGATGTGATCCAGATCGGCTGGCCCGGCTTTTGGCCCAGGCGCAAAAGCGATGTCCAAAAGCTCTCCTGCATGTCGTGGGCGCCGTTGGCGTAGATCTGGTCGTTCCAGGTCTCCAGGTAGCGAAAGTCGAGCGGCTCATAGAGCGACGGCAGGTAGAGACCGCTTTCGATCGGGGCGTGGTCGGCGGTCGCACAGGTCGAGTGCCGCTGGTTGGGGAGAAACTCGTGAAGCGTGGCTCCGCTGTTCCGATACACCTCGGCGATCACCTCCGCATGAAACAGGCTGGCCAGCCGCGGCTTGTCGGCTTCGACGGCCCCCTTCGCCTTGGCCGCCTCCCACGCCACTTCCCAGCGGTCCTTGAGCAGCGCCATCTTCCGGTCGTAGGCGAAGTCCTTGGAAAACCCGCGCCCCGTGACACCGCAGACGTCGTAGTCGTGGATCGTGCCGACGAAGTTCGGCCAGCCGCGGCCGATCTGGGCGCGGATCGCGTTGCGCCGCTGCATCTCCGCGACGTGCTCGGGCACGCTGTGTGGAAAGACGAACGACAGCGCGCGGGCGCTTTGCTGCCCCAGCAGGAAGAGCATGTTTTCCCGCACGAGGTCGTCGTGGATGGTCGTGCCGGGCCAGGGCACGCGCGGCAGGGCGGGCTGGGCGGCGTAGAGTCCCTTCGTGGGGGGCAGCTCGGCCGGCCAGCGCCGCGTGAGATAATCGTTGTTTGCCATGATGTCCACCCAGCCGTTGACCCCCAGCCGTGTCACAGCCGCGAGTTGCGCGGGCTGCCGCATCGGGCTGTTGAGATTGGGCATACCGCCGGTCAGCGGGCCGACAATCTCAAACGTGAAGGGGTGCTCCACCAGGCCGGCGGCGGTGAGCGTGGCGGTGTAGGTGCCCGGCGCGAGCTGCGCCGTATCGAGCTGATACTCGCGGCGGTCGGCCCCCGGCTCGAGCGTCACCGGCGTTGACGCAACCGGCACGTTGCCGGCCGCTGCCGCGACGCGGAGCTGCGCCGCCACCTTCCCGGCCGCGCCGCGGGCCTCGAGCAAGAGCGGGATGCGGTCTCCGGCATGAAACGACCGGCGCAGCGTGGCCGCCAGCACATTGAGCGAGCCCTGGGCCTCGTCCGCCACCGTCACGAGCACGTCGCCTGTCGGCTGCGGCTGCTTGATCTCCGAAGCGCGGCCGCTGAAGCCTGGGAAATACCCGACGATGCCCCCCTTCGGCCCGCCGAGTGCTTCCGGTAGCGGCGTGTCTTCAGGCACGATCCAGACCCGCAGGCGATAGGCGCCCGGTTTCACGTCCGGCCCGGCCGCAATCTCCCAGGTCTCCGGCGTGACGGCCGGGGTCAGGGTGACGGGAATCAGGGCTGCGCCGACGCGATCGGTGCGCGAGAACCACGCGCCGCATTCTCCCGCCGTGACCGGGTCGTTGGTCCCGGCGGGCAACAGCGCGGCCAGCAGGCGGCCCTGGGGCACGATCTCGCCGAGCGGCTTGGGGAGTTTTAGTTGCCGCGGCTGACCGCGGATCCAGTTGGCCGTGTCGAGTTCCACCACGGCCGCGGCCGCGCCTGTGGGACGAAAGAGTGCGCGCGGAAAGAGCCCGAAGCGCACCGGCCCGCTCAGCGGCGGCACGGCGGTGGCGCTCAGCTGGAGCGTCTGACCCCCTGCCAGGTCCGCTTCCCACGCCAGATGCTCGGCCCCCGCCCAGGTGTCGACCTGCCGCATCGTCCACCGCAGGCCGTCGCCCCCTTCACGGGCGATCGTGAGCGCCCGCGTGCGGCCGGCATCGATCACCGACTGCTCGGCCCCCGGCACGGCGCCGATGCCTGCCGCCGGGAAAACCACGCCGTCCGGCGCGAGCACGCGGGCTCCTTCCATGCGGCAGGGATAGCAGCCTCGCACCAGGTAGCGACCGGCCGGCCCCTCCACGGCCACGTTCAGCCGCTCCGGCTGCACGAGGTAGGTGAGCTTCGCATTGCCTCCGCGGGTCACCGTCACCTTCACTTCGGCTGGCGAAATCTGCTCCACCGTCACCGGGTCGGTCGGTGTGGCGGCGACGGGCTTGCCGCCGGCCGCCTCGAACACCGCGAGGGCCGGCGTCTTTCCCTGAGCAGACTGGACGGTCTCCAGCAGGACGTTGCCCTCGAGGTCGGCCAGCCGCGTCACCTCGCCGCTGGCCGACAGCCGCACGACATATCCGCTCGCGCCGGCCACCGCCGCGATCTCGCGCTCCCCCTGGGGCAGCGCGGTCACAGTGACAGCGCTCGCTGGCGTTTCGGCGGCGTGGGATACGGTCGCAAGAAAAAGGTGGCAGGCACCAATTATCAAAAGCCCCCGGCTGAAGCCGGTGGGGGGGCAGGTCCCCCGGAAGCCCCCGGCGGAAGCCGGTGGGGTGACGCGTGGCGATAACAATTGGCGTGGTTGAGCAAATGGCCGCATGGTGATGGAGGGCGTCATCCCCTCGCTTCCGCGAGGGGCTTTGGGGGAGGGGGCAGAGGGGTGGGGATTGCGCGGGGTTACTCGACGCTCGCTTCGCCCCATTCCTTCGGCTCGAGCCGCGATTCGTTCGGGATGTCGTCCACGACGTTCGCCGAGAAGCTGTTGTTGGCGAGATACGCGCGGCGGACCGCCTTCCCGACGCCCTGGGCGTTGCCGAAGATGTAGCCAAGATCCATCTTGAGCTTCTCCCCCGGCTCGAGCTTCAGCCGCAACGCCTCGAGCGGAATCGCCACCTTCGCCCGGAAGCCTTTTTCCGTTTTCTCGGTGGTGAGCGCGACGTTTTCCAGGAAGCGGACCTCGTCGAAACTCTCCTTGCCCGTCGGCGAGTTAAAGACCGTCGGTTCCCCCTTGAAGTCCTTCACCTTGGGGAAGTAAACGGTCGCGAGCGGCTTGCCCTGATGCTGCGTGACGAGCACCCGCACCGGTTCGCCGCGGTCGTTTTCCAGCTGGATGTCGAGACAGTTGCCCCCCTTGAAGAGCAGCTTGGGATCGGGAACCGAGTTGACCAGCGGCGTCGGCGACGTGACGTCGTATTCAACAAGCAAACTCGTCGAGTCGCGGGCCGTTTTTACTTTGAAGCCCCAGCTGTTTTCCAGCTCCTTCTCCACCGCCTTCGCGGCGGCGAGATCCTTGCCGATCACGATCCGGTTGGCGGCGGCGATCGCCATCTTGTATTCCCGCTGTGCCTGCTCGGCCTTCGCGGCCAGTTCGGGCGTGTGCACGTAGGTGCCGCCCGGGAGATCCTTAATGGTGTCGAGGCCCGTCACTTCCCAGACACGGGCGTCCTGGCCGCCGCCGATCGCGAAGTAGCGCTGCGTGCCCTCGATATCGAGCCTGCCGAAGTAGCCGCCCTGCCCCTCCGGTGCCCCCTCGTCCTGGCCACGGTTGAGCATCAGCCGGCCGTCCTTGAGCAGGGCGCCCACATAGATGCCGTCGGTACGGAAGACATGGTTGGGGCCGAAGTAGGTCTGGAAGACGAGGAAGTCGCCCCCCTTCCCCATGCACTGCGTCATCCCCCAGAGCCGGCCCGGGCCGGTGACGCCGAGATTCAGCGAGTTCTGCCACTGCGTGATGTCGCTGTAGCCCCAGAGCGGCTTGCCGTCCTTGCCATAACGGGCCAGCGACAGCCCTTTGCTAGGCGTGTAGCTGAAGATGCCGCCGTCATCCGCTTGCACGGAGGTGTAGCCCACGGGCAGCGGATATTTTTCGGCCTTGGCAAGATCGTATTTGGGGATACCGTTCTCCATGCTCACGGGCTTGAGCACGTGTCCGCTACCAAGCAGCACCGTGAGATCCGGAAAGACGTTCACGATATTGAAGTTTTCCACCGGCGTGCCTTTGAGCGGCACGACCTCCTCCGGCTGCACGCGGAAGTCGCCGTTCTGGTCCTGCCAGAAATACTTTCCGGTCGGATACTTCGCGCGATCGTCGTCCATGAAGGGAATGCCCGCCGGGCCGATGTAGTCGTAGCCGACGTGAATCATGCTCATCGTGGGCTTGAAGAGGTCGCCGTCGCGATAGAACAGCGCTGAATAGTGGGCGTAGCTATTGCCGTAGAGATACTGCCGGCCGTTGGCCGCAGTGAGGATCTTCTGACTCGCCAAATACGAGCCCGGCCCCATTGCGGGAATCATGTCGGGGGACGTCTTCCGCCAGATCGTGGTCAGCGGTGTCACCTTGTAGGTCTTCCAGTCGATCTTCCAGAGCACGTTGTGCACGAGCACCTCGTCGGGCTTCTTGGGATCGATAAACCCGTAGGCGAAGTAATCGCAACCGCCGAAGAATTCCTTCTTGAAAGCTCCGGTCTTCGCGTCCCAGACGCTGATCCGCTTGGGGGCGTCGGTCGTCTCCGCCACCCAGAGCTGGCCGGTCTTGTCCACCGTGATCCCGCCGGGCATGTAGATGCCAAGCGGGTCATACGTGCCCTTCGCGGGCCGGCCGCCCTCCTTGCCGATGCTGCGGACGTACTTTCCGGTCGCATCGAAGACCGACACATTCATGAGCTTCCCGGCGTTCGCCACGAAGATCATGTTTTCGAAGGCAGCGACGCCGGCGGGCTCGTCGAGCTTCTCCGCGATCGTCGCCACGGTTTTGCCGTCTTTGAGCACGAGAACCTTCCCGCCGCTGATCACGGCGAGCGAGCCATCGGCAAGCGAGGCGAGCCGCTCGGGGGCGGGCACCTCCCAGGTGCCGATCACCGCGCCGGTCTTGGCATCGAACCGCCCGATCAGATTGCGGGCCTTGTAGCTGGCGAAGAGCGTCTTGCCGTCGCAGGCGAGACCGGTGACGATGTTGGTCTTGTCGTCGCCGCCCGGCGGTGCGTTGATCTCATCCTTGCCGCCCAGCTGGATCGGCCGCGCCTCCTTGGCGGTCATCAATTGAATGCCCAGGCTCTTCGTGAAACCGTGGCCGCCGGCGGAGAAGACGGTCGTGTTGTCCGTTGCCAGGTGCGTGGCGTCGAAGTTGCAGCCCCACTGCTTCTTGCCCTCGAAATCGGTGCGGATCACGCCCCAGCCGAATTCGCTGCCGTCCCAGGCGAGGAGCACGCCGTCATTGAAGGCACAGGCCGTCCGCGGCGAGCCGTGGTCGGCGCCCCAGCCTCCCTTGCCGTCGACGGTGGGATAGGCCGGCTGGCCGGAGTTGTGCACGCTGAACCGATACTCGGCTTTCACTGGCTTGTGGTAAATGCCCCGCCAGGTGTAGGTGCCGGCCGGCAAGAGGTTGCCATTGTCGTCGCAGCCGTCCCACCGCTCGGTGTTGGGCCCGCCGAGCCGCTCCTGCTGCGGCACGAGGATGCGGACGTTTTCGTTCTTCTCATTGAAGAGCTGGACCGTGCACTCCGTGTCTTCAGGGAGCGTGTAGGCGAAGTCGAGCGGCAGCGGCCGATCCGGCGGCACACCCTCGAGCACGAGCTTGCGATCGACCTTGCCCGTGGGCGAGAAGACGAGCTTGCCCCAGCACTTCGTGCTCTGGAACGGGAAACCGGCCTCGCGCATGAGGTCGTAGGCCCAGGCCGCGCCGCCGGCGGTCATCTGCCCGTCGGGCCGCGAGTAGTTGAACTGCACCGTGCTCGCGACGATGTCGCCAGCCTTGAGCGGAGCCTTGGCGCCCAGCGTGGCCCACGGGATGCGGTATTCAAACGAGTAGCCCGTGCCGTCGGGCCGCTTCAGATACTTGGCCTGAAACTGCTCCTGCGGCACGAGGCCCCGCGGGGCGTTTTTGGGCTCGCGGTAGGTCATGCCCTGCTGCATCGCCAGCTGCGGCTCGCTCGTCTCGGTGTAGTGCCAGAGCGTGAGGTGGACGATGTCGTCACGGGTCTCCGTCGGGTCGCCCTTGCCCTTGTACTTGAACGTGCTCTCGTCGAGGATCGGGTAGCCCACCTTCGGGTCGGTGGTGAGGCGGAATTGGCAGGAGTCGGCATCCCAGCCGCGGAAGGGATCAGTCTCCGGGCTCCGCATGTTCATCATGGGATTGGGGTCGTTGACATCGGCGCCGAGGTAGATCGCGTCGGCGTCGTACATCACGGCGAACTTCGCGTTCATCGTGCCGCGGGTGGCCTGGATCACGAACATCTCGATCTGGCCGGAGAGATCCCAGTCGTCGAGCTTGCCGTCGATCGTCACCTTGCCGGGAGCGGGCACTGCGTAGAGCTGCTTGTGGCGGCCGCGGCCGTTGTCGTTGGCATGTGCGGCGGACGGAAACGCAATGGCCCAGAAGGCGAGGCCTGCGAGGAGCACCGCCCAGACTGGCGGCATGGTGGTGAGGGGGCTCGACGGCGTCGTGGTGCGTGTCATGGTTCGTGCCTGCATGGCAACAATCCTCTGGGG
>JBIIGJ010000224.1:0-3153 GCA_044236455.1 Pirellulales bacterium
AGCGATGGGACGGGGCTATACGAAGTTGTCGTGTCACGCTTGACAAAAGTGAACGCATGTATACAAATCATCGCATGGCGCGCGATTGTGGGTCAATTTACCGGCTTGAACCGCTGGCGTTCTTTTTGACGTGGACGACTTACGGCTCGTGGCTGCCCGGCGACGCGAGAGGATGGGTCGATGATCGCGGTGTGATCCGCCGTGCCAATAAGAGCCTTGCTCGTATCTCGTCTAGCATTATGGGTGAGCAGCCGGTCGTGTTGACCACCGCACAACGGCACACTGTCGAGGAATCGATTCACGAGCATTGCCGGTTTCGCGGATGGATGTTGCATGCGGTCAACTGTCGGACCACTCACGTGCACGCGGTAGTTTCCGCGGCCGACCGTTCACCGGACGCGGTGCTTCGATGCATCAAGGCATGGTGTTCGCGGCAATTGTCTGGCGGTGCGTGCGGTAAGCGGCGGTGGTGGACGAAGGGCGGCAGCATGCGACGGCTTTATGACACTCGGGCGATCGAGGATGTTGTCGCATACGTGGTCGAGTGCCAAGATCGTCCCCGTCGATGAGCCGGGGCGACGTGAGGCGGTCGCGTGAAGTTTGTCGGGAAGCCCGGCGCGGTTGCGATGGGACGTGACGTTGGGCGGTGAGGCGACGTGAGATGGTCGCGTGAAGTTTGTCGGGAAGCCCGGAGCGGTAGCGATGGGACGGAGCGTCCACGGGGTCGCGTGAAGTTTGTCGGTAAGCCCGGAGCGGAAGCGATGGGACGGGACGTCGGGCGATGAGGCGACGTGAGATGACCGCGTGGCGTTTGTCGAGAAGCCCGGAGCGGTAGCGATGGGACGGGGCGTCCACGGGGTCGCGTGGCGTTTGTTGGGAAGCCCGGAGCGGCAGCGATGGGACGGGGCGTTGGGCGATGCGCGGTCCCCCGGCTTCCGCCGCGGGCTTTTATGGGGTTGCCGGGATCGGATCGGTCGGATCCGCGGCCTGGTTGCTTTCGCGGACCTCGACGGTGATCGTGCCCTCGATCGGGATTGTCTTCTGGTCGGTCACCAACTCGGCCGTGAGCGTGAGGTCGCGGTTGACGGTTGGCCCGCCGTCGGTGGTGGTGCCGGTGCCGAGGCTGTCGAGATAGGGCTTGATCGCTCCCCGCAGCGTCTTGTCGGTGGCCGGCCGCGCCGTGTCGCCGACGAAGTTGCGGAGGTCGGCCCCCGCGAGCACGTAGTCCTGCGTCCGACCGTCGAAGGGCGGTGCGGGAATTGAAAACGTGCCCGCCGTTGCGCCGGTGGCGGCGTCGCGAAGCAGGAAGGTGACCGACCCCTTCGCGGGCGGCGCAAACACCGCCGGCACCGCGATCCGGATCGCATCGGGCACGGCCGTGAAGAACTCGTTCACCCGCCACGTGCCCGCCTTTGTCTTGGTGGCGGTCAGTCGCAGCACGTTGCCCGAGGCGAATGACAGCGTGCAGCGGTCGGCTCCGGTGCGATCGAGCCCGATCACGGGGATCAGCAGGTGGCCGCTCACGCCGTAGGGGGTGGCCAGATGCACATCGACCACCTCCCGGGCATGGCAGTCGAGGCCGCAGCCGCAGGCATCCGCCGACTGCTCGGCGCCGGGTAGCGCGAGGCCAGCGGCCGGCGGCAGCGTGAGACGGAGCGACGGCCTTCCCTCGGCAGCGGGCGGGGCCGATTCGGCCGGTGCGGGCAGCGGCTCGGCGTTGCTGGCGAGGCGGATGGATGACGGGCGGCGGCGTGCGGCCGATAGGGCGTCACCTGCGGCGCAGCCGCTGTCGGCCGCGGGGCGGATCGTCTGCACGCCGGGCGGAATCTCGGCGCGGAGCAGCTGTCGGCTCAGCAGCGTGGTCTTCACCGGGCGGCCGCCGGCGATGATGCTGGTGTCGTGCACGCTAAAGCCCTTGCCGACCAGGAACAGCATGGTGGTGCCGTTGGGATCGACGCCCTGGGCCCCATACCAGCCGATGAGTTCGGGGGCGAGGTCGGTGATGCCGGTGTTGAAGAGTTCGAAGCCGCCGGCGGTGTTTTCGTAGGGGATCTGCGCGAGCATTGTCTGCAGTGGCAGCGTGCGGTCGAGCTGCTCGATGCTGCGGAGCAGGAGGGGCAGTTCGCTGGCTCGGTAGGCAGTGGTGGACGTGCAGCAGCGGGCCGCCGTCTGCCGCATCGATTGCACACTGCGGGAGAGGAGCATCGCCTGACGCATGCTCTGGTCGGTGGCCTTGGGGTGGGTGAGCGAGAACCAGTTGGTTCTCACGTCGAACGTCACGAAGGGCACGAACGATGGCATCACGATGAGCGCCGTGCACTCCCGCATGCCGGGCTCGAGCCGGCGGGAGGCGAGGTCGCGGGTGGTGGGCGAGCTGCCGCAGAGGGTGTCGGAGAGGGTGGCGAGGCTGCCCCGCGTGGGCGGCGGCTGCATGCGGGGATAGAACCGCCAGCCGAAGGTGTCGGTGCCGTGAGTGAAGCCGACGGCGGTCTTGTTGAGTGAGACGGTGGCGAGGTCGGTCTCGAGCCGGCGGGCGTAGCGGGCGAGTGCCTGGCCATTGGCCCGGCCGCTGGCAAACGCCATCGCCATCGCCACCTGCATCTCGCGGCGCTGGGCGTATTGCTCCTCGACGTTTTGCTCGTCGTTCACCGGATCGAGGGCGAACACGCGGATCGGCCAGCGACGGCGGACGTAGTCGTTGAAGGCCGCCCTGGCTTCGGGGCTGGGATGAGGCCCGTAGAAGGGCCCCGCGCAGGCGTGGCAGATGCCGGCGGCATGTCCCTTGGCGGAGCCGCTCTCGCGCATGTCGTCGGCGAGCCGTTCGTTGAGCAGGGCCGACTCCACGAGGATGGCCCAGGCGAGCACGGCCGTCGTGGTCTCTTCGACGCCGAGCGAGTCGAAGAAGGCCTGCCGACGGAGTGCCAGCTCGTCGATCCGGCGGCTGCGGATGAGCGTGGCGAGGTTCCAGCCGGGCAGGTCGGCCCAGACATGCTGCTGTGGCTCCTGCGTGAGGAAGTCGTGGGCGGCCTGGAGTTCCTCGCCGAGAAACCCGCGGACGTCGGGGTAGTCGATGCAGGGGGTGTTGGCGGGGTGGGCGCCGAGGGCTTCGTAGGTGCTTTGGAGCAGCAGCACGACCTGCCGTTCCCCGATCAC
>JBIIGJ010000192.1:0-4607 GCA_044236455.1 Pirellulales bacterium
TGATCGCATCGCTTCGCGGACGGCGGTCGTATTCACCGCAAACGTCAGGCCCGGCGCGAGCATGTCGACCGTGTCGTTGAGCACGAGGTTGCGGAAGGTCGTGGGGAGGAGATCGTCGCCGAGTTGCGGATCGGCGATGACGGTGATCTCGGCCCCGTGGCCGGCTTGCGTGTGTTGGCCGGGGGTGATCGAGACGGGGATGCGGACGAGGTTCAGGGCGTAGCCGGGGGCGTCGGCGATATCGTCGCCTTCGTTGATCCGTCGCAGTTCGTGGAGGTGGTTGAGATACCGCGAGAGGTGGTCGAGGTGGATCGTCGGCTCGAGGCTGACGGCGTTTGAATTCGCGAGGCCGAAGTCGGCGAAGGGCTGGGATGTGGCGGCGAACGGGGGCGTGCGGGCGATCACCGTTTCCGCGGGGCTCCCACCGCCGACGGGATTCGAGATGAGATTCGTGACGCTGGCCGTCGCCTCGGCCGGCCTGGTGGTGGCTGTGGTGCCGCGGCCGGTGGCGGGCGTCTGACCCATCGTCATGGCGAGGCCCAGAAAGGCCTGGTCGCTGTGGCGCAGGCTGGCATGATTGAGTTCCTGGAAGGCCCCCAGTTGGGCCCGCAGCTGCTCCTCGTATTCGTAGCGGGCCCGGGTGAGCCGGTTCTGGCCCCACACGTCGGGGTGCTTGGCCACGATCGAGCCGTAGGCGTTGATATGGGTCTTGAGCCAGTCGATTTCGGCGGCCAGCCGTTCGACGGCGTCGTCTTTGCAGGTCGCGGGCTTCTTGCGGTGGAGGGCCCGCACCGGCGCGGTGAGATCGTGGAGGATTTCCCCGAGTTCGCCCGCGCAGGTGGTGGCGATGCCAGGGGCGGCAACGAGCAAGACCGTCGCGCAGATCAGCTTCGAAACGGTCGGTCTCATTGGTTGCGGACCCTCCCCATGCTTGGTATCGTCCCACCCAACGGAAGTCCCCTTTGTGGTGGCTCCCATGCGATCGTCAGCACGGGATGAATCTGCCCAACCGGGAGCCTTGCGGCTGGTTTGTCCGCCCAGCTTTTCCCGCTTAAACCACCCCAAAGAAGGGGTTCCTGAGGAGGGTTCGCATCATGCGTCGGGTTCGCCGTTTGGTTCAGATGGATTGCCGCCATCCCATCCAGTGCATCATTCCGCCCTACATGCTCGAGCAGCTGGCCCGGTCTACGAATGCTGGGGTTCGCGACCAGGCGATCGCGGGGCTATCGCGGTCGGCGGCGGTGCGGGCGGTGCGGGCCTTTGCCCAGAACGTGTCGGGGATGATGGCGGTGCCGTCACCGGCGGGGACGAAAAACCGGCTCATCTACGATGCCCGTAAGAAAGACCAACTGCCAGGAAAACTCGTGCGACGCGAGGGGGAGAAGAAGTCGGCTGACGTGGCGGTGAACGAGGCCTACGACTTTTCGGGCGACACCTACGACTTCTACCACGAGGTGTTTGGCCGTAATTCGCTGGATGGCAACGGCATGACGCTGATTTCAAGCGTGCATGTCGGCGAGGCCGACGGCTCGGGGAAGTCGCAGCCGATGAGCAACGCCTTCTGGGATGGCGGCCAGATGGCCTATGGCGATGGCGACGGCAAGATCTTCCAGCGGTTCACGCGGTCGCTCGACGTGGTGGCCCACGAACTGACGCATGGCGTGCAGTCGTTCACGAGTAACCTCATATACCGCGGCCAGTCGGGCGCCCTCAACGAGCATTTTTCGGACGTGTTTGGGGTGCTCGTACGGCAGTGGCGGCGTGGGGAAACGGTGGAGAAGGCGAGCTGGCTGATCGGCAGCGAGGTGTTGGTGGCGGCCCCCACGCGGCGGGCGATCCGCGACATGGAAAACCCCGGCACGGCCTATGAAAACGACCCCGACCTGGGCAGCGATCCGCAGCCCGCCCATATGAAGCAGTTCTACACCGGCGGGGCCGACAATGGGGGCGTGCACCTGAATTCCGGCATTCCTAACCGGGCCTTTGCCCTCACGGCCAAGGCCCTCGGGGGCGAGGCCTGGGAGACGGCGGGCCGGATCTGGTTTGACGCGATGCTGCAGCTCTCGCGGACGAGCCAGTTCAAAGACATGGCGGCGATCACGGTGCAGATCGCGGGCGACAAGAGCCGGTTCGGGAAAGACGCCAAAAAGGCGGTCCAGAACGCGTGGAAGAAGGTCGGGTTGTAGGGCGGCCGGTTCGCGCGGGGCGTCCCCGTCCCATAAAAGCCCCGAGCGGAAGCGACGGGATCTGTCTCTGCGGTCTTCCCCGTGGCGTCACGTTTTTAACGTGCGGTATCGGTTACGCGGCTTCTACGAGCTGATAAACCTTGCCCCTCGTTCTGAGCCAGTCGATGTCGCCTGCGAGCGCCCGTTCATGCACTTCGCGTAGGAGTTCGATGGTTTCCGATTCGTAGCAAGGTTCGCTTGGATCGTCGGCAGGGATAACCTGCTCGACATCAACCGCCACGATCAGACGATCTGTCTGGATCAGTCGCGTCCGCTTCACTCGTTGGCCTGGTATACGCATGGGTTAGCCCTCGTCGGAGGGGTGGTAGTCGTTCAAACGAAAAACCGTCACGAGTTTGGCCACGCCGGCTTGTCGGAGATGGCTCCATACTGCGGTGCATTCCCGGCCGTCGGGAAGCGGAAGGCGAACCTCCACGGCTGGGTGCGGTCGTGCGTTTCTCCGTTCGGTAAGTAGTTTGGCGTCAAGCATGCCGGCAACCACCTGCCACTCCATGATACCGCGTTCCAATAGCCGTTCCGAGGCATGTTCGCCGACGACATAGTTGCCATGATCGATAAGTCGGCAGATTTCGGCGAAAAGCGTTGGCATGGCGATACCAGCGGCAGGTCGTAAAGTGTGCACAAAAGTTCAGTATATGCGAAGGGTGTGCCGTGGCAATAGCTGTCCCATAAAAGCCCTGAGCGGAAGCGACGGGATCTGCGTACCAAGTGTCCTGTCGGCGCCGACGCGGGCACTGGTCGCTTTTTCGTGGTCGTGGGCGACGGCCCCCGAACCTTTTCTTCCGAGCTGCGTAGAATCAGACCTGTGGCGGGGCACACTTCAAGCTCTGCTGCACCATGGATGAGGAGGCGACAATGAGTCGCAAGGAACCTCGCCGGTGCCAATGTTCGGGGGATCGCCGTGCGATCCCTCGCCGCTCTCTGAGCGATCGCCCGCCGGAGCGGCCTGGCAGGCCCTCTCCGGCAGGCCCCACCGGCTTCACGGGGCCCCTCTCAAATCTCGGTTTCAATCCACTCGGCCCCCGGTTTCATCGGGGGCCGAACTCTTTTCCGGCGGCCCATGTCGGCTGCCATCTGCACCAAGATCATCTTTGCCATGAAAGGCAGGGTATTCCCATGGTTCTGCAGCGTCGTTCGGCGTTTACCTTGGTGGAACTGTTGATTGGCGTCGCGATCATCTCGACCCTCGGGGCCATCCTGCTGCCGGCGATCCAGTCGGCGCGGGAGGCGGCAAGGCTCACCAGCTGCCGCAGCAACATTGCCCAGCTATCGAAGGGCATGATCGAGCACGAGACCTTTCACGGCTACTTTCCGTCGGGCGGGTGGAGCCCGCAGTGGCTCGGCATGGCCGAACGGTCGGGCGATTCGTCGCAGCCGGGCGGCTGGGCCTTCGGTGTGCTGCCCTATATCGAGGAGATCGGCGTGAGGAACATGGTGGCGAACGTGCCGGCCGGCGGGGCAAACGCCGCCTATGGCGACCTCGCGACCGCTTCGCTGCCCATGTTCGCCTGCCCGTCGCGGCGTGGGGCCCGGTCGCTGCCGCTGTCTTCCACGTCGTTTCAGGGCGGGGCAGTGACGCTCTCGAAGGCCACGCGGAGCGACTACGCCGTGAACAGCGGCTCGGGCGGCTCGGCGGCAGCGGGGTTTGTGGGCCTGTGCCCGCGGCTGTCGGCCTATGCATCGGCGGTGACGGTGGCCGCGAAGGGGACTGGCAAGTCGAAAAAGGTGACGATCTGCCACGCTCCTGCGGGCGATCCGACGAAGGGCAACACGCTCAATATTGCCGTCTCGGGTCTCAACGGTCACCAGAATCACAGTGGCGACATGCTCGGCGCGTGTGATTCCTGCGACGATCCGGTGGATGCGATCCTCTCGACTCCGGCGAGCGTTGCCCAGGGCGACCTGTGGCGGAAGATGTCGCTGGCGGACAAGCTGACGAATCTCGACGACATGGGGATTCCGGACGTCATCCAAGACGGCGTCGCCGGTCGCATGACCAAGCTGCAGCCGGCGAGCGTGTACGACGGTCTGTCGAACACGTATCTCATCGGCGAGAAGTATGTGGCGTCAGACACCTATCTCTCCGGTACGGATCAGGGAGACACCGCCCCGATGATGGCGGGCTATTCGAGCAACACCTCGCGGTGGGGCATCGTGCCGCCCGCCCGGGATGCGAAGGGCGTGTCGAACCCCCGGGCGTTTGGCAGCGGCCATCGCGGTGGGTGGAATGTGGCCTATGCCGACGGCATGGTGCGGACGGTGGGCTTCGATATCGACGCCACGCTCCACACGCAGCTCTCGAGCCGCAACGACGGCAAGGGCATGCCGCCGAAGGATTGAGCCGAGCGCGATTCCCCGGCC
>JBIIGJ010000042.1:0-26542 GCA_044236455.1 Pirellulales bacterium
CGTGCTGCGGACGATTCTCGCCAAGAGCGACTCCGCGGGCCGGCTCGTCTACGTCATCCGCAAGCGCGACGGCGTCGAGTCGATCGAGATCACGACGAAGGCCGCCGCCGCCAAACGCGGCGACACGGTTCCGCCAGGCTTTTAGACCGCTCTCGACTGTGGTCTGGCACGGTATCCAGCCGCACCGTATCCAGCCGCACCGCATCCGTCAGATCCGGCACACGGCTTTCAGCCCTTCAGAAAAGTGATGCGCTTCCATCATCAAGCATCCGGGGCCATGCAGCGATGGCGTCTGCCCGTTGAGTCACGGTCGGCTGCCACTGAGTGGGACCTCCCTGACTCTGTGGCCGTGCTGGGCGAACGGGGATCGAGGTCACACAATCCCGTCGCGAATTGCTCTGGCGACGGCGCCGCCGAGCGTGTTGACATGCAGTTTGGCGTAGATCCGCCGCACGTAATTGTCGACCGTGTGGAGGCTGATCTCCATGCGGTTGGCCACCTCTTTCTTCACGAGTCCCTCGGCCAGCAGCCTGAGCACCTCACGCTCCCGTTCCGAAAGGCTCTCGGCGATCGGAGGGGCGTCATGTATCGACGGCATGCTGCGAAGCCGGCTGAACCTGTCGAGCACGCAGCGGGCGATTTCGGGTGACATCGGTGATCCGCCCCGCCGCGCCTCCTCCACCGCCGCGACGATTCGTTCCAACGGCTCTGACTTGAGAAGATAGCCCGACGCCCCGTTGCAGATCGCCTCGAAGACACGCTCGCGGTCGTCGAAGACGGTGAAGACGACGACCTCCGCCTCGGGGATACGTTGCTTGAACCGCCGTAGACCTTCCAGGCCCGACATTCCAGGCAGCCCGAGGTCGAGCAGAATCACCTCAGGTTTTGGAGCATCGGCATCGAGCGCGGCGAGCGCCTTCTCGCACGAGGCGAGCGGCACGACCGTATGATCGCCCGCCAGCCTCACCGCCTCCGCGACGGTCTCCCGCAGCCGGCGGTGATCCTCGATGATCCAGATCGTGTCCATGAGTGCATCCTAGCGGGAGTTGTTGCCTTCTGTTTTCATCGCCGACAGCCGCACGGTCGTGCCGCGGCCCAAGCGGCTCTCGATCTCGTAGCGGGCCTGCATTGCGGCCGCCCGCGCGCGGAGATTTTCCAGGCCGTGGCCCGTCGCGACCGTTTCGGGATCGAAACCGTCGCCGTCGTCGGCGACCGTCAGAACGAGTCCATTCGACCATTCGATCCCCACGGCGATCCGTTCCCCGCCGCCGTGCCGCCGGGCATTCGTGATGGCTTCTTTGAGAAAGAGCACGGCGTCGCGGGCCCACTGCGGCGCGGGCCGCCCGTCGGGTGGCTCGCCGGTCACCCGCACCTCGTGATCGATGCCATGGAGCAGCCTGTCGGCCACTGACTCGAGCCGATGCGAGAGATCCCCCCATGTGCCAGCGCGGGGTGCGAGCAGCCAGATCACGTCTCGCATATGGTCGAGTGTTTCCCGGGCGGTGGCCGCGATCTCCGCCAGCCGCGGTCCGGGGTCCAGGTGCCGCTCGTGTTGCTGCCGCGCGAGGTCGCTTTGGATGGCCAAGTCGCTCAGGCTCGCACCGATTTCGTCGTGCAGGTCGCGGGCCAGTCGGGTCTGCAGGGTGGCGAGCCGCTTCGCCGCCGACGCCCGCAGCCAGAGAATCGTGGCGGTTCCGGCGAGGGCCAGCGCGACGAGCGAGCCGATCGCGACTGTCAGCAGCCGCTGCAGGCGGTCTTCACGCCGCCGCGTGAGCCGTTCGTCGATCCTCGCCAGTTCGTCCTCCACCTCCACCCGCAGCGCGATGCCATCGAGCCAGGACTTCCAGTCAAGGAGTTCGTGCCGGCTCGAAAAGCCGTCGGTCACCGCCGCCGCCGACCAGCCATCCCCCTCGGCTGAGTCGCTGATGGTCACGGGCTTGCCGGCCGCCAGATTTCGGCCGCCCCGCCAGCACTGGAGTTCGGAGAGGGCGAGCACAAATTCGCCGAGCTCCGCGGGGAATTGCGGCCCGTTTCGCCACAGCGTGTGGGCCGCCAGCCGGACACGGCGGGCCGTTACGCCGGGCGTTGCGATCATCACCTGCGCCAAGCCGGGGTTCGGCAAGCCCTCGGCGGGAAACGGCGGAGAGAGTTCATCCAAGAGAAGGTTGGACTCTGTCGTCTCCGCATCGGCCAGCAGCTCGAAGTTTGGCGGAAACCCATAGCCCGGGAGATCCGCCTGGCCCGGCGGGTGGGCGGGCACCAGATGGATCTCGTCTATCTGCTCGGGCTGGCCGAGGTCGACCTCGATCCACGTCGCGCCGTTAGAAAGCGGGGCCGATGCGATCCGGGTACGACCGCCGGCGGCGGGCGAGCCACTGGCGGCCCGCAACGGCAGGCACCAGAAGTAGCCGTCGTTCAGGTTTTGTGGCTCCCACCGACGTGCGGTGTCGAGCGAAGCCGAGGTCTGCACCGGGCAATCAAGAGCCACATTCTGCCCGTCGGCCAGCACGACGATTTCGCCCATGCGGAAGAACCGATCACCTCCTCGACCCGTGCGAAACCCGGTGACCACGATCCGCAGGTAGCGGCCCGTGGCCCCATTGCCCTCCGTCATCCAGAAGGGAAGCCGTTCGCCATCTTCCGGCTCCGGCTCCCGCCACGCGGCGATCTCAACTTTGGTGGCGAACGCGGCATCGTCCGAAATCTCGACGGCAAGGGCCGACGGAAACCCGCTCTGCGGGCTCTCGGTGCCGGGCAGTCGCGCCGGAAACACCGCCACTCGCTCGGGCGTCACGGGCCGGCCGAGGTCGAGCACAATCCAGGCCGGTTCGGCCGCCAGGCCATGGAATCCGATCCGCTGGCAGGTCTGGGGCGAGGAAAGAAGCGGTGGCAGCGAGTCGAGTTCCGCCACGACGGCGGCCCGTCGCGCGTCCAGATCGGCTGCCGCGGCTGCAACGCCGCCGAGCAGGCACGGCACGATGGCGACGGCTCTCCACATCAGACGGTCCAGTGGTCTGACGGCCAGGGAATGAGGCTCCCGACAGCGGGACCCCGAAGGCCGACCAGAAGAAAGAATCAGGACTGAGGATGAGAATACCGCGGCGACGTGACTTTGTGCGGTTCAAGATCGGGACGTGACGGTTTTTCGTGGCATGCGGTGGCTGCGTCGCCCGGCGATGCTTCGCCCACGAAAAGGCTCCAGCAACGCGTTTTGTCTTCGCTTCCGAGGGCCTTCGCCCTTGCCGTGATCGCTGTCCTGATCGGGCTGCATGGTGCAGGCCGACGGCATGCGGCCCGGCACCTATCGCGTGGCGATCAAGGACGCCTGGGTGGAGGTGGAGAAGAACGGCGAAACTCTCTCCGAGCCGCTTGTCCACAAGCGGTTTGCCGACCCTGCGACATCCGGCCTCGAGTTCGAGGTGCCAAAGCAGACCAACTGGGAAATCGTCGTCGAAAAGCCTTGAAGCAGGCTTTCTCGTATGGCGAGCGGCGTCGGCATTGCGCCGCCTCTGGTGATCGCGACGCGGCATCCCTCAGGAACCCCGTCGGGGGCTTTCGGGGCGGGCTGCGTGCTCACTCGATCTTGATCGTCACCGAAGGCAGGGCCGCCTTCAACGCCGACTTGTCTTCCTCACTCCCGGCAGCCTTCGCCGCCAGTCTTATGCGCAGGCTCTCGAGGTGCGAGGCATCCTTCAGCACGGCGACCCGTTCCGGGGCCATGCCCAGGTTCGACAGTTCCAGTTCGCGCACGTTCTTCATGCCGACGACGGTCCGCAGGTCGTCGTCGGTCATGTTCACGCAGTTCGTCAGCACGAGCTTTCTGATCGTCGGCATGTGCTCGACGATCTTGAGTGCGGCCGCCCCCTCGAATCCCTCCGCGAGTTGCAGGTATTCGAGTTTCAGGCCGGTGAGCGGCGCAAGCCCCTCCGGCGTGGACTTGTGCGACCCGAGTTCCAGGCCTTTGAGCTTCGTGAGTTTGGCGACTTCCGCCAGGGCGTCGTTGCCGTAGTCGCCATGGGCCAACGAGAGCGATTCCAGGTTCGGGAAGGCCGCGACGAGGGCCTTCAGGCCGGCGTCGCTCAGCTTGCTGCCGCGGTGGCTCAGGGACTTCAGGCTGGTCCAGCCCTTGAAGTCCTTCAACGGGGCACCGGTCATGCGGGTGCCGATGTAGCCGAAGGATTCCAGCTGATGCAGCGGAGCCAGAAGAGCCAGCCCGGTGTCGTCCAGTTTGGCCTGGTTGATGATCCGCAGGGTCTTGAGCGATTTCAGTTTCGCCAGCGGGGCGAGCCACGCGTTTTCGGCCGTGGTGTTGACGATCGTGAGTTCCTCGAGGTCCGGGAGAGTGGCCACGCTCTCATAGAACGCCGCATCGAACGGATCGACCTGCCGACGCTCCTTGACGGTCAGCGCGGCGCCGGCCAGGTTGATGCCGCGAAGAAAGTCGAAGAGCGGGCTCGGCCCGCCCAGGGCCTTCGCCAGGGCTGCGGGCGTGCCGTTCCCCTTCGTATGCGAGGCTTTCGCGGAGTCCAACAACGCCATAACGCGATCGCGGTCAGCCTTCCGTTTCAGGGCGGCCTCGATCGGTGCGGCGTGGTCCGAAAGGGCCTTCTTGAGGGCGGGGTCGGCCGATGTCTCGATCAGTTGGTCCAGCTCGGCCCGGCTGGTGATCGCCGCCAGCGGGTCGGCGGCGTGGATCGAGACGACAGACACAAGGGCCAAAACCGCGGCACAGGGGGCCAGAAGCGATCGGTAATACATTGCGATGGTCTCGGGTAGTTCGGGAAAACGCCCCCCGGCTTCCGCCGGAGACTTTCGGTTTGCGGTGTGTCAGCGGGCGACGATGTCGGTGATCCCCTTGTCGATCGGCAACGTGGCTGCCCTCGTGAGACTGCCGTCGGCGGCGATCGCGTAGACCATGAGCGTGGCCGACTCGGCGCCCGTGGCCGCGAGGTGGCGGCCGTCGGGCGACACCACCATGCCCCAGGGAATCTTGTCGGCCGGCACGAGGCCACGGGCCGCGAGACTGCCATCGTCGCCCACCGAGTAGCAGGCGATGAAGTCGTACGCATGCTCATGGCCGCGGATGCCGGCGTAGAGGTGTCTTCCGTCGGGCGTGATCACGATGTCGGAAGACGACAGGCCGGAGCCGGGCGCGTCGGCAGGCACCGCCCGCGACCGCTGCCACAGAGAAAGCCGGCCATCCTCGGCCCGCCGATAGATTGAAACACCGAGGCTCTGTTCCTCGCTGAAATAGACCAGCGGCAGCCGCGGGTGGTAGACGAGATGCCGGGGGCCCGAGTCGGCCGGCGGCCCGACATCGAGGGGATCCAGCGGCGTGAGGGCTCCCGTCGCCGGATCAAATCCATATTGATAGAGGGCGTTCATCTCCTTGACGTAGGGAATGTAGACAAAGCGATTGTCGGGCGACGGCAGCACACAGTGGGCATACTTCCGCCCCTCATCACGGCCGTGAATCCGTTTCCCGGGAAAGCCGTCGGCGTCGAGTGGAAACACATCCACCGCTCCTGCCATGTAGTTGCAGCCCAGGAGAAACCGGCCGGCCCGATCGGTCGAGAGGGATGAGTAGGCTCTGTCGAGCGACACGGGCTTCGATGCCTGCGGCAGACCCGCCTCGTCGAGCGGCACGACGGCCGCATTGTGACCGTCCTTCCCCTGTTCTCCCGACACGTAGAGGAGCCGATGCTTGGCGTCGGCCGTGATCGTGCGTCCCCGAAAGCCGAGGTCGAGCACCCGCACCGTCTCGAGGGTGACTCGGTCTGACGCCGGCTGCGCCCGCACCACTAGCAGTCGCTGCTCTGAACCGCTCGGCAAGAAGAGCGTAAAGCCGTCGGCCGAATGGGCCTCGGCCGGAATGGCCAGCCAGCCGCAGGCCAGCCAGCACGCGACCGCGACACGCCATGAGAACCGGGAGAACCATGAGAACGGGGAGAACCATGAGAACCGGGGACGATGAGGAGACATGTTTTTCTCGAGGGACGGCTCCAGGGATGGCTCCAGGGAACACTTGAGAGGTGAAGAGGACTTGCACCGTCGACGCGTTGATCGCTTCCCAGCGGATTTGATTTGCCGAGCAGGGCCGGCAGCCGTGCATCCGGCACGTCAAGATTTTTCGTGGCCTGCGACGTGTGCCGTCGAAGGATACTCTTGAAACCGCAATGTGACGCGTTTTCGTGGCATGTCGTCGCGAAGACGCGGAAGATACTTAAGTGTCATTCAGGAGTCTCGGTAGAGGCTGTGTTCCATGATTGTCGGCGAGTCTGGGCTTTTTGACGTGATGCCTCTGCGTGGGGGCCGTTGCGTGCGACGCAGCGGCATGGCGAGTCTTCGCTGGGGAAGTTGCCCGCAACCCCTCGACGAGAAGCGTGTGAGATATTTTCTTCCGGCGTATCGGCTCATCGTTGCCGCCGCGATCGCAGTGGCCTCACTGGCCAGCCAGGCCGGTGCGGCCGATCCGAAGGCGTTCCTGCGGCAGCACTGCGCCGACTGCCACTCGGGCGACGCTCCCGAGGGAAACATGCGGATCGACGATGTGCCGCTCGACCTCGCCGCCGAGACGGCCGCCGACCGCTGGGAGCGGATCATCACCCGGGTCGAGGCCGGCGAGATGCCGCCGCCCGAGGCCGAGCGGCCGCCAAGTGCCGACGCGGCCGCGGTGCTTGCCTGGGCCAAGACCGGCCTCGCCGTGGCGGCCAAGGTCCGGCGGGCGGAAGGGGGGCGGGTGGCCATACGGCGGCTCAATCGCCTGGAATATGAAAACACCCTCCACGATCTGCTCGGGCTGCCGCTGCCGCTCCGCGATCTCCTGCCGGAGGATGGCACGAGCGACGGGTTCGACACGGCGTCGGCGGCGCTGGCGATCTCGCCCGTGCACATGCAACGGTTCATGGACGCCGCCAGGACGGCGCTGGAGGCCGTGGCCGTCCGCGGGCCGCGGCCGGAGACGAAGGTGCGGCGGTTCTCCTACGATCCCGAAAAAGACCAGTTTCTGAAACATCCCAACAATGAGCCGATGATCCGCGTGCGGAATGGCGAGATGCTGTTTTTCTCTGAGCCACACGGGGAGGTGCCGGCGGTGCTTCAGCAGTTTTATCTGGAAAACGAGGGGATCGCCGGGGTTCCAAAACGCTACAAGATTCGGATCAAGTCGCGGACGCACGATGCCGCCGGGACGCTGCGAAACAACGAGCGGCTGAATCATCCGCATGCAAAAGGTCTCGAAGCGATCCGGCACGACTGGCGGCCCCGCACGACCCGCCCCGAGGAACTCACGTTCAGCGTCGTCACGACACTGTCGAAGCGGAGGCTCGGGTTCTTTCAGGCAGCCGCGGATTGCGGACAAGCGTCGGCCCCCGAGATCGCCGAGATCGACTGCTGGCTCCTTCCTGGCGAAACGATCCAGATCCTAACGGCTCAATGAGGCCCGCGGCGAACGGGGCTTGAGCGTCTACCCGACGAAGAGCACGGATCCGGCGCGAAAGTTCGACGAGCCGGAGGAGGGGCTCGCGCTGGTGATCTCGTGGGTGGAGTTCGAGGGGCCGATCCTGGAGCAATGGCCCCCCGCGGGACACACCCGCGTCTTCGGCAACGTGCCGCACGTGGGCGTGGCCGAGTTGCCCGCGGGCACGAAGTTGCCGCCTCGCATCCGGACTCCGGTCATCGCCGGCGGCCCGCCTGGATATCGCACCATCAAGGATCCTGTGACCGTTGGATCGCCTGACCCTCTCGTCGATGCCCGGCGGCTGCTGGCGGACTTTCTGCCGCGGGCCTTCCGCCGGCCGATCGAGGCTGAGGAGATCGAGCCCTACGTGGCAATCGTGGAGGCCCGGTTAGCCGACAAGGAATGCTTCGAGGTGGCGATGCAGGAGGCTGTGCAGGCCGTACTCTGCTCGCCCGACTTCCTGTTCCTCGTGGAGCCGACAGGCCCGCTTTCAGACCATGCCCTGGCCACGCGGCTCTCATATTTCCTTTGGCGGACCGCGCCCGACGACGAACTGCGGGCGGCCGCCGATGCCGGCCGGCTGCGCGACTCCGATGTGCTCCGCGCTCAAACCGAACGGCTCCTCGCCTCACCCCGGTCACGAGCCTTCATCGACGACTTCCTCGACCAGTGGCTTGAACTCAAAAACATCGACGCCACGACGCCCGACAAGCAGCTGTTTTCCGAGTTTTTCTCCCAGGTCAACGTGTCCGCCATCGATGGCCTGCTGCGGCAGTCGATGCTCGACGAGACGCGGCTCTTCTTCGCCGACCTCGTGGCCCGCGACCAGCCCGTGAGCGAGCTCGTGACGGCGAAGCACTCGTATCTCAACAACCGGCTCGCGCGGTTCTACGACATCGAGGGCGTGGATGGGGTCGCCATGCGGCGGGTATCGCTCGCCCCCGAAACGCATCGCGGCGGGCTGCTCACCCAGGCCAGCGTGTTGAAAGTAACCGCCGCCGGCCTGGTCACGTCTCCCGTCGTGCGGGGTGCGTGGGTGCGGCGGAAGATGCTCGGCCGGGAGGTGCCGCCCCCGCCCGCCGACGCCGGCTCCGTCGAGCCCGACACCCGCGGCGCGACCACGATTCGCGAGCAACTGGCGGCCCACCGGCGGTCGGAGGCCTGCGTGGGCTGCCACCGGCAGATCGACCCGGCCGGCTTCGCACTCGAGGCCTTCGATCCCACGGGCCAGTTTCGCGACCGCTACCGCTCCACGCAGGAAGGGGAGCCCGCGAAGCGCTTCATCAATGGGCGCGACACGGTCGCCTATAAATACTCGCAGCCGGTCGATGCCACGGGCGAACTGGCCGACGGCCGGGCATTCGCCGGGCCGGACGAACTGCGAACGTTGCTCGCGTCCGATTCTGTCGCCCTCGCGCGGTGCCTGGCCGGCAAGCTCGTCGCGTTTGGCACCGGCCGCAGCATCGAGCCGGGCGATCGGCTCGCCGTGGATCGGACGGTGGCCGAGGCAGCCCCCAACGGTTTCGGCATCCGCAGCCTGATTCACGCGATCGTTCAGAGCGACCTGTTCCGCGACAAGTGACGGTCAACCAACTGGAGGCTCTCATGCACACCCCGATCTCCCGCCGCACGCTCCTGCGATCCTGCGGCGTCTCCCTCGCGCTGCCGCTCCTCGAATCGATGGGCCGGGCCACGGCGGCGAGCTCCGCCGCGGCCGTTCCACCGAGGCGGATGGTGCTCGTGGGCACGCCGTTTGGCTTCGATCCGCAGGCCTTCGTGCCCCGGCAGGTGGGCCGCGACTATGAGCTGCCGAGCCACCTCGAACTGCTCGCCAGCCATCGCGACCAGTTCACCGTGATCACGGGGCTTCTGCATCCCAACACGCTCTCTTCCGGGCATCAGGCCGAGAAGGTGCTCTTTACGGGCGCCCCGCAGCCGCAGCTGCCGACCTTTCGCAACACGATCTCGCTCGACCAGGAGTTCGCCGAGCACGTCCGCGGCCAGACCAGGTTCGACAGCTTCGTTCTCGGCACGGGCCACATGCCGCTCTCCTTCACCCGCAACGGCGTAGGCCTGCCCACGGAACACTCACCGTCGCGGCTCTTCGCCAAGATGTTTCTCGCCGGCAAGCCTCAGGAGGCGGCGGCGGAGCTGGAACGGATCGCCCGGGGGCGGAGCCTGCTCGACCTGGTGGGGGAGCAGGCCAAGGCACTCTCGCGGCGGGTGAGCAAGGCCGATACGGCCCGTCTCGATGAGTATTTCGTGGCGGTCCGCGACGTGGAGAAGCAACTCGAACTGTCGGCCGCCTGGGTGGATCGGCCGAAGCCGCCGGCGCCGGGCAGTCCGCCCACCGACGTCAACGAGCCGGGCAAGCAGCCCGTGAGGCTCTCGCTGCTGTATGACCTGGTGCATCTGGCGATCTTGAACGATTCGACGCGGTCATTCACGGTCAATACGTTCGGCGAGCATCACGACCTTTCCCACCACGGCCGGGAACCAGGCAAGCGGGAGTCCTGCCGGCAGGTGGAAGTGGACCTGCTCAAGACGCACGACGCCTTCCTCACGAAGCTCGCCTCCGCGAAGGAGGCCGATGACCGGCCCCTGCTCGAGAGCACGATGGTGCTTTTGAGCAGCAGCCTCCGCGACGGCAACAGCCACTGGACCCACGACCTTCCGGTGATCTTCGCCGGCGGTGGCTTCCGGCACGGCCAGCATCTTGCCTTCAACCCGGCCTACGTGGAGGAGGTTGCACGTGCTGAGGAAGATGAGGCTCACAAGAAGGGGAGCACGGGCCACGGGGTGTCGAGGAGTGCGCCGCTGTGCAACCTGTTCGTGTCGATGCTCCAGCGGGCCGGCATCGAGACCGACCGGTTCTCGTCAGCCACCGGGCCGCTGGCCGGCCTGGAGATGGCGTGATGCGACGGCTGTGACGAGTTTTCGCGGCATGTGCCGGCCGCGTCGCATGCCGATACTGGTGGATATGGGAAATACTCGACATGCCGCCTGGCGGAACGGAGCAGTCGTCGCCGCCGTGATCGCCTTGTTGACGGGGCTGCCGATCGCAGCCGTGCGGGCGCGGGGCGCGGAACCCGCCCCGGCTGCGAATCCGGCCGACATCACGCCACCGTGGGGCACGTTTCCGCAGCCCGGCGCCGGCATCGAGTTGGCCGGAGAACTCGTCGTGGTCGATCATGTCAACCGCCGGTTCGGTCTGCGGCTCGACGGCGATTTCAACAAGTATCGCTACTTCAACGACGCAAAGCTCAAGGCCACGCTGCTCCCCTACGGCGAAGTCTGGTACCACGGGGCACCGGCCGACCTCGCCGACATTCCGCTCGGCACCCGGCTGCAGGGCCGATTCCTCCTGCCGCCGAAGGATGCCCCGCCGCGGCAACTCCCCTCGGACCAGGAGAAGGCATTTCCCCCGCCGCTGCACGACCGGGCGCTCGTGGTCGAAGACGGCTTCAGCCACGAACGTCGCCGCGGGCGGGCGTTTCGGATCGACAAGCTCGAGATCAAGCCGGACGACATCAGCTACGGCGACCTGAAGGCCGCGATCGAACGAGGAACGATCGTCCTCACGCAGGTGAAGGCATCGGGGCAGCCGCTCGACGGCCCGCCCGACACGCCCAAAGACGCGGCCTACACGGTCGATTTCTCGACGCGGGTCTGGAAGGATGGTCGGCCCGGAACGCTCGCGGACCTCGCCGTCGGACAGGTCGTGCAGGCGAACCTCGGCTGGGCGCCCGAGTGGGGAAACCGGCAGTTTCACTGCCTCGATATCTGGATCGACGAGGCGAGCTGCCAGGTCGCCATCGAGCAGCAGCGGCGGCTGCAGCTGCGGCGGATGCGTCACTACAGGCTGCCCGCCTGGATCGAGAAGGTGGAGTACGAGCCGGATGGAAGCGGGCTTCTGACGCTGACCTATTTTGCCGGCATGGACAGGCAGCTCTACGACGAAATCCAGACACAAGACCCGTATCGGCGGCTCTATCGGGCCGATCCCCGCATGCGGATCATCGGCGGCAGCCAGGGGGACAATGGCGCCGGGTCGCACGTGCTGAAAGTGCACGTCGATCCCGCTCCGCCGCCGGGGAGCAGCGGCATCACGCAGGAGGTTCGCGTGGGGGGGGGGAATCACGAAGAGGGGTTACGGCCGGGCCGGTTCATCCGCGTGTCCCATCGCAGCTGGCCCGGTGGGATCCTGCCGCCCGAATGGCTGCTGCCCTTTCCTTTCCCAGCCGAGAAGGAAAACCCGCTGGACTGATGGATGGGGGCGCGAGCGGCCGTGTGACGAGTTTTCGGGGCAAGCCCTCCACGGCTGCCGATGCTATTCTTTGAAATGTCGACGGAGAGGGGGGATTTCACACCACTGCAGGATTGACTCCCGGACTCGACTTTATTCATCCATGATCGTTTTCAGCCAAGGGTTTATAGCCATGCGAGACGTCGTCGTGCGAGGCTCTGTGGGACTTGCCGGAAGCAACGCGTCCTTGAGGAATAAGGGGTTCACCCTCGTCGAACTCTTGGTCGTGATCGCCATCATCGGCACGCTCGTCGGCCTGCTTCTGCCGGCCGTTCAGGCGGCCCGTGAGGCAGCCCGCCAGGCGTCGTGCAAAAACAATCTCAAGCAGATGGGCGTGGCCGTGCACAATTTTCACGACGCCCGGAACGGCTTTCCGCCGTTGGCAACGGGGCGAGAATCGAACGGTACTTCTTACGCCGGCATCACGTTCTGGGGTTTGATCATGCCCTACTGCGAAGAGATGGCGGCGGTGGCGAATGTCACGTGGGATGAGGCCGTGGCGAACGATACCCGCTACGGGTGGAACGCCGCGAGAGGCGCCAACTGGCAGGCGTTCAGTACGTCCTACCCGAGATACATGATCTGCCCGACTCGTGGGTTTCGCACCACGTTCAGCAATTCCGCCGGCCAGAAATATCCCGCGAGCGACTACGGATTGATCACGTTGTTTGGACAAAACGGCGTCACTAGGCCGGATCGATTGATCTGCTACAACATGAACGCCCCGAACAGCACAGCCAATCCACGTGGGACGCAGACCAATTGCGTCACGGGCTGGGGCAGCATGACCGACTCGACTGCTACCGGTATCGGCTTTGGCGCGCTGAGCCTCGCGATGGGGCCGAAGGACGGGAGCGGAAACATCGTCACGCACGTGACAACGTCGGGCACAGCCGAACGGGCATACTCCGGCTGGTATCCCCGGTCTTCGTTCAAGCATGTCCCCGATGGGCTGAGCAAGACGGCCATTCTCGCCGAAAGGCACCTCTGGAAGAACGACTTGCGCAAAGGCGGCTGCTACACGTCGCCGCGGTCCGCGTGCGGCGGGGCTGGCTATGACGACATGCAACTGATGATCGCATTCGCAGGGGGGGGCAATCGCATGTGGGTGAATCCCGAGCGGGGCGGGATCGCCCACAGCGCTGAGGAGGACAGTGTTACTACCACGCTCGGCTCCTGGCATCCGGGGATATGCCATTTCCTGATGGCCGACGGTGCGGTGCGGTCGGTCGATGTCAATATCGACGACACCACGCTCGTGAATCTCGGCGACCGCCGGGACGGCCAGGCGTTGAACACCGGCAGTCTCTAGTCGCGTTATGCGGTCATCGAACGAGGGCCATCTATCCATGCGGGGCTTCACACAAAGAGTCGCTGGTGATCTGCGGGGATGGTTCGTGGTTGGGATTTCCCTGGCCGTGATCGCCGTGGCCGGCTGCGGCCGCAGTGGTCTGCACCCCGTGCGGGGCCGCGTTGCGTTCGCCGACGGCTCGCCCCTTCCGACCGGCCGGGTTGTCGTCAGCTATGGCGACGGCACGGCGTCTTCGGGCAGCATCAACCCCGACGGCACCTTCAGGGTCGGCACGCTCAAGCAGAGCGACGGGATGCGGCCCGGCACCTACCGCGTGGCGGTGAAGGACGCCTACGTGGAGGTCCAAAAGAACGGTGAAACCGTATCGGAGCCGCTCATTCACAAGCGGTTCGCCGACCCCGCCACCTCCGGCCTGGAGTTCACGGTGCCTGACAAAACGGTCTGGGAGATCGTTGTCGAAAAGCCTTAAATCAGGGTTGATCGCCTCGATTCGGTGTTGGTTTGCGCAGGCCGCCGTGACGTCTTTTCGCGGCGTGCAATCGCCGTCGTTTGGCCGATACTTACGATATGAAGCGGACGTCCTACTACGCCCTGTCGCCGTTTGGGCTTGCCTGCCTGACGGCCCTCGTCGTGTCGGCAGGCGGCAGCCACGCCGCCACGCCAGAATCCCAGCCCGGCGGGATGCCGGATGCCTTCCTGCAGCAGCACTGCCTCCGCTGCCACGACGCCAAGACGCAAGAGGGTCAGCTGCGGATTGACACGCTCTCCCGCGACTTCGCCTCGCTCTCGGCCGCCGCGAAATGGGCCGAGGTGATGACGCGGATCAACGCCGGCGAAATGCCCCCCGAGGAGGAGCCACGGCCGACCGTCGATGAGATCGCCGCGGTCGTCGGCTGGATCTCCGGCCGGATCGAGGCGGGCGAGGCGGCGCGGATGGCCGCCCGCGGGCCCGTCGCCAGCTACCGGCTCAGCCGCGAGGAGTATGCCCATACGATCGACGACCTGCTCGGCATCCGTGTCGACCCGACAGTTGCCGGTGGGCTCTTGGAGGATTCCCGCTGGCACGGCTTCGAACGGGTTGGGGCCATGCTCACGCTCGCGCCGGCCCATGTCGAGCGGTATCTGAAGATGGCGGACGACCTGCTCGAACTGGCCTTCCCAGAAAAGGAGCCCACGCCCAGCAAGCGGCGGATCGACGCGCACCACATCATCAAGGCCCACCAGCCGCCGGACAAGAAAGAGGTGCCGGCGGAACGGCTGGCCGCCCTCGGCCTCTCCCCTGACCAGCTGCGGATTCCGCTCTGGCCGGGGGTGCCCGGCGTGCCGTTGTGGCAGGACTGGTGGTGGGGGGCCCGGCAGCCGGGCGTGTGGCGCGGTCGATTGCAGCTCAGCGGCATGCCCGGGCTCGACGGCCGGGCACCCCACGCCACGGTGATGGAAACCCGAGGCCAGCGGACGGTCTTCGACCAGGACATCATCGCCGGGGAGTTCAAGCCGATCATCGTGGAGATTGAACGGGACGAATCGGCGGGCGACATCCTCATCAAGAACGAGGTCCACGGCGCGCTCGAGCCGCATTTCAGCAACGCCACGCGTTACAGTTTTGGCAGCCTGTTCACGAGTTCGCGAAACACACAGCTGATGAGCCCGTACGGCTTCAAGCTGACGACCGAGGACGGCCGGGCGATAATGCCGCTGCTCCTCGTCGACTGGGTCGAGTGGGAGGGGCCGCTCGTCTCCGATGCGCAGCGACTGGTGAGGAAGAACTTCTATCCTGCCACGCTCGACGACCAAGAGCAGATCCGCGACTGCCTGCACCGCTTCGCCGAGCAGGCCTGGCGGCGGCCGGTGGCCGATGCGGAGATCGCCCCCTACGTTGCGCTGGCATCTGCCGAGCGGGCGGCGGGCGAGAAGCCGCGGAAGGCGTATCTCTCGGCAATGGCCGCCCTCCTCGCCTCCAAGAATTTCTATTTCCTCGAGGAGGGATCGGCGACCGAGCGTCGCGACCGCGTCACCGACCACGAGCTGGCCAGCCGCCTCTCCTACTTCCTCTGGAGCTCGCTGCCCGACGAGCCGCTCTTCGCCGCGGCCCGCGGCGGGAGGCTGCACGAACGGGCCGTGCTCGCCGAGCAGCTCTCGCGGATGCAGAGCGATCCGAAGTTCGACCGCTTCATGAAGGAATTCCCGCGGCAGTGGCTCCAGCTGCACCGCGTGGGGATGTTTCCGCCCGACGTCAAGCTCTACCCGCAGTACGACCGCTGGCTCGAGAAGAGCATGGTGCTCGAGACTGTGGCCACGTTTCGCCAGATGGTGGAGGAGAACCTGCCTTTGCGGGAGCTCTTCGACAGCAACTGGACGATGATCAATCCGCGGCTGGCCGAGCACTACGGCCTCCAGCCGCCCGCGACCGGCGACTTCACGAAGGTGAGCCTCCGGCCCGAGGACCACCGCGGCGGTCTTTTGACGCAGGCGGCGGTGCTGTCGCTCTCATCGGATGGCACGCGGCACCGGCCGGTGCACCGGGGCGTGTGGGTGTCGGAGGCGATCTTCGGCACCACGCCGCCACCGCCGCCGCCCAACGTGGAGCCGCTGCCGGCGACGAAGTCCGATGCCGAGAAGGCGACGGTGCGGAGCCAACTGGCCGCCCACTCGACCAATGCCGCCTGCGCCGCCTGCCATCGCAAGATCGATCCGCTCGGCCTGGCCTTTGACAACTACGATGCGATCGGCCGCTGGCGCACCCACGAAAAGCTCACAGTGGGCAAGGGTGCCGACCCGGCGGTGGACGCCTCGGGCGTGCTGCCCGACGGCAGGGCCTTCGATGGGCCGGAGGCCTTCAAGAAGCTGCTCGCGGCCGACGTCGACCGGGTCGCCGAGGCGTTCGTCGGCAGCCTCGCGACCTACGCGCTGCGGCGCACGATGACCATCGACGACCGCGACGAGATCCACGCGATCGTCGCGAAGGCCAAGACCGACGACTACCGGATGCGAACCCTGTTCGAGACGTTCATTCTTTCCGACCTGTTTCAGAAACGCTGAGGTTCAAAGGTCGATGTGGCGGCTGCTGTGCGTGCCGATACTATAGGGGCTGGGTTAACCTGAGCGTCGGTTGCTTCGCTCCTGACGATCCGCCCTTTCCCCGAGGAGTGCGTGTGATGCCCGATTCGTTTTGCAGATCGCAGCGGTTCTCCCGCCGTTCACTGCTTGCCTCGCTGCCTGCCGGAGCGGTCGCGCCGTATCTCGCTCCCGTGCTGGCCCGTGCCGAGGCTGAAGCGCACGGCAGGCGGCCGCTGCGGTTCGTGTTTTTGGTCGAGGGCAATGGGATGCCGGCGCGGCATGTGATGCCCGAGGGATTCGAGCGGGCCGAGATGCCCTGTCCCCGCGGCGGTGACGGCGGCCACAACACGACCAACGGCGCTGAAGCCTTGATCGACCTGCCGCTCGATGACCCGCAGGGCGGTGCCGCCTTGCGGCTGCCGGAAACCCTCGCCCCACTCGAGCCATACCGGCGGCGGGTCACGCTGCTGACGGGCCTGTCGGGCCGCGTGGCCGGAGGCGGCCACGGCTGCGGCTATGGCGCGCTCGGGGCCTACCCGAACGTCGCAGGGCCCAAAGACATCACAATCGACGCGGCGCTCGCGCGGACGGCGCCGGCCATCCATCAGCACGTGGCCCTCGGCTTCGTCGAAAACACCGCCACTGGCAACCGCGGCATGTTTGATGGGCTCTCCGCGGCCGGCCCCAACCAAAAGGTCCCCTACTTCCAGGATCCCGTGCTCGCCCACACGATGCTCTTCGGCAAGATCCTCGGTGCCGATGCCGCGGGGGAGATCGGCTCGCAGTCGATCCTGCTCGACATGATGGCCGACGACATCCGCCGGCTGCGGCCGCGGCTGCCGGGCGCGGAGGGCCAGAAGCTCGAACGGACGGCCGACGCCTTCGCCGCCATCCGCCATCGGCAGGCCCGGCTCCGCGAGATCGATCCCAAGCTCGTGCCGCCACTGCGGCAGGAGTTTCACGGGGCGATGGTGGAGACCACGCGGATGGAGGCCCACGTCGACATCGCCGCCACGGCGCTCATCACGGGCCTCACCAACACCGTCACGCTCTGCTCGGGGGGCGACAGCTACCCCACCTGGAAGGGCCTCGGCATCACGGCTGACAATCACGCGCTCGGCCATGAAGCGGTGGAGGGGGCGAAGGCGATGCGGGTGAAGATTCGGCAGTTCAACGCCGGCCTGATCGCCAAACTGGTCGCCGCCCTGGAGGCCGTACCCGAGAACGACGGCACCATGATGGACAACACGCTGATCGTGTATCTCAGCGACGCCGCCGAGACCCACCATGCCCGATGCATGGAATGGCCGATGGTGCTCGTCGGCGACCTGGGCGGCCGGCTCCGGGCCGGAGGGCGATTCGTCAACCTCCCGAAATACGGCGCGAAAGGCCATGCCACCGTCGCCCAGTTCTACACGGCGCTGCTCCACGCGGCCGGCGGGCCGGTGGACCACTTCGGCATGGTCGATCGCCAGTTGATCGAGGCCGGCCTCGACCAGAAGGAGCCGTGGCTCCACCTGCTCTCATGAAGAGCCGCTCGAATTCGCTGTGTCGGCGGGCCGTGGGTCTGCTCGTGTCCTGCGTTCTCGCGATGGTCGCCACGCAGGAAATCGTGCGGGGCGAGTTTCGCCACGCGCTGGTGATCGGCAACGCCGCCTACAAGTCGGGCCCGCTCGCCGCCCCACCGCGCGACTCGGCCGCCGTGGCCCAGGCTCTCGAGCGCCGCGGCTTCACGGTCACGCGGGCTGACGACTTGGCCACCGCGAAAGATCTTCGCGAGGCGGTCGCCACCTTCGGCCGCAGCGTGCCGACCGGCGGGACGGCGCTAGTGTATTTTTCCGGGCATGCGGCTCCCACGCCGGCCGGCGGTGATCGGCCGCCTCCGGCCGACACGGGCCTCATGCCCACCGACGGCGTGCCCGGGGGGTATCCGTGGGGTGCCTGGCTCCGGCCGCTCGTCGATACGCTCGCCGTCCCACAGCCTGCTCCCTCGAAGGAGCCGATCTGCGGCAGCCGCATCAATATCGTTGTCGTCGATGCCGCTCCGCCGCCGAGCAGCGCGGGGCCGCAGCAGAGGCTCGTGCCTTCCGCGGAGATCGCCGCGGACAGCCTCGTCATCTTTCGCGCCGACGATGCCCCGGTGGCCGCCGATGCGGAAGGTTTCTCGCCGCTGGCAGCCAAGCTCGTCGCCGGCCTCGCAACTGACCGGCCGCTCGACGCGGTGCTTTCGGACCTCTCGCCCCGCGTGGAGTCTTCGCTGGCCGTGGGCGAGCTTGCCCGGCTCGCGGCCCCGCCGTCGGTCGCCGTGTCGTCCCCCGTGGCCCTCGCGGCCGGCCCCACCCCCGGTGCGGAGTGGGTCAACTCGATTGGGATGGTCTTCTGCTGGTGTCCCCCCGGGTCGATCACGATCGGGAGCGAGGAGCGGGAGCCGGGCCGGGACCCGGATGAGCTGCGGGCCGACGTCGCATTTGCCGCAGGCTTCTGGATGGCGAAACACGAGCTGAGCTACCGGGAACTCCTCTCGCTCGGCGCCGGCGTCTATCTGGCCACGGGCAAGCACAAACTCGAGCCGCTCAACCGCCCTCCGCCCCGCGACCATCTCGCGAAGCTCCTGGCCACGCTCGATGAGCATGCTCCCGCCGGCTGGCTCTATGCAGTGCCAACAGAGGCGGAGTGGGAATATGCCGCTCGGGCCGGCACGACCACGGCCTATTCCTTCGGCGGCGATCCGGCCGCCCTGCCGCGACACGGCAACTTCGCCGACCGCACGCTGCGAGAGAGTTCGAGCCATGGCGAGTGGGCTACCACGCATGGCGACAAGACGAAGAATCCGGTGGCCTTCGGCGACCGGCAGACGGGAATCTTCTCCTACGCGCACAAGATCTGGAGCGACTCGAGCGCCACGATGGCCCGGGTCGGAAGCTACGCGGCCAATCCCTGGGGCCTGCACGACGTCCATGGCAACGTCGCCGAACTGACCGCCACGCTCTATCACCCGGCGCGGGTGGCCACAGACGTTCCGGAGGCGAAGCTCGCCGAGTGGCTCGGTCGCCCCGAGAGCCGCGGCTTCGTCTGCAAGGGGGGCAGTTGGGCCAGCGTGCCCGCCTTCTGTCGTTCGGCCTTTCGTGGCTGGTCGCAGCAGCTCCCGCGTGCGGGAGTGGTCGAGAACGTGATCGGCCTGCGGTTCGTGCTGCGGCCGCGGGCGGCCGAGCTACCGCCGCTGGTGACGAAGTGGACGCCGCTCGTTCCCTCGGTCGTCACGTCCGCCGCCGGCGCCACGGCCACCATCCAGCCCGACGGCATCGTCGCGATCGGTGGTCCGGCCGTCGGCGGCGACACGTATACCGTGACCGTGCCGGTCGCGGCCGGGCAGAGGCCGCTGGCCTTCCGACTGGAGGCTCTGCCCGACGCGAGCCTGCCGAAAGGCGGGCCCGGGCGGAATGGCGACGGGAACTTCCTGATCGCGGAGGTGGGCTTCAAGGCCGCCGCGGCCGGCTCGGCGACGCTGCTGCCGCTGCCGGTGCTCGACGTCGCCGCCGACTATTCCCAGCGTGGTATGCCGGTTCACCACGTGCTCGACGGCCGCCTGCACACGGGATGGGGGATAGGCGGCGGCACCGGCAAGGAGCAGGCCGCCGTGTTCACCGTGAGCCTGCCCACCCGCTCAGGCGTTGATGGCACGACATGGCGGTTTCCATCGGGGGCCGATGATCCTGGCGTGCCGACCCTGATCGAGATCACGGTCCGCCATCAGCCGCACGACTATCCGGCCACGCTCGGACGGTTTCGCGTGGCCATGCTGCACGAGGAGACAACCCCATGAGACTTCTCGTGATGCGGGCCTGCGCCGCGGTCTTTGACACCGCATGGTGCCATGCCGCTCGAAGCTCGGCCGCAGCCGTGGCGATCGCCTGCCTCTCGCTCCTGGCACCATCCGTTGCCGATGCCGTCGGCACCGCCCCGGACCTGAGGCCGTGGCTGGCCCGCTATTGCGGCGAGTGTCATGCCGACGGAGCGGCCGAGGGGGGCTTCTCGCTCGCGGGCGTCGGCGATGTCGCAGCGTCCGCCGACGACTGGGAACGGATTCACGAGAAGCTGCAGCTGTCGCTCATGCCGCCCCCGGAAAGCCTCCAGCCCCCCGCGACCGAACGCGCGGCGGTGATCACGAGCATGGCCGATGCCCTGCGGCAGTCCGGTCGCCATGTCGAAGACAAGCTTGCGCTGCCCAACTATGGCAACTACGTGCCCCACGAGCCGCTCTTCCGCGGCGAGGCCCATCCGGCCCCGGCGACGGCGGCGCGGGCCTGGCGGGTGCGGCCGGAGGTCTACGCCGCCCGCGCGGCGGGGGGCATCCAACCGTTTGCGCTGCTGCCGCGGCAGCAGGTCGCGGACTTCGGCAGCCTGTATGTCGTCGATGAATCGGCGGCCGAGATCGTGCTGCGGAATGCCCAGTCGATCGTCGACCGGTGGACCAAGGCCGAACGCAAGGACGGGGCCCTCGTGCCGGCTCCCGGCGCCCACCCGCCGCTCGTCGCGCTCCTGGAGCCGGCCGGGGACCCTCCCGCCGGCAAGATCGACGAGGCGATCGGCTTTGCCTGTCAGCCCGCGCTCGGCCGCGGTCCGACACCCGAGGAACTCCAACACCTGCGGGCCGTCTATGCGGCGGTGCTGGCCGAACACGACCGGCCGCGGGCGCTGCGGGCGGTCCTCACGGCGGCCTTTCTCCTGCCAGATGCCTACTATCGCGTCGAGCTGGGCTCTGGATCGCCGGACGAGCACGGCCGGCGGCGGCTGGGCAAGCCGGAGCTGCTCGCGGCCATCCAGCAGACGCTGTTCGGGGCCGCGCGGCCGCGGCGGCTGTCCCAGGTGCTCGCCGACCCTACCGTCTTCCTCGACACCCGGGAGTCGGTGGCGGCCCTCGTGAGCGAACTGCTCGACGGCGAGCCGCCCGAGCATGGGCCCAACGCCCGTGTGCTCGGGCTCTTCGACGAGTATTTCGACTATCGCAAAGCCAAGGACGTGTTCAAGGAAACCGGAATCCCCCTCTCGTCCACCTACGACGCCAATCGGCTCGTCGATGATGCCGCCCAGTTCGTCGAGTACGTGGTCCGCGAGGATCGCGACGTGTTTCGCCGGCTGCTCACCGGTCGCGAGGGCTTCGTCGTGAACATCGACAAGCACGGGCGGCACGCGTCGGACCACACGATCTTCAACCTGCCCCCCGACTTCAAGTATCGCGACGGGCCGGTGCCGCTCGATCCGGAGGCGCGGTGCGGCATGCTGACGCAGCCCGCCTGGCTCGTGGCCCATTCCGGCAACTTCGACAACGATCCGGTCCGCCGCGGCAAGTGGATTCTCGAGCATCTTCTCGGCGGCACGGTGCCCGACGTGCCCGTCACCGTCTGCGCCGTGGTGCCGGAAGACCCGACGAAGACGCTGCGGCAGCGGTTCGAGAAGATTCGCAACGACGGCTACTGCTGGACCTGCCACCGGCAGATGAACCAGCTTGGCATGCCGTTCGAGGCGTACGACCATTATGGCCGCCATCGGCTGCAGGAACTCGGCAAGCCGGTGGACACCGCCGGCGCCGTGGTCGCCAGTGGCGACCCGTCGCTCGACGGCCCGGTGCCCGATCCGGTCGCGCTGATCGAGCGGCTGGCGGCGTCGCGGAGGGCCGAGGAGGTGTTCGTGAGGTATGCGTTCCGCTACTTCCTCGGCCGCAACGAGACCTTGCGCGACGCCCGCACGCTGCGGGAGGCTCAGGCGGCCTATGCAGAGGCCGGCGGCAGCATGAAGGCGCTCGTGGCCGCGCTGTTGTCTTCGGACTCATTTCTCTACCGCACCGAGGCCCCCTGACACCCGGCTAGCCAGAGTGCTCCGTGCGCTGGGGCCCCGGCGGTGTGACGAGTTTTCGGGGCGTGTGCCGGCCGCGGCGTGTGCCGATGATGGAGAGATGGAAAACAGTCGCCATTTCGCTGCCTCGTGGAGCCATTCCCCCTCCGCGTGGAACCGAGCAATCGCCGCCGCCCTCGTCGCGTCGCTGACGGCCCCTGTGATCGCGGTCGTGCCGGCCCGAGGCCAAGAGGCAAAGCAAGAGGCAAAGCAGGAGCCGAACCCGGCCGATATCACGCCCCCGTGGGGCACGTTTCCGAAAGCCGGGGCCGGCATCGAATTGGCCGGCGAACTCGTGGCGGTCGATCACATCAATCGCCGATTCGCATTGCGGCTCGACGGGGATTTCGACATGTATCGCGACTGCAAGCTCAAGGCGACGCTCCTTCCCTACGGCGAGGTCTGGTATCACGGCGCGCCGGCCGATCTGGCCGACATTCCGCTGGGCACCCGGCTGCACGGCCGGTTTTTGCTGCCCCCGAAGGATGTCGCGCCACGCGAGCTGAAGACGGACGAGGAGAAGCGATTCCCGCCCCCGCTGCACGACCACGCGCTCGTGATCGAGGACGGCTTCAGCCACGAACGCCGGCGCGGCCGGGCCTTGCGGATCGACAAGATCGACGTCAAACCCGGGGAGTATGGCCATGGAGACAAGCGGTTTTCGTTTCCGGGCGGGTCGGTCGTGCTCACCCAGGTGCAGGCGTCCGGCCAGCCGCTCGACGGCCCGCCCGACACGCTCAAGGACGCGATCTACACGGTGGACGCCTCGACGCGGGTCTGGAAGGATGGGCGGCCGGGGACGCTTGCAGACCTCGCCGTCGGCCAGGTCGTGCAGGCGAACCTCGGCTGGACGCCGGACTGGGCGACCGGGCAGTTTCACGGCCTCGACATCTGGACCGACGAGAAAAGCTGTGAGGTCGCGGCCGAGCAGCAGCGGCAACTCCACCTGCGGCGGATCCGGCTCTACTGGCTGCCGGGCTGGGTCGAGAAGGTGGACTACGGTCCCGACGGTCGCGGGCTGCTCACGGTCACGTACTTTGCCGGCATGGACAGGCAGATATATGAGGAAATCGAGATGCGTAACGCGTTCCGGTTCCTGAAACGAACCGATCATCGCCTCCGGATCATCGGTGGCGGCGAGGGCGACTTGGGGTCAGGGGTGCATGTCACAAAGTGGCGCGATGTCGATCCTGCCCCGCCCCCCGGGAGCAGTGGCATCACCCACGAGATCGAGGTCAGCGTGCAGCAACATCAGGAGGGATTCCGGCCGGGGCGATTCATTCGCTCGAGCAGCCTCAGTTGGCCGCAGGCCATCATGCCGCCGGAATGGCGGCTCCGCTTTCCCGCCCCACCCGAGAACGACAGGGCAAGTCTCCTGGATTGACCGCGGCGTGTGACGGGTTTTCGGGGCATGTGATGGAAGAAGATGCGATCTAAGCTCTGTCTTATGAAGGCCGCGCGGCAGGTTTTGACATACTGTTTGCACTCCCTGTACGTCGCGGCCATGACGGGGCTGCCTGCCCTGGGGGCCGCGCCCGATACCGCCGCCTCTGGCATGCCGGATGCCTTCCTGTCGCGGCATTGCCTCCGCTGCCACGACGCCAAGACGCAGGAAGGCCAACTGAGGATCGACACGCTCTCCCGCGACTTCGCCTCCCTCTCGGCCGCCGCGAAATGGGCCGAGGTGATGACGCGGATCAATGCCGGCGAGATGCCGCCCGAAGAGGAGACGCGGCCCACCGCCGATGAGATTGCCGACGTGGTCGGCTGGATCTCGGGCCGGATCGAGGCAGGAGAGGCGTCGCGGATGGCCGCTCGTGGCCCGGTCGCCAGCTACCGGCTCAGCCGCGAGGAGTATGCCCACACGATCGACGATCTGCTCGGCGTCCGGATCGATCCGGCCCTGCCGGGTGGCCTGCTCGATGATTCCCGCTGGCACGGCTTCGAGCGGGTGGGGGCGGTGCTCACGCTCGCGCCCGCCCATGTCGAGCGGTATCTGAAGATGGCCGACGACGTGCTCGAACTGGCCTTCCCAGAGAAAGAGCCCACTCCCACCACGCGGCGAGTCGATGCGCTGCTCATGAACCGGGAAAACCACCCGCCGACACCGACCATGGCGGAACGGCTCGCCAAGGTCGGGCTCACGCCCGAGCAGTTGAGGATCCCGGCGTGGGCGGGGCATCCTGGCGTGCCCCTGTGGAAGGACTGGTGGTGGGGCGCCCGCCAGCCGGGCGTGTGGCGGGGCCGCGTGCAACTCAGCGGCATGCCGGGGCTCGATGGCCGCGCCCCGCATGCGACGGTGCGGGAAAGCCGGAACGATCGGACATGCTTCGATCAAGACATCATCACCGGCGAAGACAAGACGATCATCATCGAAATCGAACGTGATGAATCGGCCGGTGAGATCGCGATCCACAACGTGGTGCATGGCGGGCTCGACGGACACGGGAGCAACGCCATCCGATTCGGCAGCCTGTTCACGAGTTCGCGCAACATGCAGCTGATGAGCCCCTATGGAATGAAGCTGACGACCGAGGACGGCCGGGCGTTGCTGCCCCTGCTCCTCGTCGATTGGGTCGAATGGGAGGGGCCGATCGTTTCCGAGGGGCAGCGGCTGGCGAGAAAGAACTTCTATCCCGCCACGCTCGACGACCAAGAGCAGATCCGCGACTGCCTGCACCGCTTCGCCGAGCAGGCCTGGCGGCGGCCGGTGGCCGATGGCGACATCGCCCCCTACGCGGCGCTGGCCGCAGCCGAGCGGGCGGCTGGCGAAACGCCGCGGAAGGCCTATCTCTCGGCAATGGCCGCCGTCCTCGCCTCCAAGAATTTCTATTTTCTGGAGGAGGGATCGGCGACCGAGCGTCGTGATCGCGTCACCGACCACGAGCTGGCCAGCCGGCTCTCCTACTTCCTCTGGAGCTCGCTGCCCGACGAGCCGCTCTTCGCCGCCGCCCGCGGCGGGAGACTGCACGAACGGGCCGTGCTCGCCGAGCAGCTCTCGCGGATGCAGAGCGATCCGAAGTTCGACCGCTTCATGAAGGAATTCCCGCGGCAGTGGCTGCAGCTGCACCGCGTGGGGATGTTTCAGCCCGACGTCAAGCTCTACCCGCAGTACGACCGCTGGCTCGAGAAGAGCATGGTGCTCGAGACCGTGGCCACGTTTCGCCAGATGGTGGAGGAGAACCTGCCTTTGCGGGAGTTCTTCGACAGCAACTGGACGATGATCAATCCGCGGCTGGCCGAGCACTACGGCCTCCAGCCGCCCGCGACCGGCGACTTCACGAAGGTGACGCTCCGGCCCGAGGACCACCGCGGCGGTCTTTTGACGCAGGCGGCGGTGCTGTCGCTCTCCTCGGATGGCACGCGGCACCGGCCGGTGCACCGGGGCGTGTGGGTGTCGGAGGCGATCTTCGGCACCACGCCGCCGCCGCCGCCGCCCAACGTGGAGCCGCTGCCGGCGACGAAGGCCGATGCCGAGAAGGCGACTGTGCGGAGCCAACTGGCCGCCCACTCGACCAATGCCGCCTGCGCCGCCTGCCATCGCAAGATCGATCCGCTCGGCCTGGCCTTCGACAACTACGATGCGATCGGCCGCTATAGGACGCACGAAAAGCTCACGGTGGGCAAGGGGGCCGACCCGGCGGTGGACGCCTCGGGCGTGCTGCCCGACGGCAGGGCCTTCGAAGGCCCGGAGGCCTTCAAGAAGCTGCTCGCGGCCGACGTCGACCGGGTCGCCGAGGCGTTCGTCGGCAGCCTCGCGACCTACGCGCTGCGGCGGACGATGACGATCGACGACCATGACGAGATCCGGGCGATCGTCGCGAAGGCCAAGACCGACGACTACCGGATGCGAACCCTGTTCGAGACGTTCATTCTTTCCGACCTGTTTCAGAAACGTTGAAACCTGTTCCAGAAACACCGAGGTGCCCCATGCACGTGCTCTCCTCTACGCCCCGCATCAATCGCCGCCACGTGCTCCGGGGGCTCGGTGTGTCGCTCGCCCTGCCGATGCTCGAATGCATGCGGTCGGGGGCGGCGGGCATCTCGGCCACCGCCCGCGCCGCCGAGGCGGGAAAACGGATCGCCCGCAGCGTCTTCATCTATCTGCCCAACGGCGTGAACAACTGGGACTGGCAGATCCGGGAGGCCGGCCGCGGCTACAAGCTGTCGAAGTCGCTGGCCGTGCTCGAGAAGCACCGGGAGGTGATCACGCCGATCAGCGGACTCCACCATCCCCACGCCCTCGGCCATCACCACGGCTGCCAGGGCGTCTGGCTGACCGGTGCGAAGGTCGGCGATGGGGTGCGCAACACGATCTCGGTCGATCAGCTGATGGCCGGCCACACGGCGAAGCAGACCCGCTATGCCTCGCTCGAACTGGCGGCCGAGGGCAGCCTCTCGGTCAACGCCGACGGCGTGGGCCTGCCCTCGGAGCGCAACCTGGCGGTCGCCTTCAACGGACTGTTCTCGGAGCCGAAGGATGGAATCGCGGCCCAGCGGCGGCGGCTCAATCGCA
>JBIIGJ010000006.1:0-66761 GCA_044236455.1 Pirellulales bacterium
GAGTCGCCCATGGGCGTCGGCCCGGCGGCGGCCCAGAACGACGCCATGCTGCTCGAGGCGGCGCGGCGCGGCGACCATGCGGCCTTCGAGACGTTCGTGCGACGGCATGAACGCATCATCTGCGGCTACCTGCGGGCGCGGCTGACCGGTGGGGCCGACGTGGAAGATCTCGCGCAGGAGGTCTTCCTGCGGGTCTACACCGGCAAGGCCGTGCAGAAGGACGAGTCGCGGAGCGACCTGCGGGCCTGGCTCTTGGGCGTTGCCCGCAATGTCTTGCGAGAGCACGTCCGCAAGATCCGCCGCCGGCGGGAAACCGCCTGGACGGAACTCTGCCTCGAGATCGAGGACCTTGCAGCCGCCGAGGGCGATTTCGGCCGCTACGACGAGGCGATCGCGAGGCTGCCCGACTGCCTGCAGGGGCTGGGGCCGAGCGCCCGACAGTCGCTCGACATGTATTACCACGCCGATCTTTCGATGCGCGAGATCGCCGAGCGGTTCAAGCGGAGCGAGGGGGCGGTGAAGCTCCTCGTGCACCGGGCGAGGCAGGCGGTGAAGCGCTGCCTCGACGGGGCGATTGGAGGAGGCGTCGCATGATGACGGAAGAAGAACTACTGTCGCTCATCCGGGAAAAGAGCCCTGAGGAGCTTTCCGTCGAGGAGTGTGAATCGCTGCGGGCGGGCCTGCGCACATCGGATGCACTCCGTCGCGAGTGCGCCGAGCGGCTGCAGCTGGAGCAGGTGCTCTCCCATTCGATCGGCCGCCCGCGGGTGTCGGTCGAGAAGATTCGCGCGCAGGCGAAGGCGGCCCAGGGCTGGCTGGGCGGCATCGGCGGCGCGAAAACGCGGCTGGGTTTTCTCGTGGGCCTCGCGCTGCTCGGCGGGCTCGCGATCGTGATGAGCGGCCGCGGCGGTACCCGCGGGCGGCCGGTGGTGCCGCCCGACACGGCCGCGGCGGCCTCCGACGCGAAACAGAATCAGGAAACCGTCGAGCCGCCCGCCGATGACACGCCGGCCGCTGGCGCTGCCGAGGAGATGGCCGCTCGGGCTGCTCAACCGGTCTCGGCGAACGCCGAAGAGCCAGTGGCCCCGCCCGCACCGCCGCCTGCCGATGTTCCGCCGCCAGTGGCCGCCTTGACCGGCATCGCGAAGCCGGCGGTCGACGACCCGTGGACTGCCGACCTGCGGGCGCTCGCCGACGTGCCCGTCTCGCCAGCTGCGGTCTTTGCACCCGTGAGAGCCGATAGCCCGCCCCCGACCGCCGATGTGCTCAAGCTCTGGTTCGAGGCCGTGGAGGCCGTGCCAGGCAAGCCCGAGACGGCGGGCAAGTTCGGCATGCAGCCGATCGCGAATGTGCCGCATGGCACATTCGAGGGGCTCGTCCGCCTGCGGGCGCCGCTCCCCCCCGGCGCGAGCCTGCGGCTGGCGGTGCAGGATGTTACGCCGCTGCGGATCCACGCCTGGTCCGGCACGCAAGGCGCGACGCTCGACGCCTACGGCCCGACCGGTCCCTGGTGCGGCTATGCGACCAGCCGCACCGGCAGCGAGCCCGTGCCCACCGGCTGGGTGCTCGCCGCGCGGGACGACGGGCGGATGGCCCGCACCAACCCGAAGCCGCCCACGATCGTGGAACTGCGGCATGCGGATGGCCTGCTCACGCTCTCGCGGGGCGACGTGCGGATCGTCGAGGTGCCGATGCCTGAGCCGCCGAGCGAGATCTATTTCGAGGGGAGCGGCGTGTTTCGCGAGATCGCGATGACGAAGGCCTCCCCACTGCCCGCCAACCGGTGGCCGCCTGCGAAGCCGACGTTCGAATCGCTCGTGGTGGCAAAGCAGCCCTGGCAGATGCCGGTCGGCATCGGCGGAGGGTTTAGCGAGCGGGCCGACGGCGGCGTCGAGCTCGTCGCCGAAAACAATCCGCAGCCCGTCTGGGCCACGGTGAACCTTCCCGACGGCGGGCTGCGGGAGATCGTGCTGCGGATCGACGCCCTCTCGCCGGGCACCGGCGTCCGCCTCGGAGATCGGGACGGCAAGCCCCAGCAGCAGCTCGCATTCCTCGCGAATAAACAGAACAAGTCGCTCGTGCAGCTGGCGGTTGTCGCCCCGGGCGACAATCGGCTCGACGCGGACGGCAAGCCGCAGGATGCGCCGACGTGCTTCGTGGGCGGCTCGACCTGGCTCAAGATCGGCCACTCTGGCGGGTTTGTGCGGTGTGCGGTCAGCACCGACGGCGTCCGCTGGACGCAGGCCTTCGACCCGGTCGCCGCGGGGCCCTGCGCATCGATCGGGCTCTCTGCCGCGGCGCATCCCAGCCCGCGGCTGATCGCCCTCGGGGACATCCGCCTGCTGCCGTTTCCGATGCTCGAGTCGCTCGCGCCGATCGACCTGCGGCAGTCCGCCGTCGAACTGCCCGAGGCCGCGGCGTTTCCGGCCTGGCGGGAGGCCGCGACCAAGGCCAAACCCCCCGCGGCCGACGAGCTGCCGTGGGTGCGGGCCTGCGCGATCCGCCGGCTGTCCGCCGCCTGCACCAAGGATCTCGCCATCGAGTTGCTCGCGCTGTTGTGGCGAGACAGCCTGGAGATGCCGCTTTCTTCCGACGACCGGCTGCGGCTGGTCGACGAGATCGCGACGCTAGCGCCGGTGTGGGCCGATCCCGCCGCGGCCACGCGGATCGCGAAGATGTACGAGGACGTGGGACAGAAGCTCTCCGACGTGGGCCAGCCGAGGGCGTATTCGCAGGTGGCCCACGCGCAGCAGACCTGCCCGCTCCTGTGTGCCAAGCCGTTCGCGTTCTTCCCCGAATCGCTCGCCCGCCGAGAAGTGTTTGAACTGGCGCTGGCCGGTCGATCAGAAGCCCTCGATGGCCTTTCGACGCGGCTCGCGTTCTTCGGATGCACGGACCCGCCGGCCAACTCGCCGTTTTTCACCTGGGCCGAGGCGCTGACGGCGAAGCGGCCCGCGGCCAACCGCGACTGGCGGCATCCGCTCGTCACCGAGCCGGGCAAGGAGGGGGTGACGCTGGCCGCCGATCTCGACGCCGCGCTTGATGGCGCCGAATACCGTCACGCCTGCGAGATCGTCCTGGCCACGGACGACGTGGCGAGTCTGCTGCCCGATCGCAAGGATGCCGCCCTCTTCGCGCCGCTGCCGACGAACGTGGCCACGCTGATGGCCGACGAGCCGCCGCTCCAGGAGACGATGCGGGCCGAGTTCGGCGACCGGGCGGGTATCCGCGTGCGGCAGGCGATCGATCAGGTTGATGCGGCGGCCGTCGAGGCGGCGACATTCCAGTATTTCGGCACGGAAGCGGCCGCGGACGCGCATGCATGGCTCGGTGATCGCTGCCTGGCCGGCGGCGACATCGCCACGGCGCTCGACCACTACCGGCTCGCCCGCAGTTCAGCCGCCCAGTCGCTTCTGCCGCGGCTGTCGGCTGCCGAGCAGGTGGCACAGGCGCTGGTCGTCCGTCCGCAGTCGCTTCCCGCGACGAGCCTGCCCGAGGCCCGCGACTACGATCCCGTCACCCGCGCCCGGCTGGAGGGAGATGTCGGGGCCAATCCCGCTGGCCTGCCTGCCGAATACGGCCGCGGCGGGCCGGGCTTCGCCCCACAGTCGCTCGACTGGGTGGCGAGGCAGGCGGCCGTCGTGCCGCTCGCCGACCGGCTCCTCGTGAGCAACCGGTTCCAGCTGGCCAGTTACGACCCGCAGTCGGGCGGCCTGCACTGGCGGGCGGGCGTCGGCGGCGACGCGGCGGCGACGCACGAGTGGGCGGGCCAGCCGATGCGGCCGGTCGCGAATGCCACGCACGCCTTCGTGCGGCGGCTCAAGAAGACGGGCCCGGCGTTGGCCTCGATCCAGCTGGCCGACGGCACCGTGGCCTGGGAGACGCCGCCGCGGCCAGATCGGTGGCTCGTGTCCGACCCGGTGCTCATCGATGGCGTGCTTCATGGCTGCACGGCGACCAAGGTGGGCGATGAGTATGCGTTGTCTCTCACAGCCTTCGATGCATCGAATGGCGAACGCATGCGCGAGCAGCCGCTGGTCAGCCTGCGGGAGTCGTGGTGGCGGCAGCGTGACTGCCAGATTGCGGCGATCGAGGGCGGCCTCGTGATCACCTGCGGCGGCAGCGTCGTCTGCTGTGATTCCGCGGGCACGGTCCGCTGGGTGCGGAAGGAACTCTCCGTGCCCGTCGCCGTCGAGTCGTTCTGGATGGTGCAGGCGCAGTCGCCGCCACTGGTCGCCGACGGCCGGCTGTTCGTCCTCGAGCCCGGTGTGCCGGCGGTGGTTGCCCTCGATGCGGCGAGTGGCCGCGTTCTCTGGAAGGCAAGCCTGCCGGAGGCGAGACGGGTGCTCGGCATCGTGCGGACGGGAGAGAGCGGCCCGAACAAGGCGACCGAGACGCTGGTCGTCGAGCGGTCATCTGGAATCGTGGCCGTCGACACCGCCACGGGCGACTTTCGCTGGCGGTTCGAGTCGCCGGATCTGCTCGATGCCTGTCTCGTGGGCACGCGCGACGGCGTGCTCGTGACGGTCCGCGAGCCAATACCGAATGAAAAAGCTTTTCAGCCGGTGCTCGTCTGGCTCGATCCGCAGTCGGGCCAGCCGAAGCATCGGACCGCGCTTGCCACCCTCAAGGATCCCGATCCCCGCTTCGGCCCGCTCGTGCGGCAGGGCGACCGCGTCTGGGCGCTCTTCGGCCGCGGCCCTGCCGATCCCGCCCGGGATCTGGTCGAGCTCGTGCCGAAGTGACTGTGGTGGTGTGAAAAGCGCTTTTGTCACCGTAGGTGTGAGTTTTCAACGTGGCCTTTTCTGGGGTTGCGCCGGGCGGGCTCCCCGAACACGCTGCGCTCGCTCGGCGGCTCGGCGACAGCGTTGGGGATGATGGTGGGCGATTGGCGCCGAGGCGCCTGATGCTCGCTTCGGTGTTCGGGGAGCCCGCCCTCGTCCAGGATTGCATGGCAGGATGCCATGCCCGGGCTCAACTCGTGCCGAAGAAGGTGAGAGAGGGACCGCCGGTGGCCAGGCGCTGGATGTATAAGGCCAGCTCGCGGAGATGGTAGTCGCCCCACATGGCCGACTCGCCGCAGGGAATCTTTCGCCCCTTGGGAATATGGTCCCAGCCGTTGGGCCGATGGTAGACGGTGTGGAGGAGGAGCCCCTCGTGGCTGGGATCACTGCTGAGGTAGGGCTCTGAGAAGAGCGTGCCGGCGACGGTGAGCCCGGCCGCCGTGTAGCGGGCGCCTTCCTCTTTTCTGCCGTGGCGTTCCAGAGAGCGGCCAAGTCGCAGAAGTCCCTGCGCGCCGATGGCGGCGGCGGAACTGTCCACCGGCTCGTGCTCGTTGAAGGGATCGGCGGGTCGGCTCGTATAGTCGCCAAGGTGGACGAGCCCGGGGGCGCCGGTATCCCAGTAGGGAATGCCATCGGTCGGGGTCTCGCGGATGTAAAAATCCGCCACGGCCATCGACACCTCGAGGAAGCGGTCCAGGATCGCCTGCTTGCCGCCGAACGGGGCGAGTTCGGCGTCGGGGAGGCCTTCGAGAAATTCCATCTGTTCGGGATAGCCGCAGAGGATCCAGGCCAGCCCACGGGTCCAGGTGGAGAACGGTGTGTAGCCCTGCTGCGTGGAGGCGCAGCGGTAGTTGCCGTCGTTGGTGTTGAAGATCGACTCGTGGACCACGCGGCCGGGCACGTCGTAGATGTCACGGCCGCGGCCGTAGTAGACGTTGTAGCGGGCGGTGGTCTCGGCGTGCTGGAGCAGCCGGCCGAGGAGCGAGACGGGCTTGTCGTTCTCGGCCATCAGGCGGTGGCCGAGTCGATGGCCAAGCGCCAGGGCCCGTAGCGAGCGGATGGTGTCCGCGAAGAGGGAGTGGGGGCCGTTGAAGGAATAGATGTAGCCGAGTTCGGGTGTGAGCTGGGTCCAGCGGGAGGCCTGCACCGCCCCGCTCGCCTTGAGCGCGAGGTCGTAGAAGTGTCCTTCCCACGCGTTGGCGGGCAGGCGGCCCTCCTGGAGGAGGCGGCGGAGGTTGCCGTAGGTGCTGACGTTGTTGAAGCCGTGGTCGTGGACGCCCGAGTGCGTGACGTGCGACGCCATCAGGCGGAGCGTTCCCTCGCGGCCGATGCGGAGCATCGCCTCGTCGCCCGTCGCGTCGAACTGGAGGATCGCCGACCCATACTGAAACCCCTGCGTCCACTCGGTCCAGCCGCGGGACGTGTACCGGCCCTCGATCGTGAAGACCGGCGTGCCGTCCGCATCCTTCCACCGTTTCTGGAGGCTGGCGATCTTGGGAGCGGAGACCGTGAAGACGGTGTCGGCCGCGGCCTTGAGCGAGGCCGGCGTGAGCGTGGTGTCGATCGTGATCATGCGGGGTGTGTGGTGGGGTTGGGAGAATTGAGCGTGAGGCGAACTGGGAAAAGCCAGAACAATCAGAGGCGGCGGAGGTGAAAACCGCCGTCCAGGTAGATGACGTCCCCGGTGGAGAAGGGAAAATCACCGCGGCAGATCGCCTTCACGGCGCGGCCGACATCTTCCGGGGTGCCCCAGCGCTTTTGCGGCACGAGCCCCTCGGCGATGAGGGCGTCGTATTTTTCCTTGACGCCCGAGGTCATGTCGGTCGCCATGATGCCGGGACGCAGTTCCAGCACCTGCACCCCATCGGCGGCCAGCCGGGTGGCCCAGAGTTGGGCGGCCATGGCGAGGCCGGCCTTCGAGATGCAGTAGTCGCCGCGGTTGACCGACGCGGTGGCGGCGGAGATCGAGGTGACGAAGAGGAGCTTGTAGCCGCCCGCCAGACGCGACGCACCCGGATGGGCGAGCCAGTAGTTGGCGGCGGACTGGCTGAGGAAGTAGGGGCCCTTCAAGTTGACGGCGATCAATTCGTCGAAACTCGCCTCGCCCGCCGCGGTGATGTCGGCCCGCTCGCGGGGCGCCATTCCGGCGTTGTTGATCAGGGCGTCGAGATGGCCGAGGCCGGCGAGCACCTGCTCGAGGAGTGCCCCGCGCTCTGCCGCGGACGCCAGGTGCGCGGAGACGGGGAGGAACCGCTGGGAGGGATCCGTGGCGACCGCCCGGCAGGCCGCGACGGTTGCCTCGGCCGCCGCGGCATTGGAGGCGTAATGGATCGCCAGGTCGTAGCCTTCGGCGGCCAGCGTGAGAGCGATGCCCCGGCCCAGGCCGCGGCTGGCTCCGGTGATAAGAACGACGGGTCGTTTCATGCGGCCATCATGCCAGACCGGCCCCGTCGCGTCACCGGGTGAGCTCTTTCACCGGTCGACTGCGTGGGCTGCCAAGAGTGGTTGCTCCGCAACCGAGGGGCCATGGAGAGCTTTTTCCACAGCCAGTTAGCGGCGTGACTTGGGGCGGTAGTAGCTGCAGCCCGCACCGCTGAGACGCTCGTAGTTCGTGTCCATGCCGATCAGCGTCTCGGCGCCGCCCAGGAAGAGCGCGCCGTCCGGACGCAGCACCTTGCGAAACTTCTCCACGAGCGCCGTCCGGGTCGGCAGGTCGAAGTAGATCATCACGTTGCGGACCAGCACAATGTCGCAGGGGGGCATCATCGGCCACGCGGCGTTCAGGTTGAGGGAGCGGTATTCCACCAGCCGCCGACAGTCCTGGGAGATGCTCCACTTTCCCTGGAGAGGCCGGAAATACTTGGCCAAGAGCGCCGGCGGCAGACCGCGGGCGGTCTGCAGGTCGCTGAAAATTCCCTCGCGGGCATGCGTCAGCACGGCCTCCGAGAAGTCGGTGGCGATGATCCGCACCCGCCAGGTGGCCAGCAGATCGCGGAAGTGCTCGTTGAGCAGGATGGCGAGGCTGTAGGGTTCCTGGCCGGTGGAACAGGCCGCCGACCAGAAGGTCAGCTGCTGCTGGGCCCCGCGGCGGGCGATGAGTTCGGGCAGGAGCTGGCGGATCGTCTCGAACGGGCTCTTGTCGCGGAAGAACGAGGTCTCGTGCGTCATCATGGCGCTGAGCACGTCGCGTTCGAGCGACGCATCCGACCCCTTGCGCATCCGGTCGATGAGCGTGTCGAGGCTGGGGATTTTCCGCTGGCGGACGATCGGCATCAGCCGGGCGACGACGAGATACTCCTTCGCGGTGTCGATCACGACGCCGGTGCGCCTGCGCAGCAGGTCACGCAGATAGGCGAACTGGTCGGCACCGACTTTCATGGGAGCCTTCCTGGACGGGTCATCCGCCGCGGCGCGACAGCCGCAGCGCCACTTCGACGCCGATCTGCGACAGCGGCAGGATGGCGTCGGCCAGTCCGGCGCGGACCACCTCGCCGGGCATGCCCCAGACCACGCTCGTGTATTCGTCCTGCGCGATCACTGCCCCGCCGGCGTGGACGATCTGCCGTGCGCCCTGGAGCGCGTCGCGGCCCATGCCGGTGAGCACGACGCCGAGCGTGCCCGGACCCCAGGCCCGAACCGCGGAGCGGAAGAGCACGTCGGCCGCTGGACGGCAGGAGTTTTCCGGCGCCTCGTCCGTGAGCCGGGCCCGCAGCGACTGGCCGTCGGCGGAGAGTTCCAGATGGCGTCCGCCCGGTGCCAGCAGGATGCTGCCCGGTCGGATCTCCTCGCCCATCTGCGCCTCCCGCACGCTTGCGCCGCAGATCCGCGACAGCCGCTCCGCGAGTTGGGCCGTGAAGAATGCCGGCATGTGCTGCACGATCAGCACCGGCACGCGGACCTTCGCGGCGAACGCGGGCAGTACCTCGGCCAGCGCGACGGGGCCTCCGGTCGACGAGCCGATGACGATGCCGCGGATCGGCTCGCGGCGGGTGGGGATCGCGGGGCGGGCCGCGATCGGCGGCGCCATCCGCGCGGCCGTGGCGACGCCGCGCGGCACGAGCGCCTTGATCTTGGTGATCACGTCCGCACGGATGCGGGCGGCGAGGTCATCGGCGGTCTGACCGACGGGTTTGGCGACGTAGTCGTTCGCGCCGGCGAGCAACGCGTCGAGCGTGGCCTTCGATCCCCGCTCCGTCAGACTGGAGAACATCAGCACGGGCAGCTTGGGGTACAACCGGCGGATCTCCCGCAGCGTGGAGATGCCGTCGAGCACCGGCATTTCCACGTCGAGCAGGACGATGTCTGGCGGACTGGCGGCGATGCTCGCCAGCGCCACCTGCCCGTTGATGGCGGTGCCGACCACGCGCAGGTCGGGATCCGCACCGAGCGTGGACGACAGCACGGTGCGGATCGTGGCGGAATCGTCCACGATCAGCACGCGGATGGGTCCGCGTTCGCCGGCCGCGGCCGCCTCGGCCGCCGAGCAGACGCCCAGCGAAACGAGCTTGCGGGCGAGCGCCTCCGGCGTGAACGGCTTGGCGAGGTAGTCGTTGGCGCCGGCGGCCATCGCCGCGGCGATGCGGTCCTGATCGGTTTCGGTGGAGATCATCAGCAGCCGCAGGCCGCGGTGGGCGTCGCTGGCCCGCAGCCGTCGCAGCAGTTCCATGCCGTCCATCACGGGCATGTGCCAGTTGATCGTGACGACGTCGGGCCGCGGGGCCGCGGCCAGCGCGGCCAGTGCCTCGACGCCGTTGGACGCCTCGGTGCAGTCGAATTTCAGGTCGCGAAGCGCCCGCGCGACGATGCTGCGGCTCGGCTTCGAATCGTCGACGACCAACGCGCGCACGCGATGCCTCCTTGCGGGCGTCAGGACCGCCTGTATTCCTCGACCAGCCGCTGCAGGGACTGCGCCATCCGGGACAACTCCTGTGAGGACAGCTGCGTGTTCGACGCCCCCTCGGCCGTGCTCTGGGCCGCCTGCGCCACCTGCATGATGTTTTCGGCGATCTCCGTCGACCCCGTGGTCGCCTCGGCGATGTTGCGGCTGATTTCGCTGGTGGTCACCGACTGCTCCTCGACCGCCGTGGCGATCCTCGTCTGCAGGGCGTCGATCGACTCGATCACGGTGCGAATCCCGCCGATGTCCGAGACAGCCCGCTGGGTGTCGGCCTGCATGGCCTCGATCTTACCGCCGATGTCCTCGGTGGCCCGGGCGGTCTCCCGCGCGAGGTCCTTCACCTCGTTGGCGACGACGGCGAAGCCCCGGCCAGCCTCGCCGGCACGGGCGGCCTCGATCGTGGCGTTGAGGGCAAGCAGGTTCGTCTGCTCGGCGATCGCCGTGATCACCTTCACGACCTGGCCGATCTCGGCGCTCGAGCGTCCCAGGGCGTCCATCGTCGTCGAGGCGGTGCCCGCCTTATCCACCGCCTCGCGGGCGACGGATGCCGCCTGCTGGGCGCTCTTGGCGATCTCGTGGATGCTCGACACGAGATTGTCGATCGAGCCCGATACGGTGCGGGCGTTGCTGCTCACCTGCTCCGCCGCGGCCGAGACGAGATTGGCCTGGGCCGTGGTCTCCTCGGCGGCGGCGCTCATCTGCTGGCTGACGCTGGTGAGTTCCTCGGAGGAGCTGGCCAAGGCGTGCGTGTTGTCGACGATTCCGATGACGAGTGCGGCCTGGCGGTTCGCCTCGCGGGTGAGTCGCCGGGCGATGCCAGTCGACACAATCAGCACGCCCGCCGTCGTCAGTCCGAAGATTGTCAGCGCGAAGTTCCGGAGCCGGTGGATCGGCGCGAGCACCTCCGCCTGGTCGATCTCGGAAACCAGCGCCCAGCGGACGGTGTCCCGCGGAGAGGCCTCGTCACGATGGATCGTCACGGGCGCCCACGAGGAGAGGACCGGCTTGTCGCGGTAGTCGAGGGTGAGCGCCGTGCCCGGGCGGTTGTCATCGAGAGCTGATTTGACGGCGGTGGTGTTGACCTTGAACTGTGGATCGATGATCGTGCTGGTCACGCCCAAGTCCGCGGCAAAACGCGAGTTGCTGCGGAACATCCGGTCGGGGCCGATGGCGTAGGTTTCGCCGGTCTCTCCCATCCCGGTCGTTTCGCTGATGATCGCGTTGGCCTTATCGATCGGGATCTGAAAGGCGACGACGCCGACGAGCTGCCGCCCGTCGAAGATCGGTGCGGCGATGAAGCTGGCGGGCTCCATGCAGGAGGGCAGGTAGCGGGCAAACGGCCCGTAGGTCACCGCATCGCGCCGGCCGCTGCTGGCCGCCTTCGCGAAGGCGTCGCCGAGGCTCGTGCCGACCAGCGGCCCGCTCCGCAGCGATCCGGCGAAGTCGGGCTCCTTGAGCACTGTGTAGACGATGTTGCCGGAGGCGGCATCGATGAGAAATATGTCCGCCAGGCCGTACTTTTCGAGCATGCCCCGGAGCAGGGGGTGGAATTTCGCGTGTGCTCTGGAATAGGCGGATGCGTCGTCCGCGGCGTCGAGCAGCTGTTTCGAGCCGAGTGGGTTGTCGTTGCGGCGGATGTAGAGGTACTGCAGGTAGAGGGCGTTGTCGTCAAGGGACTCCACCAGCGGCTTGAAGGCGGGGTCGCTGCCGGCACGCTTGCGATACTCCGCCGTGAACTCGCCGGCGTAGTGCGCCTCGACGTCCCGGCGGACCTGCGCCATCGCCTTGGCGTCGGCCTCGTTGTCGGCCGCCACCGTGGCGAACGCCTCGCTGAACTGCCGGCACGCGTCGCTGGTCATGCTGTCAAGCGCAAACACGCTGAGCTGGTCGTGGAGCGTCTGGAAGTAGCGTTCCACCGACTTCGCGGTGATGGTGCGGACGGTCTCCAGTTTGGCGAACGACTCCTTCACGAGTGCCGTGGAGGCCGCCCGGTAGGTGGCGATGGCCATCAGGGCCAGGGGGATCAGCGAGACGCCCAGCAGTGCCAAGAGCAGCCGGTTGCCCAGCAGGGACCGCCAGCCTCCGGTCGCGTTTGCCGCCGCCTTCGATGGAGTGTCAAGATCCGCCATGCGTTGCTCCCTGCTTTTGAGGTGACTGTTCCCGCTGCCGCACGGGCAGCTGCACTATGCGCTGGGGATCGAGGAAATGCACGAGTCGCCCCTGCCCGGCGAAGGCGCCGATGACGGCGTCGTGCGGCGTGTCGGCCAGCGGTCTCGAGGGGTGCTCGATCCGGTCCTCCGCCACTTCGATGACGTCGCACATGTCGTCCACGAGCAGGCTGTACCAGTCGTCGTCAAGCCGCACGACCACATGGGTCCGGGCCGCAGACGCCGAGGCGGCCGGGAAGCCGAGGCGACGCCGCATGTCGATGACCGGAACGATCCGGCCGCGCAGGTGGAGCAGGCCCAACACGGCTTCGGGGGCGTGCGGTACCCGCGTGAGGCGGCTGTCGCGCAGCACCTCGGCCACGTCCGTGGACGGCACGGCGAAGCAGTCGCCCCCGACGAGAAAGCAGCAGTGGCAGCAGGAGGCCGGCGGCAATGCGGTCATGGAGGGCGTGGTCATGGGTGATGCGGCATCGGGGCGACGGAGAGTCACGGCAGACCGGCGGGAAGCACGGAGGCGAGGTCGAGCAACTCCGTCGCCAGACCGCCAAGAGCGAGCGTGCCCGCGACACCGGTGGCCGCCAACGCGGGCTGCAGCGGCGATTCCGCGGCGCTGACGTCGAGGATCTGTCGCACCGCGATGCCAACGCCGCCGCAGCGGTCGTCGAGGACGACGAGATTCACCGCGGTCGTGTCCGCCGCGACGCCTTGGGGGGAGCCGAGCAAGGCATCGGCATCGATGACGGGCGTGAACAGTCCGCCCCGTCGCACGACCTGCCTGCCGCCCACGGGTTGCAATTCCTCGCCACCGAATTTTTCCAGCCGCGTGACGCTGGCCAGCGGCAGGGCGATGCGACGGCCCGCGCCGGTGCGGCAGACCAGGTAGCTGCCGGCCACCGCCTGCACGGTGGCGTTGTCAGTTGGTGATGCTCCGCGTTCGATGGGCGGCAGGTTGGCGGCCCGGAGGATGCCGCGCAGGTCGATGATCAGCACCACGCCGCCGTCGCCGAGCACGGTCGCCCCTGAATAGATGCCCAGCTGCGCGAGCATGCTGCCGATCGGCTTGACCACGATCGTGGAGAGGCTGGCCGTCTCGCCGACCGTGTCCGCGGTCCGGGCCCCGTCGACGACGAGGCCGAACTCGTGGTCGTCGACCCGCACGAGCACGACCGTCCCGGCTTCACGGCAGGCGGTGACAGGACGCAGCCCGAGGAATTCGTCGAGGAAGATCACCGGCACGAGACGGCCGCGGACCTGGATCACGGCGGCGGACGAGAGCCCTTCGATCCGCGGTCCGCCCTCGCCCCGCAGGGGCACCAGTTCCCCCACGGCGGCCTGCGGCAGGGCAAACCGCTCGCTGCCGCACCGCACCACCAGCGCCGGGATGATCGCGAGCGTCAGCGGCACCCGCACCCGCACGGTGGTGCCCAGACCGGGGCGGCTGGCGATGTCGACCGTGCCGCCAATCGCCTCGATGTTGGTTTTCACGACGTCCATGCCGACGCCGCGGCCCGATACGCTCGTCACCTGCGCCGCGGTGGAGAACCCAGGCTCGAAGATGAACTGCAGGATGCGGTCGTCGGGCAGGCTGGCCGCCGCGGCCGCATCGACGAGGCCGCGGGCCACCGCCTTCGCACGAACCGCCTCCACCGGGATACCGGCGCCGTCGTCCTGGACCTCGATCGTGACCTGGCCGCTCTCGTGAAACGCCCGCAGCGACAGCCGCCCTGTCGGCGGCTTCCCCCGGGCGACGCGGACGTCGGGCGGTTCGATGCCGTGATCGACGGCATTGCGCACCAGGTGGGTAAGCGGGTCGCGGATGCTCTCGATGAGGCTGCGGTCGAGCTCGGTATCGGCGCCGTCGATCACCAGCTGCACCTCGCGGCCGCAGGCGACGGCGAGGTCCCGGACCGTCCGCGGAAACTTGCTGAAGACGTGCTCGATCGGCTGCATCCGGGTCTTGACGGCCGCTTCCTGCAGCGAGTTGGTGACGGTGTTGATGCGGTGGATCACGCCTTCGAGCGTGGGATCGACGGTGTCGATGCTGCGCAGTTCGTTGCGGGCCAGCACGAGTTCGCCCACGAGATCGAGGATCGAGGCCAGCAGGCCAACGTCGACCCGGATCGACGTGTCGGCGACGGTGGCCGGCCTCGTCGGCTCGGCGGGTGGCTTGGGCGCTGGTGTCGGCGGCGCGGCGGTCGCAACGAGTGCGTTCAGCGGCTGGTGGGCTATGGGCAGGGATGCCGTGGGCTGGGCGGTGATTTCCGGGGCGGCGGCCTCGGCCGTCGGTGCCGGCGTGGCGGTTGCCGGTGCTGCGGGGACGGCTGGTTTCGGGACAGCGGGGGCTGCGGAATGGTCCGCTGCCGCCACGGCCGCGAGCGTTTGGGAGAGTTCCCGGAAGTCGTTCTCCCCCTCCACCCCGGTGGATTCGATCGATTCCAGGATCGACCGCACCGCGTCGACCATCGAGTAGAGGGTGCCGGTCACCCGGTCGTCGAGCCGCACCTTTCCATCCCGCAGCCGGCCGAGCAGGTGCTCGCCGCTGTGCGTGATCGCTCCCAGCTTGGAAAAACCGAAGAAGCCGCTGTTGCCCTTGATCGTGTGGACCGTGCGGAAAATGCTGGCCAGCCGCTGGGGGTCGTCGGGCCGCTCTTCCAGTGCCAACAGGTCGCGGTCGAGTTGATCGAGGTTTTCGCTGGACTCGACGAGAAATTCATCGATGAATTCGCGATTGTCGCTCATTCCCGACCTTCCTGGCGTGTCACTCTGGGGCGGCGATTCCGAACGTGCCGACGATCCCGTCCCCTGAAGCATACACCCGAAACCAGGCTCCCGGCGGGCGTTCTGACGTCTGACCATGGGAGGTACCGCCTCCCCGATGGGTGTAACCAGCCGCGGCCCGCGGTCATAGTGAAGGGAATGGTATTCGCCGGAGGACCGCCCCCAGTGACCTGTTGGAAGAAACTCCCGTTTGCGTTCGCGGTCCTGACCGCCTGCCTCCCGAATGGCTGGGTGGCAGAGACCTGCCGCGCCGCCCAGCCGCAGGCAGAAGCGCCGGCAAGCGGCGCTGAAAGGATCTCGCCGGTAAGCGGCGGCAGGGATAGTTCGCCGGCCAGCGGCGAGTGGGAAATCACCCCCGAAAGCGCGGCGGCGATCGAGCAGGGGCTCGCCTGGCTGGCCGCCAATCAGACGGCGGCGGGCAACTGGGAGTCGAACGACCTTGGCCTCGTCGGCGTGGGAGCGCTCGCCTTCCTCGCCAACGGCCACATGCCGGGCGTGGGGAAGTATGGCGACAACGTCGAGCGGGCGCTGGCGTTCATCGTCGCCAACGCGAAGCCCAGCGGCCTGCTCAACATGGCCGACCAGCGGCGCGACATGTACAACCACGGCCTCGCCACGTTCGTGCTGGGGCAGGCCTACGGCATGACGAACGATCCCCGCATCGGCCGGGCGCTCGACAAGGCGCTCAAGCTCATCGCCCGCATGCAGGGGCCGGGCGGAGGCTGGGGCTACGTCGCCAAGCCGGAGGACGGCGACCTGAGTCTCTGTGTGATGCAGGCCAAGGCGCTCCGTAGCGCCGTCGACAGCGGCCTCGAGATTCCCAGCGAGGTGATCGACCGCGCGATCGCGCGGGTGCGGCTCCACTACCATCCCAAGCACGGCAAGCGCAACGCTCCCGAGGCGGAGCTCAAGCAGGGCCCAGGGCAGTTCACCTATGCAGTCGGTGGCGGCAACGCGACCGTGGCGATGGCGGCGGCGGGCGTCATCTGCCTCCAGGAATTCGGCCAGTACGAGGACTGGCGGATTCCCAAGAGCATGGAGCCCGTCACGAAGGCGATCGCCGCCGCGAAGCCGCAGCCCCAGCACAACGGCCAGATGCCGTTCGACGCCTACACGCTCAACTACGTCGGCCAGTCGCTCTACCAGGTGGGCGGCACGGGCTGGCGCGAGCACTATCCCAAGCTCCGCGACAGCCTCGTCGCCTCGCAGCGACGCGATCCCAAGAACCCGGCCATCGACGGCTCGTGGGACGCCGGCGGCCACGTCGGCGGCAAACCCGGCACGCTCTACGGCACGGCCGTGGCCGTGTTCGTGCTCGCGATCCCCAACCGCTACCTGCCGATCCTGCAGGAAGGCCGGATCGACGGCATCCAGCAGCAGTTCACCGCGTCGCAGAAGTAAGTCCCCCCGCAGGCCGCCGCCGTCATGCTGACATTTCTTCCGGGGGGACAGTTCTTCGCGATCGCCGGTCTCGTCGCCGCCGCGGCGCCGCTGGTCATCCATCTCCTCAACCGCCGGAGGTTTCGCGAGCTCGACTGGGCCGCGATGGATTTTCTGCTCGAGGCGTCGAGCCGCAGCCGGTCGCTGCTCGAGCTTCGCGATCTCTTGCTCCTGGCCCTGCGGACGGCTGCCGTGGCGCTCTTCGGGCTGGCGATCGCGCGGCCGTTTCTCGCCAGCCGGGCGGGCGCCGCCGCGGGCTCCGGTCCGGTCCACGCAGTGCTCGTCGTCGACAATAGCCTGAGCATGGGACGCGAACGGCTCGGCGGCACGACGCTTCTCGACGATGCCCGCACGCGGGCCAAGGAGTTCATCGACCGCTGCCCCGTGGGCAGCCGCGTCTCCGTGCTGCCGCTGTGCGGCCCCGCCGGCTCCTACAGCTTCGACGCCCACCGCACCAAGGAAGACGCCGTCGAGGCGGTCGAGGCGATTGTGCTCGTGGATCGAGCCGGCAGCGCCGCTACGGCAATCGACCTCTCCGCGCAGGCCGCCGCGCAGTCGCCAGACCTGCCCGACAAGCGGTTCGTCTTCATCGGCGACCAGCAGGGAGTCACCTGGCCGGCCGACCCCGTGGGCCTGCTTACGGAGGCCGTGCCGGAGATGCAGGTCGTGTCGGTGCCGCCCGCCGAGATCGACAATACGTGGGTCGAGTCGTTGCAGTTGGAAGACGGCATCGCCGACGGCGAGACGCCGGCCGCGTTGACGTGCGTCGTGCGGCACGAGGGCAAGGAGCCGAGAGCCGCCGTGCAGGTGACGCTCGCGGTGGATGGGGCCGAGGTGGCGACCGAGACGATCGACCTCGAGCCGGGGCAGTCCCGCGAGCTGACGTTTCAGCACCGCTTCGACGCGGCGGCCGAGCCGGGCCGGCCCGCCTCTGCCACGGCGGTGGTGAGGCTCTCCTCCGACAGCCTGCCGGAGGACGACAGCCGCGCGATCGTCGTGCCGGTCGTGGCGGCGTTGCCGGTCGTGTTCATCGATCAATATGGCGCCGCGGAGGATTCCCGCCGCAACCGCTTCGGGGAAACGCGGCATCTCCGCCGGCTGCTCGCGCCGGTGGTGTCGCGGGCCGACGCCGAGAAGCAGCTCGTGCAGGTGCGGCATGTTGGCATCGACAAGGTCGACCGCGAACTGCTCGCGGACGCGCGGATGGTGGTGGTGGCGGGCGTGCGGTCCCCCGCGTCGATCACGCCGCTCCTGCGGGAATACGCGATGCAGGGAGGGCAGCTCGTGATCGCCGCCGGCGCCGAGTTCGATCCCGAGGACTGGAATCGCGAAGCCTGGCTCGAGGGCCGCGGCATCCTGCCGGTTCCCATCGCCGGCACGGTCGGCCGGTTGCCCGACGAGGCCGCGGAGCTGAAACCCTTCCTTCTCGACTGGCGGAGCATGAAGGACGACGCCCGCTTCCGTCTTCCCGGCGTGCCGGAGGAGGAGCTGGCCGATCTCTACACCGGGCCGCTCTTCTTCAAGGCCGTGAAGAGCGACGCCGCCCCTGAAACCCTCGCGGCCATCGGTACCGCCGACATCCGCCGACGCGAGGAGGAGGCCGAGGAACGGCGCGAACTCGCGGCTGAAGTCGAGCGGCTCGGCGCGCTCGAATCGACAGGAAAGATCACGCCCGCCGACGCCGCGCGGCGAAACGACGCCCGCGCGCGGCTCGCGGCGCTCTCCCCCGTGTGGCTCACATGGCGAACCGATGCGGGGGCCGAAGAGGGATCCGATTTCCAGACGCCGGAGCGGGTCAGGCCCCGTGTGCTGGCGGCGTTCGACAACGGCCAGCCGTTTCTCGTCTCCCGCGCGATCGGCCGCGGCAGCGTGCTCTTCGTCGCGTCGGGCCTGTTGAGCCCGTGGAACACGCTGCCGAGAACCAACGCGATGCTCCTCTTCGACCGGCTGCTGCGGGAAATGCTGTCCGCGACACTGCCCGCGCGGACGATCGACACGGTCGACGTGCTGCCGCTGCCGCTCTCACCTCGCGACCGCCATGCCACGATCCGGCTCAAGCGTCCCGACGGTCGCGAGGAAACGCTCACGGTTGAGGCCCTCGGCGGCGATGCGTATGGCGTCACGCTCCGCGACCTCGTGGAGCGGGGCCTCTACACCGTCACGGCCACGAAGGGGGATCCGGCGGGCGGTGGTGCCCAGACGGATCGTCCGAGTCGTGCCGCGGCCGAGTGGCAACTTTCGATCGCGGCCGATGGACCGGCCCGCGAATCGCAGCCGCAGGTACTCGATGCCGCATCGTTTGCGACGGTGTCTGAAAAGACCGAGGGCTTTCGCTGGGTGGGGCCCGAGCAGCCGATCAACGTCGACGGCGCGCGCGTCACCGGGCAGGGCGCCTGGTGGTGGCTGCTCTGCGGGTCCCTCGCCTGCCTGCTCGGTGAAGGTGTCGTGCTCGCGGCACCGTATCGCACTCGCGGCTCACAATCCAACGCATGAACAGCTCGCTCGGCAACCTGTTGCGGCTTGACGGCCTCGAATCGATCGACGGCTGGAGCCTGTCGTTCGCCGCGGCCTGGGCGGAGCGGAATCCGTTCCTGGTGCTCGTCGGCTGCCTGGCGGCCGCGGCGCTCGCCGCCTGGTTCTACCGGCGCTACCAGCCGGAGCTGCCTCCGCAGCGGCGTGTGGCCCTGGCGGCACTGCGGGCCGCGATCCTCTCGCTTCTAGTCATCATGCTCGCCGACCCGGTGTTGCGGCTCTCGTTCAGCCACGCACCGCGGCCGCTGCTCTGGCTGCTCTTCGACGGCACCGAAAGCATGGCGATCGAGGACGACCTCGAGCCCGCCGAGCAGGCGGCGCTCGCGAAGGCCGTCGGAGCTGACAGTGCGAGCGGTGCAGGCGAAGCGGCCTCCAGCACAAGCTCGCGGTCGCGGCAGGACTTCGTCGCCGCCTGGGTCCGCCGGCAGGACGACAACGTGCTCTCTGCGCTGGCCAAAAAATTCCGGCTCAAGGCCTCCCTGATGCACTCGGCCGACGCGGTTCGCGCGATCGATCTCGGCGATGACGGCGCAGGGGGCATCGATGGCGATCGCGTTGCCACGCAGCTTGCGACCACCGGCCAGGTGACGGCGCTTGGGAAAGCCTTCGACGACCTCAGCCTGCGGCATGCCTCGGGCACCCTTCAGGGCGTGGTGGTGGTGAGCGATTTCGATCAGAACGCAGGGCCGCCCGCCGCCGAGGCGGCGAAGAAGCTCGGCGTGCCGGTCTATGCCGTCGGCGTCGGCCCTGGCGCCGCCATCGACATCGCCGTCGACTTGCAGGCGCCGCCACTCTTGAAGAAGTCGGAACGCGCCGCCGTGGTCGTGACGCTCAGGCAGACGGGGCTCGACGGCGCGTCGGCCGACGTGACGGTGACGGCGCGGCCGCTCGAGGGCTCCGCCGAGGCCCGCCGCCGCTCGATCCCGATCGGGCAGAAGACGATCGCATGCTCCGGGCCGACGGTGGCCGTGGAGTTTCCCGTGACGCCGGAGGAAATCGGTCGCCAAGAGTTCGTGGTCGAGGTGGCGCCGCTCGACGGCGAGACGATTCTCGACAACAACCGCGCGTCTCGTGAGGTGAACATCCGCGACGATTTCCTGCGGCTCTTGGACGTGGAGTATGAGCCGACCTGGGAGTGGCGGTTCATCAAGGAGGTGTTCCACCGTGATCCGCTCGTGGGTATGCGGGGCTTCCGCACGTTCTTGCGGTCGGCCGATACGCAGGTGCGGAAGAACAACGAGCTCTTTCTGCCGACGCCTGCGCCGGCCCGCGGCGAATTCTTCGCCAACGACGTGATCTTCTTGGGCGACATGCCGGCCTCGGCGGTCAATCCGCGGTTCTGCGAAATGACCAAGGAGTTCGTGGAGACGTTTGGCGGTGGCCTCGTGGTGATCGCGGGCAACCGGTTCGGCCCCGGCCAGCTCGTCGGCACGCCGCTGGCCGACATGCTGCCCGTGGTGCTCGACGGTGGCGAGCGGCCGGTCGAGGAGAAGCCGTTCGAACTGCAGCTCGCGGCCGATGCCGGGCTCGTCGACTTCATGCAACTGGGGGTCGACGACGCCGAGAACAGGAAGGCGTGGGCCAACCTCGGGCCGCTGCCCTGGTATCAGCCGGTGGCCCGGCCGCACCCGCAGGCGACCGTGCTCGCCGTCCATCCGACCGATACTTGCGTGGACGGCAAGACCCGGCAGCCGATCATCGCGATCCGCCGCTACGGCCGTGGCGAGGTGGTCTACGTGGGCACCAACGAGACCTGGCGGCTCCGCAGGAAATACGGCGAGCGCTACTACCGTCAGTTCTGGGGCCAGATGATCCACCGCCTCGGCCTGAGCCACGCGCTCGGCAGCCAGAAGCGGTTCGTCGTCCGCACCGACGCGCCGCGGTATCAGTCGGACGACACGGTCGTCGTGACGGTGGAGGCCTACGATGCCAACTTCGAGCCGCTCGTGGACGAGGCGTTGCCCGGCCGAACGCTCGCCGCGAGCCTCTTCCGCCCGGACCAGCCGGCAGACGGCGGCGAGCCCGAGGCAGTGACGCTCGCGCAGCTTCGTCCAGGGGTCTTCGAAGCCCGGCTGCCAGTGAACGAGGGGGGCGGCTACCGGCTGCGGGTGACCGATCCGGTGACGCGTGAGGAGAGCGAGGTGGCGTTTACGGTCACGAGCCTCTCCGCCGAGCGCCGCAGCGCTGTTCGCAACGTCGCCCTGCAGCAGGCGCTCGCCGCGGAGACGTCGGGGCGAGCCTACGACCTTGCCTCGGCTGGCGGCCTTGTCGACGACATCAATCCCGCTGCGCGGCTCGAGCGGAACGTGCGGGTGTTTCCACTCAGCATGACCTGGCTCTGCCTCGGCACGGGACTGCTGCTCATGATCGGCGAATGGCTCCTTCGCAAGCGGGCGAACCTGCCATGACCAGCATGAAAAGCACGCACGACATGAACGACTCGAACGAATCGCTCGACCAGCACGAGTCCCTCGCCACGCCCGACGGCGCACGCCCGGCTGCCGCGCCGGGCCGCGATGGCTCGCCGCTCGCGGCGCTCCGCAGCCGAATCGCCGGCGTGCGGCGGCGGCGGGCGGCAGTGCGGACTGTCGTGGGGCTCTCGATCCTGGGGCTCGCCATCGTGGCGGTTGTGGCGGGGCTCTTTCTCGTCGATTGGATCTTCTCCCTGTCACGGCTGGGCCGTCTCGTGCTGCTCGTCACGGCCATCGTGGCCATGGCCTGGGTGTGTGTCAGCCGCGTGCGGCCGTGGCTCACGGTCCGCGAGTCGGATCTCGACCTGGCGATGCTCGTGGAACGTGAACAGGGCATCGACAGCGATCTCGTGGCGGCGCTGCAGTTCGAGCGGCCGGGCTCGGGCGGCTGGGGTTCCGACATCCTTCGCTCCGCGGTCGTTGACTACGTGGCCGATTTCGGGAAGACCTGGTCGATCCCGACGCGGGTGCCTCGTGCGGCGCTCGTGCGGCGGCTGGGCTGGCTGGCGGCGGCGGTCGCGGGAATCGCCGCGGCGGCCATCCTGCGGCCCGATGTCGCGACGGCGTTCTTGAACAGGATGCTGCTCGGCGGCATGCACTACCCGACGAGAACCCGGATCGAATCGCTCGCGATCGGCGGTGCGGTCGTCGATGTCGCGCCGGGCAGAACGACCGTAGTGAAAAAACCGCTTGGCCAGCCGCTCGACTTCGCGGTCGGCGTGGCGGGCCGCATTCCCGAGTCGGGACGCGTACGACTCACGCAGATCGACGATGGCGCCGAGGCGAGCCTGGAGCTTGTGGCTGATCCGCGGCGAGCCGCCGGCACGTTCGCGGCGCGGCTGCCAAAACTGACCGACTCGGCGCGGGCCGAGGTGTTCGTCGGGGATGCCTGGACCGATCCGATCGTGGTGGAGGTCGTGCCGCTGCCGATCATCGATGCGTCGCTTGCCGCCACGCCCCCCGACTACGCGCGGGCTGCCGCCGCCGACGAGCCGGCGCCGAGCGGATCGCGGCAGTTGACGGTACTCGAGGGCTCGTCGGTGGGGGTGAGCGTGTCGTGCGCCAACAAGAAGCTCCATTCGGCCATGGTCGTGGTCGGGGGTGAGGAATATCCACTTCAGGAACGGGCGTCGCCCGCGGGCACGCCGATCTGGACGCTCCCGGGCGCCGGCTCGCCGCTGGCGGCCATCGCGAAGCCGACGGCCGTCGAGATCCGCGTGGTTGACGAAGACGGTCTCGCGCCGGCGACGCCGGTCACGCTCGCGATTCGCGTGAAGCCCGATGCTCGGCCGCGCGTGGTGGCCGAGATGCTGACCACCGCCGTGCTGCCGACCGGTTCGCCGCGGCTCTCGTGGCGGGTGGCCGACGACCATGGCATCCGTGATGTCGCGGTCGTGCTCGAGCCCGTGACGACCGCCGGTGCGGCGAATGCGAAGTCGATTGCCGTCACCTCCATGCCGCCAGCCGGCTGGATCGCCGGCGACCGCCTGCCGCTCGAAGGATCGGTGCGGGTGCCGCTGGCGGCGCTTGGGCTCAAGAAGGGAGACCAGGTGCGGGTCACGCTCACGGCCACCGACTACCGCGGCTCCGGCAAGGGGCAGACGTCGTCGAGCGAACCGATCGTGCTCGACATCACCGACGAGTCGGGCATCCTGGCCGCGCTCTCGGAGACCGACGAACGCTCGGCCAAGGAACTTGAAACGATCATCGAACGCCAGCTCGGCGTGGGAGGCACGCGATGACAGCGACTCGTGGCAAGGATCCGCATAGGCACCACCGGCAGCCGGTATCCCGTCGCTTCCGCTGCGGGCTTCTTGCCGTGAGTGGCTTCCTCGTCGTCGTCGGGACGTCGCCCCATGCCGCCGATCCGTCGCCGGCCGCGGCGCGGGCCCCGCTTCCCAGCCGCGACGCCCAGGAACGGGCCCGTGCGATGGCCCGCGACCTCATCGCCACCGCGCTCGACGTCCAGTTGCGGCAGCTGGAGGACAACGGCCTCGAGCAGCTGCCGCTCCATGCCGAGATCAAGGCGATGCGGGGCAACATCGAAGGCCTCGTGGGGAACGAGATGCAGGGAGTGGTGGAACTGCTCGCGAAGGCCGAGTCGGGGCAGCCCGACGAGCAGGCTCAGGCCGCTCAGGAGGCGCGGCGTCTGATCCGCCACGTCACGATCAGGCTCTCGGCCGAGCGGCAGATGCTGCTCCGTCGCCTCAAGGTCGCCGACATCGCCGCGCAGGTGCGGCGGCTGGCAGGACAGCAGTCGGCGGTGCTCAAGGCGACCGAGTCGCTGCCGCAGCAGCTGCCCGGCCGGCGCGAGGCGGTCACGCTCGCCGCGCTCGAACAGCAACGGACGGCCGGCTCGCTCTACGGTGTGCTCGTCGCGTCGCTCGAGGACGTCCGCACCTGGGAAGGTCCGGTCGGCGCCGCCGCAACCGAGTCGCTCCGCAGGCTCCGCGACGGCCAGGCCGAGACCTTCCTGAAAGCAGCCGAGGAGCGGCTGGCCACCTCCGACTTTGCCGCGGCAGCGACCGCGCAGCGGCAGGTGCTCGACCTTCTCGCCACGCTCGAGCAGCGGATCGAGCGGTCGCAGGGCGCTTCCGCATCCCGCGCCGACGCCGCGCTGGCCGCTGTTCGCGACATGCAGCGGCAGCGAGAAGAGCTTCGTGCGGAGATCGCCAAGGCGCCGCCCACCGATGCCGCGATCGAGGCGCTTGTCGAGAAGCAGGCCGAACTGCGACAGGATCTGAACAAGCTCGACGATGTGGCCGCGACCGCTCCGGACGTGGCTCCGCTCGTGCAGAAGGCGAAGGAGGCCGCGATCGCCTCCACCGAGAAACTGTTCGAGGGAGACACGAGGCAGTCCGTCGCCGAGGAGGGCAAGGTGCTCGGCGGCCTCGCCGAGATCGCCGACCGGCTGACGCAGACGGCGCCCGTGGCGGCCGATGCGAAATCGGCGGAGCAGCTGGCGCGACAGATGGAGCAACTCCGGAAGGTTGCCACGCAGACGCCGCCCACCGACCCGGCGAAACAGCAGGCGGATCAGGCCGTCGCGGATGCCGCGCGGGCGCAGGCGGCGACGAAGATCGCCGAACTGGCGCGGGCGGCTGAGGCGATCGAGCGGGCCGCGGCCACCGAGCGGGAACTGGCCCGGGCGGCCGAGCAGGCCGCCGCGAACCCCGGACAGCCGCCGCTCGATCCGGCGGCGGCGAAGGCGAAACAGGAGACGGTGGCGGCGGTCGCCGAGAAGGTGGCCGAAGCGATCAAGGCGACGGCGCCCGAGGCGGCAGCCGCGGTCGAGAAGGCCCGTCCTCCGATCGCCCAGAACAAGCCGGCTCAGGCTGCGGCTGAACTCACACAAGCCGCGGCGGAGATCCGCCGTGAGGCGGCCGAAACGGCTCGTGAACTCGAAGCGATGACACAGGCGCAGCGTGAGCAGACTGCCGCCGCGCTCGAGCAAGCCGAGGCACGGCTTGGCGACCAGCCGGCGGGCGATCCGCAGGCCGCGGCGGAGCGGGCCGCCGTGAATTTGGCGATCCGCGAGGCCGAGCTCGCCCGGGAGCAGTCCATGGCCGAGAACATCGCGGCGCAGGCCGTCGCCCAGGAAGAGGCCCGCGAGGCGATCGCACAACTCGGCGACCAGCTGGCCGCGGCGGCGGTCGCCGCCACCCAAGAAGAGCAGCAACGTGCGGGGGAGGTGCCTCCGCCGGTGGCGCAAGCGGAGGCGCTCCAGCAAGCGGAGGCGCAGTTTGCCGAGGCGCAGCAGGCGATCGGTGAGGATGCCGCCGCGATCGCGGGCCAGCATGAAATTGCCAATCAGCCGTTGCGCGACGCGCTCGAGCGCGCCTCGCAACTCGCCCCCGCCGCTGCCGCGCAGCCCGAACCGTCGGCGGGGGACTCTGCGTCGCCATCCGCCGACACGCCGCCGGCTCCACTCGGCACGGGCTTCGTGCCCGAGTCGCCCGAGGCCACCGCCGAGATGATCGCGGGCAGCGAGGCGCAGGCTGCCGCCGAGGCGGTCTTGGCCGAGGCCGCTCGGCGCGACGAGGCCGCCGGCGAGTCAATGCCCGGGAATGAGATGGCGGAGCCGCAGTCGGCCGAGCAGCTTGCCAAGACGCTTGAGACACTGAAAACGGCCGCTCCGCAGGCCACGCAGGGAGAAGAGCGGCGCCATGCGGAGGATGCGATTGCCGACGTGGAGCGGGCTGAGGCGGCCACGAAGGTCGCCGAACTCGCACGGGCCGCGGAAGCGATCGAGCGGGCGGCCGCCGCCGAGCGGGAATTGGCCCGTGTCGCCGAGCAGGCCGCTATGAATCCCGGGCAGCCGCAGCCCGATGCCGCCGCGATCAAGGCGGAGCAGGAGAACGTGGCCGCGGTGGCGGAGAAGGTGGCCGAAGCGATCAAAAACACCGCTCCCGAGGCGGCCGCGGCGGTCGAGAAGGCAAAGCCACCGATCGCGGAGAACAAGCCTGCGGAAGCCGCCGAGGCGCTCGCGCAGGCAGCCTCGGAAATCCGCCGCGAGGCTGCCGAGACCGCCCAGGAGCTCGCCCGGGTTCAGGAGTCGCGGCTCGAGGAGGCAACACGCGAACAGGAGGCGATGGCCGCCGCGAAGGAGCCGCCGTCTCCCGCGGAGGCGGCCGACCAGGCCGCTCGCGTGGCCGAACTTGCCCGTGCCAAGCAGCTTGCCGACAAGCTCGCCAGCGACATGGCCGCTCAGCAACAGGCACGTGACGCGATCGCCGACAGATCAGCGGAGCTGGCGGAGGAGTCGGCCGGTCGGACCGCGGACGGAGCCAAGCCGTCGCAGGATGCCGTGCAGGACGGTGTCCGACAGGAGGCCGCCCAGTCAGCCGCCGCCCGCGAGGCCGCGCAAGCCCTGCGGAACGCGCAGGAGGAATTCGCCGCCGCCCAGGAAGCCGCCGGAGCAACCGCCGCCGCGCTCGCCGGCCAGAACGAACTGGCCAACGTGCCGCTTCGCGAGGGGCTCGAGCGTGCGTCGCAGCTCGAGACCGGACCCGCTGCCGTGAAGCCCGAAGAGCAGGCGAGGGAATCCGCGTCGCCATCGACGAACGACCCGCCGGCCCCGCTCGGCACGGGCTTCGTTCCGGAGTCGTCGGAGGCCACCGCCGAGAGGATCGCCGGCAGCGAGGCCGAAGCCGCCGCGGAGAAACTGCTCGGTCCCGCCGCCGCCCGCGGCAGCAAGGGGGAAGCGATGGCGGAAACATCTGGGCGCGAAACACAGCCTGGGGCGCCGGAGAGCAAGAAGCCAGATCGCTCGCAGGCCGCCCGGCAGGGCGAGGCGAAGTCCGACGGGCCGCTCGAGCCCATGGACCGCGTCGACAAGAACGCCGACGTCGCCGGCACGCGAGCGGGCGACGCCGACCAGGCCGCCAAGTCGTTCGAACAGGAAAGCTGGTTCGCCAAACTGCCCCCCGAGATGCGGCAGGCGATCCGTGCGAAGAGCCAGCGCCGTGCCCCGCGCGGCTACGAGGAAAAACTCGACCGGTATTTCCGAAACATCGATTGATCACCTTCCCGACCGTTCCCTTCGTTTCTCAGGAGCCCCGACCATGTCCGAGCAGATTTCCGGTGACGACGTCGCCGCCGTGCAGAAGTGCGAGCAGACCTACAACCGCCTCCGCGACGAACTCTCCAAGGTGATCGTCGGCCAGGAGGACGTGATCGAGCAGACCCTCGTGGCGATGTTCGCCCGCGGCCACGCGCTCCTGGAGGGTGTGCCGGGCCTCGCCAAGACGCTCCTGGTCAGTTCGCTGTCCCAGGCCCTGCACCTGTCGTTCAAGCGGGTGCAGTTCACCCCCGACCTGATGCCGAGCGACCTCACCGGCACCGACGTCATCCAGGAGGATCCGGAGAGCGGTGCGCGGCGGTACAAATTCCTGCCCGGGCCGCTGTTTGCCAACATGATCCTCGCCGACGAGATCAACCGCACGCCTCCGAAGACGCAGGCGGCGATGCTGGAGGCGATGCAGGAACGGCAGGTCAGTGCGGGGGGCACGACCCACAAGCTGCCCGCGCCCTTCTTCGTGTTGGCGACGCAGAACCCGCTCGAACAGGAGGGCACCTACCCGCTCCCCGAGGCGCAGCTCGACCGGTTTCTCCTCCATATCAAGGTTGACTATCCCTCGGGCCGCGACGAATGGGACATCACCCGTCGGGTGACGTCGGGCCAGACGGCGAAGATCGGCGCCATCATGCGGGGCGAAGAGATCCTGGCGACGCAGGAACTCGTGACGCGGGTGCCTGTGAGCGACCAGGTGCTCGGCTACGCCTGGGCGATCGTGCGGGCCTCACGACCGAATACTCCCGAGGCCCCCGACTTCGTGAACCGCTGGGTGGCCTGGGGCGCGGGGCCACGCGGCGTGCTCACGCTCGTGACCGCCGCCAAGGCCCGGGCGATCATGTATGGCCGCTATCACGCGACCGTGGGAGACGTGCAGGCGATCGTGAAGCCGGCCCTGCGGCACCGGATCGCCGGCAACTACGCCGCCCAGTCGCAGGGCATCGGCAGCGAGCAGGTGATCGACATGCTGCTCGAGGCGACTCCCGCCGACAAGGTCTACGAACGGCCGGCGGCCTGACAGGAGCGACGCACGTGGCACAGAGCATTCTTTCGCGGTATCTCGATCCCGACGTCCTCGGCCGGCTGGCCGGGCGGTCGCTGGAGCCGCGCGGCCTCGTCGTGGGCACGTTGGCGGGGCACCACAAGTCGCCGCTGTCGGGTTTCGCGGTGGAGTTCGCGGGCCACCGGGAGTATGTGCCAGGCGATGATCCGCGGCACATCGACTGGCGGGTCTACTACAACCGCGACAAGTATTTCATCAAGCAGTACGAGATGGAGACGAATCTCGTCTGCCACCTCGTGCTCGACGTCAGCGCATCGATGCGCTACGGGGAAGGGAGCCAGCAGAAGCTGCTCGCCGCCGCGCAGCTGGCCACGACGCTCGGCCACTGCGTCATCCGTCAGGGGGACAAGGTTTCGCTGGCAACGTTCGACGAAGCGGTGCTCGCCGTCGTGCCGCCGGCCAGCTCGATGGCGCAGGTCGTCCGAATGACGGAGCATCTCGACACGATCGAGCCTGTGAAGAAGACCCGGATGGCAGACTGCCTCTCCGACCTGGCCGGCCGGATGGGCCGCCGCGAGATCGTGTTCGTGTTCAGCGACTTCTTCACCGATCTCGACGGGCTCGAGGCGGTGCTGCAGCGGCTGCGGTTCGCGAAGCACGAGGTGGTGCTCTTCCAGGTGATGCACCACGACGAACTGGAGTTCCGGTTCGACGGGATGGTGAAGTTTCGCGGGCTGGAGACGGCCGACGAACTGCTCACGCAGCCGAGCGAACTCCGCAAGCGGTATCTCGAGGCGCTGCGGAAGTTCAATGACCGCTTTCAGGAGATCTGCCATCGCAACAGGGTGGAGCGGGTGGTCGTCGATACCAGCCGCGACCGGGCCGAGGTGCTCATCGACCACCTGAACCAGCGCAGCCTGCTCAACCGCGGCCGCTAGCTGGCGTGGTGATCAGTATCGCGCCACAGTCGGATCGACGTCGGCGCTCCAGGCGTCGATGCCGCCCTGCATGCTCGTGACGGCTGAGAAGCCGCGTTCGCGGAGCCAGTGCGTGACCCGCAGGCTGCGGACGCCGTGGTGGCAATGGACGATGATCGGCTTCGTCCGCCACGCCTCCAGTTCACTGAGCCGCTCGGGCAGTTCCTGCATCGGCACGAGCAGTGCCCCGGCGATCTTCGCCGTCGCATGCTCGTCGGGCGTGCGGCAATCGAGGAGCAACATCTCCCCCGGGTGCGCCTCCCAGAGGAGTCGTTTGGCCTCGGCGGCGGAGACTTCGAGCGGTGTGTCGGACATACGGTGTTTCCATTCCAGCGGGATCTCGTCCCGGCTGTCTTTGAGGGCGTTCGATCAGAGAGCGGTCTGCAACAGCGTAGCGATTGCTTTCGCTGTTTCGCCCTGCAGGAGGCTGCCGACCGACGTCCCGCGTGTGGCGGCGAGCTGACGGAGTTGCTCGTACTGCCGCAGCGTGAGCTTCGCCTTGCCGCCCACTTCGCAGGTGTTGGGGGCGTTCAGCCAGACGTCGTCGGCCGTTTTCACTTCGGCCTCGGAGAGCCCGAAGGCTTTCAGAATGCCGCGGGCCATCATCCGGTCCCCGAGCGGATTCATGTGGACCCCGTCGGTGGTGAGCTGGGGTTCGTGATGCGGGCCGGACTTGAGTGCGGCCTGCATGTCGGCATTCAGGTCGGCGAGCAGGCATTTCTTTTCTCCCGCCAATTGCCGCAGAAAGTCGTTGTAGGGTGCGAGCTTCTGGTTTTCAACGTTGGTTGCATCCTCACGGATCATCGTGGCCGTCAGGATCATCACCTTGATGCCCGCGGCCTGCGCCCGGTCCACGATCGCGGTGATGTTCTTCTTGTAGGCATCCAGGGGGACACCGTTCGCCCCGTGCCAGACGTCGTTCACGCCGCAGCTGAGGGTCATCCAGTCGGGCTTCTTGCTGATCACGTCCCTGTCGAGCCGTTCCAGCATCTGGTTCGACTTGTGACCGCTGATGCCGGCGGGAATCATCGTCGCCTTGATCCCGTTGGCTTCCAGCCCGCTGATCACCAGCCGCACATAGCCCGACGCGTTGTTCGCACCGCCCTGCGTGATCGAGTCGCCGAGAAACGCGATCTTCTCCCCTGTTTTCACGGCAGGCTCGGCACGGCCCGTCACCGGCACGAGGAAGGCTCCGCACAGCGACAGGAGCAACACCGGCAGCGTGGTGAACGGTTTCATGGGGGCGGTTTCCAGCGATTGCAAGGGAGAGGAAGACTGTCCGTCAGGATCGTTCGGGTCCCATGCCGTCGGGCATCGGGCTTCGGATCCCCTCAGATCGGATCCCCTTCAGAATAGACCGGTCAGCATAATAGACCGGTCAGCCACACCGACGCCACTGGTGGCCCGTCGTGCGGGCGAAACATTCCGGCGGGCCCGCTGAGCCTTCACGGGGCGAGCCGTTCCGTGATCCACGGGCCGGAAGCGTCGCGACGGAAGCGGAGGCGGTCGTGGAGCCGGCTCGGGCGGCCCTGCCAGAACTCGATCCGTTCAGGGATGAGCCGGAAGCCGCCCCAGTGGACCGGCCTCGGGATCGCCGCGTCGTCGGGGTGCTCCGCGCGGAAGCGGGCGACGAGCTGTTCGAGGGCGTCGCGGTCAGGGATGACCTCGCTTTGAGGCGAGCTCCAGGCCCCGATCCGCGAGGTGCTTGGCCGACTGTGAAAATAGGCGTCGCTCTCGGCCGCGGTCGTTCGCTCCACGCGGCCCTCGATTCGCACCTGCCGCTCGAGTTCGGCCCAGTGGAAGGTCAGCGCGGCGTGGGGATTGTCGGCCAGTTCCCGGCCCTTGTGGCTCTCGTAGTTGGTGAAGAAGCAGAAGCCGCGGGCGTCGAAGCCCCGCAGCAGCACGATGCGGGCCGAGGGGCGGCCGTCCGGCGTGGCGGTGGAGAGCGTCATGGCCTCGGGCTCGAGGACCCCGGCTGCCACGGCCGCGTCGTACCACACCGCGAACTGCCGGATCGGGTCACGCTCGACGGTGGCTTCGTCGAGCGCACCCCGCTCGTATTCCTTGCGGGCGTGGGTCGCCCGGGTTTCCATCGTGGGCTCCATTCGGGGCTCCATCTCGTTCAATCCTCCTTCGGCCACACGGAATCCAACATCACTGTAGGCGTTCTGGTTCGGACTGGCGACACCTGCGGACGCTACGCGCGTGCTCGTCATGAGGACGAGCCGTCGGACGTCGCGGCGTGACGGGCTAATACCAGATGCCCGCGCGGACCAGGAACGTGTCGCTGGGATACAGCCACGGCTGGCTCGACTGATAGTATTCCACCGACCGGCCCGTCACCCAGCCGGTCTCGAATTTCCACGACAGTCCCAGATTCGCCGGCCGCCGCTCCCAGCCGGCCAGGAGCCGGTAGTCGCGGATCACCATGATCTGATCCTGGCCCTTCGTGGGCCCTGTGATCGACTGCGTGGCCCATTGGTTGCCGCCAAACTCGGCGGCCAGGTAGAGCCAGTGGCTTGCCCGCGGCCGTTCCGCGATCCGCCAGGCCAGTCGCGGCCTTGGAAAGATCAGCTCGAACCGAGTGTCATCACTGGGCGTCCAGAGCAGGCCGCCGGCCGGCAGCATGTTGACGTCATAGCGGTCGAGGTAGATCACGCCCGCCACCACGCGCAGGTCTTTATTGGCCTCCCAGGCGCCGAAGCCGTGGCCGGTGACGCGGAGCGCCTGCGGCGAGTCGTTCTTGAAGTCGCTGTACCAGCCGGGCGAGACGGCCAGGTCGACGCCGAGTCGGTCGCCCACTTTCTTGAGCCACCGCGCCTGGATGTAGCCCTCGAAGAGTTCGCCGGGGATGTTGGCGCCGGTGGGAATGTCGGTGAGCGTGCCGACGAAGCCGGTTGTGACGAGCAGCGGCGATTCGATCGTCGGGCAGGGCATGCCGAGCGTGATCGTCTTCTCGAGCGTCGTCAGGCCGAGGCCGCCGGCGTCGAGCTTCGGCAGTTCGGTGGCCTGGTAGAGCAACTGCTGCAGGATGCCCGGCTTGGCGCCGGGTGGCAGCTTGCGGCCCGCCGGCGGCTCGAACTCCTGCCGGGGCTGGCCCGGCGGTGCCACGTCGTCGGGCAGGAGCGGCTCGGTGAGATCCTGAGGATCACCAAGGGCCGCCAACCGAATCCGCTCGAAGATCGTTGTATCCTGCGGTTGCTCTTGCTCCTCCTGCTCCACTGGCGGCAGCGGCGCGACGACGTCGGCGGCATCGTCGGCCCGGGCGGCCACCGCGGCGACGAAGAGGAGCCAGCAGCATGCCCACACGCGCGACCGTCGGCCGGCCCGTCGCTCGGATGCGGTCGCGTGCGGGGTCGGTAGGGTGGTAGGCATCCCGAAGTCCCCCGGTTTCCACCGGGGGCTTACAGTGTTGGACGAAATGGCGCGTTGTGTCGTGTGGCGAGCGCATGGCGTCGCATGGATGCGACGCGACGCACCAGCCGCCGGAGGGCGGCCAAGCGAACATGACCCGGAGGGTCAGTGTTCGCGTGAAACTAATAGGCCAGCCCCACGCGGAGCATCAGCGTGTCGTTCAGATTCTGATACTGTCCCTGCGGCGGTCCGTCCACGTAAAAGAGCTGCCGCGCGAAGACGTAACCCACCTCCATGTTGCCGGTCAGGCCGTGGCCGGCGACCGGCACGAACTCGGTGCCGAGCGTGATGCGGACGTCGTTGTAGTCGAAGGGGGAAATGGAGTCGCCGTTGGGGTTGTACGTGTTGCGGCGGAAGGTCCACGCGCCGCCGCCGTACTCGCCGGCCAGGTAGCCCCAGACGTTACGTTTGCCCATCGTCGTGAGCCGCCGGGTGACCCGCGGTGTCGGGAAGAGAATGTCGTAGCGGGTGTCGGCGTCGGGGGTCCATGTCACGCCGAGCACCGGGAGCATCTTCACGAGGTTACGGTCGAGGTAGACGATGCCGGCCTTGCCCTGCACCGTGGGCGTGAGCTGGAGCGTGCCGACCGCGCGGCCCATGAGCCGCCAGCTCTGCCAGACGAAGACGTTCCAGTTGGTGAAGATGCCGACGCGGACGCCGAGTTCGGCACCGAAGAGCGGTGTGAACTGTGGGTTCCAGGCCGTGTCGACGAAGACATCGTAGGTGCTGGCCGGAAGGTCGGCGGTCATCGACGGTGTCGTCTGCGGTCCGTCCCATAACTGAAGGCCGAAGCCGGGCGTGATCAGCAGCGGCGCATGGTTGAGATTGGCCTGCGAGTTGTGGAAGAAGGGCACGGCGAACGTGGCCGTGGTGTCGAGCTCGTTGACGCCGACATTCGTGCCCTGCCCGTCCCCAAAGAGGTAGGCCCAGCTGCCACGGGCGCCCTGGTAGAGCCTCATCGTCTGCTGAAACGTGGAGTTCTGCGACGGATAGCCTGGCGGGAAGAGCGAGCCACTCATGTTCGGCGGGCCCTGCGCGGGGCTGAGGGACGGGGCGGCGGTCGAGTAGCCGGGATATCCGGGCGGGCCTCCGAGCGACGGCAGGCTGGTGGTGGGCGTGGGAAACACCTGCCCGGTCGGCGGCGCGGAGGGAATCCAGCTGGAGGGGGGCGCCTGTGCCAGACGGTCGAGCGAGGAGGGTGCGGCGGGCGGCAGCGCGACTGTCTGCGCAGCAGCAGGCCGACACCAGCACGCCGACGTGCCAGTCACCAGGAGCGTCAGAAAGAGAAGAAGCTTGGAGCGCACAGCCGAAGACACCCCGTGCGGGTTTTGCCGCCGGATCAGATCACACCACCATGCGTCAGCATGGCACCGGGGGGTACCGCGCTTGGACCGCAAGGGTCAAGGCCGTAGCTGGCCTCCACCGGCCCGGAGGCACCGCCAGAGTGCCACACTTGCCCGAACTGCCGGGGCACCGTCTTCTATACAGCGTGCCGCCCTCCGAACCATCGCCGTTGCCCCAGGCTGACCCGCTCGACCCGTCTGCGCTTGTGGATCGGGCCGGGCTGGCCACGTTCGAGCACCATGCCACGGTCAGCTCGACCATGGAGCGGGCCCGGGAAGTGGCGTTGCTGCCCAGCTGCCCGCTGCCGGCCGCCGTGGTCGCCGATCTGCAGTCGCTCGGTCGCGGCCAGCGCGGGGCTCGTTGGTGGCAGGCGCCCGGCAGTCTGGCGGTGAGCGTGGTGGTCGATGCCACGGCGATGTCCCAGGCAGCGCCGCCGGTGGTGTGGTCGCTGGCCTGTGGTGTGGCGCTGGCGGAGTCGGTGGCGGCGGTGGCACCCACGGTCGAGCCGCTCGTGCGGTGGCCCAACGATGTCGAAGTCGGTGGCCGCAAACTGGCCGGCATCCTGGTCGAGGCGGTCGCCGGTGGCCGCGCCATCTTTGGCATCGGGGTCAACACCACGGGCTCGTGTCGCGATGCGCCGCCGCCGCTGGACAAGAAGATCGTCACGCTTCCCGATCTGACCGGCCGCATGCTGCCACGGCAGCGACTGCTCGAGGAGTTTCTGCCACGGCTGTTCGGGTTGCTCGCGGCGACCGCCTGCGATCCCGAGGCCTTTGTGGCCAGCTACCGGGCCCGGTGCGGCCTGGATGGCCACCCCGTCACGGTCTACCGCGGCGAGGAACGGCTCGCGGGCCTCTGCCGCGGCATCGCAGCCGACGGCACGCTCGTGCTCGACACGCCCGGCGGCCGCGTGCACGTGACCTCCGGCAGCCTCACCCATCCCTCCGACGTCTGGCGGGGAGAATGACGGCTCTTAGGGGCGTCGCGCCCGCAGCGCCACCACGCAGACCTCGCGGCCGCCGGTGGAGACCTGCCGGGCCCGGGGCGCGAAGCCCCAGGAGCGGAATTGCTCGAGCCAGCCCGGCAGTTCGTCGGCCCGCGACCAGTCGGGCAGCTTGAGCGTGGCAATGATGCCCATGGGCTTCACGCCCGCGGCTGTCACGATTCTGCCGATCGACTCCAGCGTGCTCTTCGGGTCGATGTTCATGTCGGCGACGATCCAGTCGCAACCACGGAAGTTTTTGACCTTCACGTCGCGGGCCCGCATCCGCCACTGTTCGAAGTCGGGGTGTGCCGCCACCCGCTCATCGACGACGGCCGGATCGATGCCGACAACCGTGAGACCGGACTCCAGCAGCCGCTGACACGCGCCCCCGGGCGAGGCGCCGAGTTCGACGGCCCGCTGGCCCTTCCGCAGGTCGATCCCAAACGTCGCGATCGCCTCGTCGAGCTTCAGCCACGCCCGCGAGACCTTGTCCTCGGGCAGTGCGACCGGGTGCATGCCTCCCGGCTGGCAGCTGGCAAGTGTGCCGGCACGATGCCAGCCCACCCACCAGCGGTCGGCCGCATCGATCAGGCAGTCGAGCACGAGGTCGCCCGGGCGGGCGGCCGCCGGAAGCGTGGCCGGCTTGCCAGAGGCCGCCAGCAGGGCTTCTCGGACTGCCTGTGGATCGACGTCCGCCTCCAGCCGCCGGTCGCGGTGCCAGACATGGATGTTGTCCCACGAGGCGTCGGGGGCGAGCATTCGCACCGCCTCGATCCGCTCTCGGTCGGACGTTCCCGACACCTGTCCGAGCGAGCGGATCACGGCCCGGGCATAGATCAGGTCGGGGAAAAAGTCGTCGGGTGGATCGAGGTCCCCCAGCCGGAACGTCACCACGCCCCGCCGCCAGGCTGCCTTCGCCACCTGGGGGAGGATCGCCTGCTGCCGCCGGCAGAGGCTCGCCTCCGCGCCCCCCTGGCAGGTCACCAGCAGAAAACTGCCCCGCGTGGCAGGGGCGGGAGTGGCCGCCGGGCAATCGCGGCGGGGGCTGACACTGGCAGGTGGGTGAAGAGGCATGCGTTCAATCGTACACCCAAAAAATCAGGCCGGCCCGGGCGCCCAAGGGCCCGGGCCGGCCTTTCTCGTCTGAACGCGGAAAAGGGACGGGAGCTGGCGGCGAAACAATCGTTTCGCCAAGGTTGAAAGAGGCCCCGAAAGGTCTCAATCAACCACCTGCTCAGCCGTGGCCCTTCTTCTTCTTGGCGACCTTCTTGGCAGCCTTCTTCTTCTTCTTCGCCATTGTGATGGCTCCTTGCCATGAGCACCCGCACTGTTTCACGACCATTCCCCCGGGTGCTCTGGGGGAGGGAACGGTCGACGTTTTGCGTCGCATCGAAGTGAGCCAGGCACCGCCGTGAGGCACTGACTGGCAACGCTTCGTCGCGCTGCGCAGGGTGTTGTGAAGGATGACAGTGAAAACTGTCAAGAGAAATCCGCAAAATTTTTTCGGATTTTTTATGAGGCGGCCTCGGTGGGACGCCCGCCGACGCAGGTTGCTTGGGTTATGCGCTGCGGTGCGCGGTCGCGCGATCGGCTCCGCCGGCGCGGCTCGTTGCCCACGCCGTAAGCATGTCGAACTGCTTGGCAAAGTCTTGTTCGCCGACACCGAGCGGGCTCTTAAAGAAGCAGGCGAGGTGCTCCAGCACGCCGAATTCACCAGCACGGTTCGAGCGTTCCACCAGCCGGACGAGGTCGAGCACCAGCGGGGCCGCCAGGATCGAGTCGCAGCCCTGCCAGGTGAACTGCATGGTCATCGGCGTGCCGAGGAAGCCGCGGAAGTGGATGTGATCCCAGGCCGTCTTCCAGTCGCCGAGGCTCTTGATGTATTCGATCGAGACGTGGGTCTGCGGCGGGTAGCCGAGGATGGCGGCCAGGAGATGGTCCTTGCTCCGCACCTTGGCCTGCTTGTTCCGCGGGTCGTCGAGGACCTTGCCGTCCATGTTGCCGAAGATGTTGTGGCCGACCCAGCTCATCACCTCCAGGTTCCGGGCGGCGAACATCGGCGCCAGCACGCTCTTGAGGAGCGTCTCGCCGGTCTTGCCGTCGCAGCCGGTGTGGGCGATCCGCCGCTGGCGGGCCGCCTCCTGGAGCGCCTCCGGCGTGGAGCCCGTCGACGGCGTGAAGTTGATGTAGGACGCGCCCGCTTCGAACGCGGCCAGGGCATAGAGGCTGCTGGCCGGCAGCGGGCAGGCCCGTGGGTCGTCGAGCAGCGGCTCAAGTTCGGCGAATGACCGCGGGATCGGCAACGCCGCCGGCGGTTCGGTCGAGGCGACGTTGACGACGACAACGTGGCGAAGCCCGGCGGTCGCGGCGAAGGCCTCGATGTCGGCCCGCACACGATCGATCGCCTGCCGGGGCGTCTCCACGCGGGCCGCGATTGAGTCGTCGGCCAGTTCACGGATCTTGTCACCCGCCGCGACGATCGTCCCCGGCCGGATGTGGGTTTCGGTCTCGGCAAAGAAGTCAGCCGCGCCGTCGAGCAGTTCTGGCATGATCGCGCGGCTGTCGGTCCACATGCGGCGGGCCTCGTCTGCCAGCCGGCCCGGCCGGATGTCGTGGCCCCCCACGACGATGTCGGCAAAGTCGATCAGGTCGAGCCGCGTGAAGGGATCCAGCGCGGTCACCAGGCCCACCGGCTCGATCGCGCCGCGGGCCAGGTTCGCCAGGCCCGTGATCACGGTGGTGGCCACGCCCCCCTTGGCCCCGATGAGCCACAGTCCGATACGGCTGCCAGGCATGTGGAGTGCTTTCTAGAGAGTTGAGCGAGAGAGTGAAGAAGGAGGGAGGTTCAGATGAAAGGAGGACAGTCGCCAGGCACGTGGCGGGGAGCAGCGGTAAAACCGCTGGGAAACAGCCCGGCGGGTGGTATCATTCTGGGCACGCACCCACGCGTCAAGCAAACGAGGAGCCTACGAAAGGCCGCATGAACACAAGAGAGTCTTCCAAGAGCCTGCATCTGGCCCAGCGCATGCGAGCGCTCGAGCCCTCCGCCACACTCGCCATGGCCGCCCGCGCCTCCGCGATGGCCGCCGCCGGCGTCAATGTCGTCGACCTCTCGGTCGGTGAGCCCGATTTCCCGACGCCGCCCCACATCTGTCAGGCCGCCGAGGCGGCGATCCGCTCCGGCAAGACGAAATACACCCCCGCGGCCGGCATCCCCGATCTCCGCAAGGCCGTGGCGGCCGACTACACCCGCCGCACGGGCCTGGCCGTGACGCCCGCACAGGTGGTGGTCTCCAATGGCGCGAAGCACTCGCTCCACAACGCCTTCACGGCGCTTCTCAACGAGGGGGACGAGGTGATCGTGCCGACGCCCTACTGGGTGAGCTACGCGGAGCTGATCAAGCTCGCGGGGGCGAAGCCCGTGCTCGTCTCCACGCGGATCGAGGACGACTTCAAGCTGCGGCCTGAGGCGCTGCGGGCGGCCATCACGCCTGCCACGCGGATGCTCCTGCTCTGCACGCCGAGCAACCCCACTGGCGTTGTCTACTCAGCCGACGAGCTCAAGGCCCTGGCCGACATCGCCATCGAGGCCGATCTGGCCGTCGTCTCCGACGAGATCTACGACCAGCTGGTGTTCGACGGCCAGAAGGCGGTGTCGTTTCCGACCCTGCGGCCGGGGCTCGAGCACCGCACGGTGGTCGTGGCGGGCGTGAGCAAGACCTATTCCATGACCGGCTGGCGAATCGGCTGGACGATCTGCCCGGAGCCGTTGGCCAAGGCGATCGGCAACCTGCAGAGCCAGGAGACGAGCAACCCATGCAGTGTCAGCCAGCATGCGGCGGTGGCGGCGCTCACCGGCCCGCAGGAGTGCGTGGCGGAGATGTGCCGGGCGTTTGAAAAGCGTCGTGATCTGGTGGCGGCCAGGCTCTCGGCCATTCCAGGCGTGCGGCTGCCGCGGATCGGCGGCGCGTTCTATGCGTTCTTCGACATCCAGCCGGCGCTGGCGAAGGGAAAGAGCGGCATCACCAATAGCATGCAGTGGTGCGAGGCGCTTCTGGAGCAGGAGCATGTGGCGCTCGTGGCTGGCAGCGCGTTTGGCGCCGAGGGCCACGTGCGGATGTCGTTCGCCGCGTCGGAAGAGAAGCTCACCGAGGGCCTCGACCGGATCGCCCGGTTTTTGGGCGCGTAGCACGAGCAGGAGTCGCGGGTGGAACAGCCGCGCCACGATACCGTGGGCATCGTGCTCGCCGGTGGCGGCTCCACGCGGCTGGCATCTGTCGCGGTAGCGGGCGGCGGCAAGGCGTCGCTCATGTTCCACGGGCAGACGTTTCTGGAACACGTCATCGCGGCGGTGGCGACCGAGGTGGATGACGTGATCGTGGTCGCCGCGCCGGGGCAGACGTTGCCAGCCCTCGACGGCGCGAGCATCGTGCACGATCTCACGCCCGGGTCAGGTCCGCTGGCCGGCATCCGTGACGGGCTGCTGGCCGCGCTGGCCGCTCGAGGGACCACCGCCCCACCACCCCGTTTCGCCGTCGTCGCCTCGTGCGACCTGCCGCTCTTGCGGCGGGAGGTCGTGGCGTTGCTTCTGCAGGTGGCAATGGAATCGGACTCGCTGTGGACCGTCCCCATCGTCCACGGCCATCGGCAGGTGCTCATGTCGGTGATACGTGTCGAGCTGCTTCCGCAGATCGAAGCCTGGCTGGCCACCGGCCGTCGCGATCTCCGCGGACTGGTCGCGGAACTGGCCCGCGATGATCCACGAAGCGTCCGCGAGGTGACCGAAGCGGAACTCGCCGCCGTCGACCCCGAGCGAGTGTCGTTCGTCGATATCGACACGCCGGACGACCTCGAGCGGCTGCAATCGCGGTGATATTCGCCTTCGCGGGGGGGGCGGAGGCTTCTATACTCCGACCCCTATGGCGAGGCGACGTTCACGATCCGACGATGAATGGCAGCCGCGGCCGCGCCGCCGCCGGCGTCTCTTCCCGCTGGTCATGCTCGCCCTGCTCGGCGGGCTTGTCTGGTTTGCACCCGGTCTGATCGTGCTCACCGATCTCCGCGACCGGCCGCTCGAGGCGATCTTCGCCGGCATCGACGGCCGGATCACCAGCCGCACCGCGGTCTGGCCGTGGTGGGGCGCCATCGAATACCGCGACGTGGTGCTCCGCGATCGGGAGGGCCGGCCGCTGGTGGCCGTGCCCCGCGTCGTCATCGGCCGCGGGCTCGTGAACCTCCTCGTCAAACCCGCCGATCTGGGCGTGGTGCGGCTGATCGGGGGCGAAGCTCTCGTGGAGGTCCGCCGCGGCGGCAGCACGATTGAGGATGTGCTCGCACCCTGGCTGGCGACGGTCGGGCAGACCACGGCTGCACCGGTGTCGTTCGAACTGGAGGTGGTCGATGCCGCCGTCGAACTGGTCGATCTCGTACGCAACGACGCCTGGCGGATCACCGATCTGTTGGCGGCAGGCACCCTGCGGCCCGATGCGACCCTCGCTGGCTGGACGATCTCCGGTCGCACCCGGCATACCGGCACGCCGCTGCGCGACCTGACCGCCGCCGCCAACAGAGTGGCCTCGGACCGGACACAGGATTCCGCCGGCCCACGTGCCCCCGGAGCGGACGGCGCGGAGCATGCGAATGATGCCGCCACGGCAGACCGTGAGCAGCCCTCTGCCAGGCTCGACCGCACGACGGTCGCGGCCGGTGCCACCGCCATCCTCGCGCGGGACGGCGGCTGGTCGGTGTCATCGCCCGAGAGCCAGTCCGCCACCCAGCCGCGGCCGCTGGCCGTCGCTGCCACCCGCCTGCCGCTGGGAATATCGAGCGTGCTGGCCACGCGGTTCGACGCCGAGCATGTGCTCGACGGACTCGCCGACGTGCGGCTCGACATCACGCTGCCACCGCCCCACGCTGCCGCCGGGAACGACGCCGATGGGCCGCGGCCGTCTGCCATGCCGTCGGCGGCCGGAGGAATTCATGTGGCCGGCGTGGTGGCCGGATCGCAGCTGGCGATCTGCCAGGCCGGCACTCTGGCCGAACTCATCACGCTCGATCGGGGTGAGATGCCGATCGACCTGTCGGTCGATGGCGATCGGATCACGGTCCGATCGCTCAAGGTGACGTCGCCACTGTTCAAGGCCGAGGCCTCCGGCAGGATCCGGATGCCGACGGGAGGAACCTGGGACTGGGCCGAGGCGCTCGTGGGGGAGAATTTTGCAGTCGCCGCCGACGTCGATCTTGCCGCTGCCGCGCGGGCGATGCCCGGAGGCCTTACGGTGCGGCCCGACGTGCGGATCACGGGGGGCCAGCTCCAACTCTCCGCCGTCTCGCGGGCCGATGGCCATGACCGCGTGCTCGAGGTGCGTGCCAGTTCGCAGGATCTGGCCGCGGTGCAGAGCGTGGTCGAGCCGGCGCATGCCCGCGAGGGGAGCGACGGCGACATGTCGCACGACGCCCGCCATCACGAGCAACAGCGAATGCTCCGCTGGAACGAGCCCTTCACGGCCTGGCTGCGGGGCCGGCGCGGTGCGGCCCGCGGCGAACGGCTGCGGATCGAGGAGGCGCGGATCGCCTCTCCCGCGGTGGAGGTGTCGGCCTTCGGCACCGTGGAGTCATCGACCGTGCAGTGGACGCTCGATCTCGACAAGCTCGTGGCCGAGGCCGGTGAAGTGCTCGAACTCAAGGGCATAAGGCTCGCCGGCACGGCCAGTGGGCGGCTCGACTTCGAGCGCGTCGCCGCCACCGCGGCCTCCCACGCCAAGGTGTCGGTCAGTCTGTCGCAGTTTGAACTCGAGCTCCCCGGCCGGCGGCCGTGGAAAGATGCGGCGGTCTCGATCGAGGCCGAGGGCTCTGGCGGCATCGCTGGTGGCGCGCTCCTCATCGATGAGGGGCACGCGGCGCTGGCCGCCGGTCCCGACACGCTCAAGGTGACCCTCACCGGCGGGGCGCTTGTGAATCTCTGGCCCCTCGCGGGCGGCGGCATCCAGGATGGCCCCTGGCTGCGGGCGGCGCCGGGTTCGCAGTCGATTGCGGCCGACTGTTCCCTGGAGGGCAACCTGGCGCAGTGGCAGCCGCGCTGGGAAGGACTGCTGCGGTCGACGATCCTGCCCGGCGTGGAGCTGGGAGGGTTTGCCAAGGCGACGGCGGCCCTGGCAGCGCAGGGTGACAGCTGGCAGATCACGCGGGCGGGCGGCGAGGTGGAAAAGCTGACCGTGCAATGCGCCGGCCGACAGATCAGCGAACCACGCGCCGTAGCGAGCGCCGCGGGCCGGTGGAATCCTGCCAGCGGACAGATCGAGATATCGTCGGCCGAACTCCTGACGCCGACTCTCTCGCTGCGGACCGGCGGGCTCGCCGTGCTGCCGGAGCGTCGCGTGACGGCCGCAGCCGACGGCGGCGCAACGAGCATCGTGGACCGGCTTCGCGGCAAGCTGCAGTGGCAGGCCGACGTGTCGCGGCTGGAGCGTTGGCTGGCACCGCCGACTGTCGCGGACCGCTGGCCGGCCAGCGGCCGGGCCTGGGGCACGGCCGAGATCCTCGATACACCGATCGGCATGAACGTGCTGGTGGAGGCGACGGGCAGCCAACTCGCCATCGCCAGCACGCAGCCGGACGAGACCGTGGCCGGTGGTGCCGCCGTGCCGCGGCCGCGGGAGACTCAGGCACCGGTCCCGCTCTGGAATGAGCCGCGGGTCGCGCTCGTGCTGGAGGTGACCTGTCCTCCGGCCGCGCATGTCGAGCAGATGACGGTCAATCGGATCAAACTCGATTCCTCCACGCTGGCGGTCGCCGCCGCGGGCAGTATCGGTGAGCTGTCGTCGCGGCGGCTGGTCGAACTGGGCGGGAACGTGGCCTATGACTGGGAGCAGGTGTCGCGGCTGCTGACGCCCTGGACCGGCGGTCGGCTGCGGCTGGCGGGCGCTGGAGCCCGGCCGTTCACCCTGCGGGGGCCGCTGGGGCAGCTCGTCGCCACAACCGCGGCGGAGACCGGTGATGCCGAACAGCAACTGCCGCTCCCCGAGGACTGGCTGTCCGCGGTCCGCGGGCCGCATGCCGACAAAGTGGCCCGTGTCGCGTTGCCGGTGGCCGCGTCGACACGCGCCACAGACCTCACGGATCGGCTGCGGGCAGTCTCAATCGACACCTCAGCGGCCTGGACCGCCGCCGACATCGCCGGCTTCCAGTTTGCGGCCGGCGAGATGCCGGTGCGGCTCTTCGAAGGACAGCTGGCACTGGGGCCGTTCGATCTGGCCGCCTCCGGTGGCCGGCTCCGCGGGGCGCCATGGCTGCGGCTCCTGCCGCTGCCGGGAGAATTGATCGTGCCGCCCGGCCGCTGTCTCGACCGCGTCGTGCTCACACCGCAGATGTGCGATCGCTGGGTGAACTGGCTGGTGCCGCTGATCGGCAAGTCGACCCACACCGAGGGACTGATCAGTGTCGACCTGGCCGGCGCACGGGTGCCGTTGGCCGATCCCTTCGGCGGCGAGGCATCGGGGCAGGTGATCTTCGAGCGTCTCGAATCCTCGCCGGGGGAGCATGTGCGGCCGCTGATGAACCTGCTCGTGAAGCTGCAATCGGCCATCGATCCGCGGTTTGCGTTCGGCGACAAGACGGTGCTGTTGCGGGTGCGTCCGGAGCCGGTCAGCTTCCGTCTGGCCGAGCGTCGTCTTTGGCACGAAGGGCTCGTGATGGATGCCGGCCAACTCGTGGTCCGCTCGGCCGGCAGCGTGGGCGCCGACGGCACGCTGGCGATGCTGGTGGAGGTGGCGTTTCGCGGCGACATCGCCGGCGCCACGCCGGTGGTGGGGCAGCTTTTGCGGACGCCGCTGGTGATCCCGCTGAAGGGCACGGTGCACCGGCCGCAATTCGACGCGCGGTCGATCGACACGATTCTGGGCCGGATCGTGGAAAACACCGCCGAGGCTGTCATCGGTCCCGGCCTCGCCCGCGGACTGGAAACGCTTTTTGGCAATCCCCAGCCGCCGGAAGGCACGGCGCCGGCGAGCCCGGCGCCGCTTGAGTTTCCTCAGCCGACCAGGTAGCCGGCATGCGGCGGACGTCGAGTGCACGAAACCGCCGGGGGCTGTGAAAGCCTCCGACTCGAGGACAGGATAGGCCGACTCGCTTCGGCTTCCCCCGACCCCAGGCTCCTCAAACGGTCATGCTTGAGCGGCCGGAGGCGCCGCGACGTTTCACGATGACCGCTGTCAGGTCATCGCCCTGCGGGGTGCCCGCGGAGAAGTCGACCACGGCGCGGTGGAGCAGACCGATGAGTTCCTCTGCAGTCCTGTGATGATGGGTGCAGACGAGATCCCGGACCCGCTCCGTACCGAACTGTTCGCCATCGGGACGGGACCACTCGAAGAAGCCGTCGGTCAAGAGCACGAGTATGTCTCCCGGGGCGAAGGGGAGCGTGACCGGGGGATCGTACGGCTCCTCGGGCAGGATCCCCAGCGGCAGTCCCTGCGCCTCGAATTCGGTGATTTCGCCGGTCGCCGCCGAGTAGGCCAGCAGCGGTCCCTGGCCGGTGCTGAGATACTGGAGGGTGCTCTCCGCGGGCGAAAGAATTCCGAAGAAGGCGGTCACGAACTTGCCATCCTGCAGGTCCTGGCAAAGCAGTTGCTGCACGCTGTCGACGGTCGCCCCGAGGTCGGCCGAACGCATCACCAGCGCGCGAAAGAGGGCCCGCACCTCCGCAACGACTAGCGCCGGGCCGATGCCATGGCCGGTGACGTCGGCGATGGCGATCGCCAGGCTGCCGTCGGCGAGCTGCAGAAAGTCGTAGTAGTCGCCGCCGGTCTCGTCCGCCGGACGATTCCAGCCGGCAATGTCGAACCCCTCCATCTCGGGTCGTTGCTTCGGCAGGAGGCCCTGCTGGATGTCGCGGGCGATGTTGAGATCCCGCTGGATGCGTTGCTTCTCTGCAAAGTGACCCAGCAGCATCTGCCGCTGGACTGCCACGCCGGCCTGGCTGCCGAGAAACCCGGCGAGTTGTTCGTCGCGGTCGCCGAAGGGACCGCTGCGCTTGTTGAGCACCTGCAGCACGCCCACGATCCCGCCATCGTGGTCGGACAGGGGCACGGTGAGCAGGTTACGGGTGCGGAAGCCGCTGCGCCGGTCGAACTCGGGATTGAAACGCGGATCGGCATAGGCGTCGGGCAGATTCACGACGCGGCCGCTGCGGGCCACCTCCCCGGCGATCCCCAGCGATACCGGGAAGCGAATCTCGGAGATCGGTGAATCGGCGATGCCCGTCGCCAGCCGGCTGTAGAGCTCCTCCGACGTGCGGTCATACACAAATACCGTGGCCCGTTCGCAATCGAGCACGGAGGTGGCGGCGGATGCGATCGCCTCCAGCAGCACATCGAGGTCGACGGTGGCTCCCAGGCGACGGGTGACCTCGAGCAGCTGTTCGAGGTCGGCGACCCGTCGGCGGTCGTCATGCAGGCTACCAACGGAGGACTCGTTCATGATGGCCATCCCAGCGGACTTTCCATTCGAAACAACAGGGGCGCTCGCGATGCCGACGTGTGCGGCCGCCGCGGAGTCAGCCGCAGGGATAGCAGAAACATCAGCCATTGTCACCTTGCGTCGGCGCGGAGCCTCCGATCCATGGCCGAGATCAGCCGCTCGAGCCTGCGGCCATATGAGAAATGCTCGACCTCGAGCCGGTGCCGCGGCGAATCGACATAGCGGATCGCACTGGTCGGTGGCGGACTGTGCCGCTGCCGGTAGAGCCAGGCGGCCGCCCGCGGTGCGTTTCGCGCAGCCAGTGCCATCCGCGCCACGAGGTGCGCCTGCAGATCGGTGAGCCCCCACTGGCCGCTATCGGGCTGAATCAGCCCCACTACGGCGATGTCATCGCGGGTGGGGTGGAGCAGGTTGAGAAACAGCCGCGGAACGCCGTCGGCGTCGGCGCAGAGATGTTCTGGATCGATGAACGGGAGCGAGACGCGGTAGCCGGTTGCGCAGATCACGACATCAAACACCTCGCGGCTGCCGTCGGCGAACACGGCCGCATCGCCGTCGAAACGGACCACATCGCCCGCCGGTCGGACCGATCCGGCGTCGATCCGTCGGCAGAGGCCGTCATTGACAACCGGATGCGTCTCCCAGAGCCGGTGGTCGGGCCGCGGCAGGCCGTGTCGCCAGGGAAGGCCGATCGTGCGGTCGATCGCCCGCAGGCTCACCACTCTCCGCAGCCACAAGGGCAGGCCCAGTTTGAAGAGCCGTTCGCCGCGAAGGTCGGCCGGTCGGCCGAGGATGAACCGCGGCACGAGGTAGTAACCGCGGCGGAGGGAGAGCACTGTGGTGGCCGCGTGCGCGGCGCAGTCGACCGCGATGTCGCAGGCCGAATTGCCGCCCCCGATCACCAGCACCCGCTTGCCAGCGATCGCCACCGGCTGCGTGGGCGACTTGTAGTGGCAGGCATGCAACAGGGTGCCGGAGAAGGCGCCGGGGATCTCTGGAAACCGCGGGTCGCGATTGTGGCCGGTGGCGATCACGACGCCGGCATAAGCTTGCGGCTCCCGGCCGGCGACATGCACGCTCCAGCCTCCGCCCGCGGCTGGTTCCACCCGCTCGACGGTCGCGTGCGTGCGGATGTGCGGCGGAAGCGCGAAGTGTCGGGCGTAGCGGCGGAGGTAGTCGAGGCACTGCGTGTGGTGGGGATAGGCTGGCCACTCCCGCGGCATCGGGAAATCACCGTACGCGGTGAGAGACTTCGAGCTGATGAGCCGGGTCGATGCGAACACGCTCGATGCGGCCGAGCCGAAGTACCAGTTGCCGCCGACGTCGTCCTCGCGTTCGAGGCACTCGGCGGGGATGCCCGCCGCCAGCAGGTTCTTGAGGGCCGTCAGACCCGACGGGCCGGCACCGATGACGCACCACGTGTCTTGTTGCGGTCGCATGGGCGTCTTCAGGAACTGGCGTGGTCGCGGAGCATGGACGTGATGGTGCTGGCGAGCCTGGCGATGTCGGCTCCCGTATGGTGCCAGGAAAGACTCACCCGCACGAGGCTTTTCCCCTCGGGCACGCTCGGCGGCCGGATCGCGGGCACGAAGAGGCCGGCCTCGGCCAGCCGGGTGGAGACGGCCACGGCCTGTGTCGCTGCGCCGACGACGATCGGCACGATCTGGGTCGTGTCACCAGCGATGTCGAGACCCGCCTGCAGCAGTGCCTGCCGAAAGTCGGCCGCGTGTGTCCGCAGTTCGCGGCGGCGGTGCGGCTCCTGGGACACGAGCGTGATGGCGCGGGTCGCCGCGGCGGCCACGGCAGGCGGATGGGCCGTGGAAAAGATCCAGGCCCGGGCCTTGTGCCTGAGCCAGTGGATCATGGCGGCATGGCCGGCGACGAACCCGCCCGCGGCGGCCAGGGCCTTCGAGAGCGTGCCGACCCGGATATGCACGCCGTCGGCGCAGCCCGTCTCCTCGACCAGGCCACTGCCCCGCCCGCCGAAGACACCAGTGGTATGCGCCTCGTCCACCATCAGGATGGCCCGGTGCTTCCGGGCGAGTTCACAGAGGTCGGCCAACGGCGCGATCGTGCCGTCCATCGAGAAGACCGTGTCGGTGACGATCAGCCGGCGGCGGGCGGCGGCAGCCTGCGCCAGGAGCATGTCGAGCGTGGCCATGTCGCGGTGCGGATAGATGCCGACGCGACCGCGGGAGAGCCGGCAGCCGTCGATGATGCTCGCGTGGTTGCGTGCGTCGCTGGCGATGAAGTCGTCGGGGCCGACCAGCGCCGCGATCGTGGCGGTGTTGGCGGCGAATCCGCTGGGGAACGTGAGGGCCGCTTCCACCGCGAGCAAGTCCGCGATCGCCCGTTCCAAGAGTTCATGGGCCACGGAGTGGCCGCTCACCAGCGGGCTGGCCCCGGCCCCAAATCCCTCGGCGCAGGCGGCCTTCGACGCCGCCTTCGTGAGCCGCACGTCACCGGCGTAGCCGAGGTAGTCGTTCGAGCCGAAGTTGAGGAGTGTCTGCCCATCGAGGTCGACCTCCCTGCCCTGCCGTCCCGAACGCACGCGGTGGGGACGTTCGAGCCCCAGGCCGCGGAGGGCCGCGAGGTCGTCGTCGATCCACGCCAGCGGCTCCGGCAGCGGCGCCACGGCGCGGGGCGGAGTCACGGTGGCGTCGAGTCGGCAGGTCATGCACCAATAGTAGACGAAAGGTCAGGCCGGCCGGTGGCCGAGTTTTTCGATGGCTCGAAACTGGGCCGCCGTGACGGGCTGGACGGAGAGCCGGCTGCCGCGGCGCAACAGTTCCATGCCGGCGAGGGATGTGACCGTGCGGAGTTCGTCGAGCGGGACCTCCCGCGGAAACACTTCCACGAGCTTCACGTCGACCATCGACCAGGTCGGATTCTCGGGCGACGCCTTGGGGTCGTGGTAGTCGCTCGTCGGGTCCCAGGCTGTCGGATCGGCATAGGCGGCGCGGACGATCTCGACGACGCCGGCCACGGCCGACGGCGTGGCGTTGGAGTGGTAATAGAGCGCCCGGTCGCCGACCTGCATCGCCCGCAGGAAATTCCGCGCCTGGTAGTTGCGGACCCCTTCCCAGTGGGTCGTCTGCCGCTTCGCCTTGGCGAGGTCGCGGATGGAAAAGACGTCGGGCTCGCTCTTGATCAGCCAGTGGTTCATGGTGCGGCAGGATACGCTCAATCGCGCGTGAGCAATAGGCATGCCACCGGCGCGGGGGCGTCAGGTGAGCAGGTCGGCCACGATCGTGCCGTCGTTGATGAGCTTCATCTGCCGCCCCAGGGGCGTGTCGACTCGGCCGTCGGGATCGATTCCGAGCTGGCCGACGACTGTCGCATGCAGATCGGCAACCCGCACGGGTCGCTCCACGGCCTTTCGCCCCTCCGGATCGGTGCCACCGAGAACGAAGCCCCTCTTGATACCGCCCCCGGCCAAGAGTCCGCTGAACACGTCGGGATAATGGTCGCGGCCGGCACTGCCGTTGATGACGGGCGTGCGTCCGAATTCGCTGAGCAAGAGCACGAGCGTGCGGTCGAGCATGCCGCTCGACGCCAGATCCCCCAACAGCGTGCCGATCGCCGGGTCGATGATGGCGCCGAGGCTGCGCATGGTGGGAAAGTTATCGACGTGGGTGTCGAAGCCGCCGAGGTTGACCTGCACGAACCGCACGCCCTGTTCGACGAGCCGTCGGGCGAGCAGGCAGCCTCGCCCGAAGCGCGTGTCGCCGTAGGCTTCGCGAACGGAGGCCGGCTCCGAGGTGATGTCGAAGGCGGCCAAAGCCGGGCTCTGCATCAATTTCAAGGCCGCGGCATATGACCCGCTCACGGCATCGACGAGCGAGTCGGCTGGAGACGAGAACCGGCCGTTGAGCCCTTCGAGGATCTCGAGACGCCGCTGGCTGCGAACCTGCGTGATGCCCTCGGGCAGCGCGATGGTCGGATCCGGGGTGCCGGGCTCCCCGATGAAATACGCCTCCGCCGTCTGCCCGAGATAGCCGGGCGACGGGGCCTCGCCACCCACCGCCACGAACGCCGGAAGATCGCCGAGCCGTTCGACCTGATCGGCGACGATCGAACCCAAGGACGGGTGCACCAGTTCTCGTACCTGGGGATAGCTCGTGAGCAGATGGTGGGTGGCGCTGCCATGATCGGCGCTGTCCCCCGTGAGCGACCGCAGAATAGTGGCATGCTGCAACTGGGAGGCCACCGTCGGAAGAATTTCGCTGACGTTGATCCCATCGACGGCGGTGCGGATGGCCGCGAATTCGCCCCCCGTCGCGGTGCCCGGCTTGGGATCGAACGTGTCGAGGTGGCTCATGCCGCCCCCCATCCAGAGCAGGATGACGGCATCGGCCTGTGCGGGCCGGCGCGGCCTACCCTCCGTCTCTCGCCCGAGCAGCCCGCGGATCGGCATGCCCATGAACGTCGCGAGACCACCCGCCGTCGTCGAGCGAAGCATGCGTCGGCGGGTCAGCGGCGTCTGGAACCAGTTGGTGGGATGCATGGAGCGGCTCCACGGTCAGGGAAAAAAGAGGATCAGGGAAGGAAACGGAACTCGCGGCTGTTGAAAATCGCCCAGCGCATGTCTGCGATACCGTCGGCCGGCGAGTCGGCCGCGGCGATCACGTCCTCGGCGACGGCACGCTCCTCCGCGGTCGGCACGCGCGAGAGCGCCTCCAGGTAGAGCATCCCTACGAGGTCGCGGCGACCATTGACCGAGATCGCCCGGCCAAGCGGTTCGAGCGGCCCGACCCGCGCCGCCTCATGCACCAGCGGCCCATTCAGCAGCACGAGCGCCTGCCGCATGCGGGGGCGTGGCTCGGCGTCATCGCCGTCCTGCCGCGACGACTGTCCCAGGAGACGCAGGAAATGCTGCGGGGGTGCCGGCAGCGGCATCTGAATCGCCCAGTCAAAATACGGGTTCAGATCGACCTGCCGAGTGACGGTCTCCACACGGTAGAGCCTGGCGATCTCCTCGGCGGACTGCGGGATGGGGGCGGGCGCCGCGCCGTCCCGGGCCATCGTCTCGGCCAGCCGCATGCGCCGCGAGTCCTCCAGCGACATCGCCCGCATGCCGGCGAGTGGATCGGCATCCATCATCGTCTCGGAGAGATCCCCCATGGCCGGGTCGTCATCCGCGTCGGCGACGGCAAGCCGGCCACCCAGGACCGCCTCGGCGACCGCGGCGGTGGTTTCCGAGGCTGTCTCGTCGCCGCCTGCACCGGCACCTTCCGGGACGTCGCTGGCGGGAGGCTCACGGCGGACGAGTACCCGTTCCTCCACGGGCTTGAGATTGACTCCCGGCGGATGCTTCACCGCGTAGAGATGGCCGGCCGTGATCAGGCTGTCGTGGACGGCCTCCGCGGGCAGCGGCCGCAGCGGCGTCGCCAGGCAGGCGTCCTCGAGCGTGCGGCGCTGCCGGGGATCCCCGTCGCTGGCATGACGGCGGGAATAGGCATCGCTGGCCACGATCAGCATCACGACATGGCGGATGTCGTGTCCGCTGGTGACCAGTTCAACCGCCAGATGATCGAGCAGTTCGGGATGACGAGGAGGATTGTCCTCGCGAAAGTCGTCCACCGGCTCCACGAGCCCCCTGCCCACGAGCGTCGCCCAGAGCCGGTTCACGAGGTTGCGGGCGAAGCTGCGGTTGCGGGGATCGGTGATGCGGTCGGCCAGGGTGTGCCGCAGCGAGCCGGCGACGTCACCGGTCGGCGCGACGACCGCGGAAACCTTCGCGAGGCCGTCGGTGGGCGACGCATCCACGATCGCATCGACAAGCAGCTGGTCGATGACCTGGTCGGCTGTCGGCTCTTGCATGGCGCGGCGCCCTTCGATCGCCGCGGCCAGGGCCGAATCGTCGTCGGCTGCGCTGGGCAGCGGCCAGTCCGGCTCGATGGCTGCCGGCGATCCTCCGGCGTGTGGCCCATCGCGCGGAGGCCACTGCACCCGCTGTCCAGCGGAATCGACCATTCTCACTGGCCGGTTGGGCTGACTGCTCACCGCGCGAGTTTCGCCGAAAAACGCGGCGAAGCCGTAGTACTGACGCTGTGACCAGGCATCGAACGGATGATCGTGGCAGCGGGCGCACTTCATCCGGATGCCGAGCAATGTCTGCGCGACGACACCGGCCATCTCCAGCGGGTCGGCATTTTCGGCGGCGAAGTAGCCGACGGCGCCATCGTGGCCCGGAGTGCCCACGGCCGTGAGCAATTGCCGCACGATCTGGTCGTAGGGCACGCGGTCGCGCATGCTTCGCCGCAGGAACCGGTCGAGCTCCGGGCCACCGGCCGCGCCGGAACGCACGCGAAGCATGTCGCCGACCCAGACCGCCCAGCGATCGGCGAAACGGTTGCTCGCGACCAATCGTCGAACGAGCCTGCGGCGGCGCACGGCGGCCGGCTCCGACGCGTAGAGCCGGCATTCGGCGACCGTTGGAATCCGGCCGACGAGATCGATCGTGACCCGCCTGAGGTAAGCCGTGTCGTCGATCAAGGGAGCAGGGGTGAGCCCCTGTGCCTGCCGTGATGTGGCGAGCAACTCATCAATCCGTCCGCGAGGCAGCGGGGCGTCGTCGCTCCCTGTGACGATCGACACGCCATCGTTTGCCCCGCCGGGCGTCGGGGCGACGGCACACGCCGTGCCGGGGCACGCGGCGGCCACGGCTACGAACACGATCCCAGCCAGACGGTAAACGGCATGGTGTGTCAACCAGCTGGCGGCGACGGATGACGGCCACACCATGACGCGATGCCTCTAGGACTCAGACCACGGAGACTCAAGACCACGCCGACTCAGACCATCTCGCCCGCCGCCGCAGTCCGGGCACGCTGATGATCAGCCGATCATTCATGGTGCGGCAGGATATGCTGGGAGAGGAGACCCCTGGAAACACATGATACCGACGCGCTGCCATGCTGCCGAATTACTTAAGGTCCGTTCTGTTTCGGCCGCTGCTGGTCGCCTGGATGCTGCAGGCGTGGGCTGTGTCCACGGCCTGCGGGCAGGTGTCGATTCGGGAGCAGTTCACGACCAGCGGCACGGTAGAGGCGGTGGCGGCGGGCCGACTGACCGTGCGGGACGACGCCGGAGCCCGCCTGGAGGTCCGCATCCAGGGAGGGAACGAGCCGGGCGTGATGCTCTCCGGCGGCGGGTTGCTCGCGTTCCCGGCGGAGGTGCAGGTCACCGGCGCGTTTGACGTGGCGACGCTGAAGCCCGGGCAGGTGGTCCGCTTTCACGGCCGCGTGAATGCCGGCGGTCGGGCTGACGGCGAGGTCGATGCACTTTCGCTCATCGATGCCGACGGGGCCGCGATCGGCGTGACGTTCGACGAAGAGCCGCGCACACCGCTGCAGTTTGCCGCGTGTGAGGTCACCGCCGTGGTGAAGCAGGCGACGAAGGGTCGGCTGGCCGTGCAGTTGCCTCAGGAAAAGGCTCTCAAGGGCAAGACGCTGCTCTCGTTCAAGGTGGCGCAGGACGTGACGGCGGTCCTGGCGAGCAGCGACCTGCGGCGGATCGAGGCGGGGGCGAAGGTGGTCAGGCTCGATGCGGTCAGACTCGACACCGGCGACGTGCTGGCGAAGCGGCTCGTCGTCGAGACGGTGTCGGGCACGGCCGTCAAGGAACGAGGCGACGACCGGCTGGCCAACAAATACCGAGCCCTGTCGGATGAGCCGAAGTCCGAGCCACGGCTGATCCGCTCGCCGCACTTCGCGTTCCTGACGGACGTGTCCGACCGCGAGGCCCGGATCATTCTCGACAAACTGGAGCGGATGACCGGCCTGCTCGAACGCTTCTTCGGCCGCCGGCCAAGCGGCGTGGTCGAGGGCTTCGTCGTCCGCGACCTGAACGTCTTTCCGGAGGGCACCCTTCCCGAGCCCGCCGGCGTTGCCAAGATCCGCGAAGGGGCGGGCGTCTGCTTCAATGCGACGCTCGGCAGCCAGCGGAAAGCCACGCTCTATGCCTGCGTTGACCACGGCGTCATCCAGCACGAGTGCACCCACGGCTTCTGCCACATGACGTTCGGATCCACGGGCCCCACCTGGCTGGCCGAGGGCGTGGCGGAACTGGGTAACTATTGGAAGGACGGCGAGCAGGCGGTGGCCATCGAACCGGTCGTGATGGCCTATCTCCAGCGGGCCCAGCCCAAGCGGTCGCTCGTGGAGATTGCCACGCCCGGGCGGGAGCCTGCCGGCAGCTGGCAGGATTACGCCTGGCGGTGGGCGCTCTGCCATCTCTTGGCCAACAATCCCAACTACGCCGACCGCTTCAAGCCGCTGGCGATCGCGCTGATGGAAGGGCGGCCCGATGTGTCGTTCGAGTCGGTCTACGGATCGACGGAGCGGGAGATCGCCTTCGAATACGACCAGTTTCTCAAGCACGTGGGCAACGGCTACCGCGCGGACCTGACGGCCTGGCCCTGGAAGGCGAAGTTCCGGCCGCTGCCGGCATCGGGTGGCAGCCTGAAGGCGACCGTCAGGGCAGCGGCGGGCTGGCAGGCGAGCGGACTGCGGGTCGAGCAGGGCGCATCGTACGAGGTCGTGGCCGACGGCACATGGCGGACGGCACGGGCCGGCGCGGCAGTGGAGGCCGACGGCGATGCTGACGGCCACGGGCGGCTTGTCGGTGGCGTGTTGCAAGGAGACGAGAAGGATGGCGATCCGACCGCGGGGTATGTGCTCAGCGATGCGATTCCCCTGGGCACGAGGCGGGTGTTCGTGGCTCCCATCGACGGCCAGCTCTTCCTGCGATGCGAGGAGGACTGGACACAACTGGCCGACAACGACGGCGAGGTGAGCGTGACCCTGCGGCGGACCGTGTCGGAGTGAGACGAGCAGACTCCTGCCGCAGCATCGCGACGGGACGTCCATGCCCGCGGCGGATTGTGATTACGTGGGGCACCTGGCCCCGAAATAGCCGTGGCGTTCGATGTGCTTGGCCACCTCGGGCGTCACCAGATCCCGCCACGCGGGGTCGCCGGAGCAGATCCGCGACCGCACCTCCTCGCTGGAGTAGGTGCGGAGCGCTGACTCGTCGCATGGCAGGCCCCGGATCAGGCCGTTGACGCGGAGATGTTCGAGAAGGTGCGTCAGGTGCGGGGCGACCGTCACGCTGTCAGCGGTGATCACCCGACCGTCGAGCGTGTCCCGCGTCGGATGCACGTAGAGCCGGACGCGGTGCGTGAACAGCCGGCCAAAGGCCTCGAGAATGCCCCCCTCGAGATGCTGATAGTGGCTCTCGTTGAAGAGTTCCCGCAGCAGCGGCACGCCGAGCACGAGGCCGGTCTGCTCGACGTGGCGGTCGGCGAGATATTCCCCCAGCGTGTGGAAGGCGCCGATGTCGGAGACCAGCACCATCTTGCCGGCGGCGGAGAGCAGGTCGACACGCGCCAGGAAATCGGCGTCCTCCGCGGTGCCGCGGTCCCGCAGGTTATTCATGGTGATTTCCATGATGTCGCGGATCTCGCCCGGCGCGCCGGGCGGGGCGGTGCTGGCCTGGATGGTGGCTGGCGGTGCGGTGTCGGCCTCGAAACGGACACGGGCCCGCGCCATCATCTCGAGGTTCAGTCTGGTCACCGGGGCGAACCGGCCGCGCTCGATGAGCACCCTGCTCCGCCGGATCGACTCCGAGGCCAACAGCGGCGTGCCGTCGACGTCGAAGAGCAAGGCTGGCGTGAGGCCGACCCGTACCAAGTGCAGGCCCAGCAGCCGGTTGTCGATGCCGCCGAACGCTGGGCCGCGCATGTGGATCCAGTCGATCTCCAGCCGTTCGCGGCTGATGTTGTCCATCAGCGTCTCGATCAGCGTCCGTGGCGCCTGCCAGTGATGGAAGGCCGCGTGGATCATGTTCACTCCCAGCCGGCCCACCGCGTCCTGTTGCAGGGCGTTGGTGGCATCGAGCAGCCGCACATGCACCAGGATGTCGCTGGTCGGTGCCCGCACCGCATGCTGGAACCGCAAGCCCATCCAGACGTGACATTCGTTGCCCCCCTTGAACGAACGGGCAGCCGCGGTGTCGGCAAAGACGAAGAACCGCGTCCGGTCGCCGCGGACGCCGTCGAGCCGTTGGTGCAGGAGCCCATATTCATGGTCGAGCATCTGCTCGATCCGCTCACGCGAGACATACCGCTGCGTCTTGCCGTAGATGGCGTCGCTGACGGTCATGTCGTAGGCGGAGATCGACTTCGCCACGGTGCCCGCCGCGCCCCCCACGGCGAAGAACCATCGGGCCACCTCCTGGCCGGCACCGATCTCGGCGAAGTTGCCGTAGATGGAGTCATCGAGATTGATGGCGAAAGCCCGTTGGGCGGTCGGATCGACGGCCTGCATCGGGCCGGACATGGCGAGAGGCTGCATGGGCGGTTTCCTTGGCGGGATGACGCTTCTGCATCCCGACTGGGTGCCGATGATACGCCCCCGCCGGTTCCGATGGCAGGGCGAAGGTCAGGCGGCCGCCCGTGAGGACAGTCGCACCCGTCTCGCGAGGACCTCCTCGACCACGTCGCGCAGTTCCATCGGATCGACACGCAGATCGGAGTCGCCGATGGCCGACTGCGGATCAAAGTGCCGCACATTCGTGGGGCTGGCCATGTGCAGGAGGTAGTCCAGTCCGCGGTGGTGGGCGATCTCGTAGAAGCAGGTGAAGGGGCGGTAGGGTGTGCCGATTTCGATGACCTTCGTGCCGGCACGGCAGAAGGTGAGGTTGGTGAGGCCAGCGCCGTGCGGGCCGATCACGCACTCGGCCCGATGGAACAGCGAGATCTGCTCGGCCAGCCGCATGGTTTCCAGCCGGTAGCACTCGAAGCCCAGTGGCCTGAGTGCCTGCAGCACCTCCCGTTCGTTCACGATCGACCTCACACCACGGCGTGAGATGAAGATCCTGCAGGGCGGGCCGGCCCATGGTCGTTCGTGCGCGGTGAGACGGCGGAAGAGAAAGTCTGTCTTTTCGCGAAAGAGGCCGCAGTCATGTGATGCGAACACCAGGCGGGATGGGGCCAGATGGGCGTTGCAGGTGGCAGGCACGATCTGCTCCCGGGGAAAGCCCAGGAGCGACAGGGTTTCCCGCTGGAAGCGGTAGCGGATCGGGGCATACCAGCGGTCAACGGCAACGCCCGAGCGCTCGTAGAGATCGAGCCGCGGGATCGCCTCCATGAGCCAGTGGTAGTAGTTGTGGTTGTGCCCGGTGGTGAGCACGGCCACCGTGTGCGGCGTTGGCCGGGGCCGCGGGAGATGCGACAGCCGCAGCGGGTTGGTGGGGGTGTCGCTCCCGAATCTGAGCCCGGATCCTTCTTCCAGCAGTTCATTGTCGCTTGTCATGACGATGCCGGCATCGTGGGTCACGCGGCCCTTCGGCAACGTCGCCACGAACGACTGTCGCTCAGACTGGATGACGGTGCCCCGCAGCAGCCGGTCGAAGGTTGCCCGCGCGACCGGGTTGTCGATCCGGCTCAGGACCTGCTCGACCGCGGTGAGGTCGCCCGTGACGTCGTGGGGCGGGAGCGTGCCGCGAGGGCGATGATTGAGGGCGATCGATTCGCATCTGCCTTGCGCCACCAGGGAGGAGACGGTGGTGCCGGTGTGGGGTGAGGGCACGCCGAGGCCGAGGCATCGCCGGACGGCCGAAAGAAGCCGCGGCCGCACGCTTCGCTTCCAGACTCCCGTGAGCTTGCTCATGGCGCGGGAGGGTCGCAGCGGTCTCGGCGCGAAACAAGGGCAAAAAGCGAGCGGGCCGGGCGTTTGCACGCCCGGCCCGCCTCTTCTTGCTCATGCATCACCCAGGCCAGCGGCCGGGGTGGGGCTCAATTAGCAGCCCTTCTTGCAGCCGAGGAGGCCACGCTTGCCGGCACCGTTGCCGGAGTTGCCGTTCGAGCAGCCGCAGCCGTTGTCGGCCGGGACCTGCTCCTCGACGCACTTGCGGACCTGGGTGCACACCGACTTCGTGACCTTCTTGGGCACGCGGACGACGTACGACTCGGTCTTCGTCTCCGACACGTTGTCGCTGACGCACACCGTGTAGTTGGCGGTCTTCTGGACCGGCACCATCACCGTGTAGGAGACTTCCTTGGTCCGCGTCTCAGGCACGCACTTGTTCACCGTGTACTCGCGGGTGCGAGTCTCGGTGCGGCACTTCTTCACGCACACCGTGCGGGTCCGGTTCTCCGGCACCATCTTCGTGACACAGTAGGTGGCCGACCGGTCCTCACAGCGTGACTTCTTCACGCAGACCGTGCGGGTCCGGGTCTCTGGCACCATCTTCGTCACGCAGTAGTTGCGGGTCCGCTCCTCGCACCGCGACAGCTTCACGGTGTAGTTGCGGGTCCGCTCCTCGCAGCGGGACTTCTTCACGCAGATCGTCCGCGTCCGTTGCTCGCAGCGGCTTTTCTTCACGCAGTAGGTGAAGGGCACCTGCTCGCACTCGAGCTTCCACTTCGTCGTCTCGATCTCACGGGTCTCGCAGCTCGGCACCCACTTCCGGCAGCAGACCGTCTTCGGGCAGCAGGGATTGCCATTGGCGTCATACTTGCCGTTGGCCGAGATCTCCTTGACTTCAGTCTCCCAGCGGCCGCCGCGGACCGTCACCGTCTTGGTGCTCTTGACGGGCACCCGCTTCGAGACCGTGCGATAGCCGGTCATCTGCTCGGTGTAGGGCACGTTCACCGTGTAGGCCTGCTCGACCTGCTCGGTGTAGGGCACGTTCACCTTGTAGGTGGCCGTCCGCTCTTCGGTGTAGGGCACGTTCACCTTGTAGGTGGCCGTCCGCTCCTCCTTGACCGGCACATTCACCGTGTAGGTCTGCTCGACCTGCTCGGTGTAGGGCACGTTCACCTTCCACGTCCGGGTCCGCTCTTCCTTCACCGGCACGCGGACCGTGTAGGACTCTTCACGCTGCTCGGTGTAGGGAACGGACACGTTGTAGGTCGCCGTCCGCGTTTCCGGCACGTTCACGTTGACGGTGTAATCCACCGACTTCGTGCGCTGCTCCGGCACCATCACCGTGTAGTTCCGCGTCCGCTCCTCGATCCGCGGGACCTTCTTGGTGACCGTGAAGGAACGCTCACGCACCTCGGTCGCCCACTCCGTGCTCTCCACCTCCCGGATCTCCGGGACCATCTTCCACACCTTCACGGTCTTCATGCAGGCATCGCCCGCAACGGCAGCCTCGGCCGGAGCGGCCGCGGCGGCAGTGGTACCGCCCACCAGGACGGAACCGTCGGCCGCAACACTCTTCGCGGCATCCTCACCACGAACAAAACCACCAACGACACACACGCCGGCGGCGGCCACCCAGGGCAGGAAGCCGAAAGTCAAACGCTTCTTCACAGGAACCTCCAGAGGAAAAAACAGGCAAAACGTTTCGCGAACACGTCTTCCAGGCATCACGTGGAGGCCACCCCCAGTCGGTGCACTTCCGCCGCAATTCATCCCGGCCGAGCCGTCAGCCGCCCACCCCTGCCAGATCGCGGAGCCGTACGTGGCATCTCACCGCGACCGACAGGGTTTGCGCGACAGGCAAACTCACAGCAGAAGATCGATCTTTCCTGGTCGAAAAACTCACCCGGGGCGAGATTCGTCCGGTGGCGCGGATGGTGCCGGTGATGCCGGCGGCTGCGGGCAGGAAAGGCCCCGTCCCATCGGGCCGCCTTCGCAGCACGTTTCGAGGATCATGCCGCAGCAGCGGCAGAGCAGTTTCGCGCGGATCTCGAAGGTTTCGCCCTGGCAGACAGGGCAGCGGGGCATGGTCATGGGCACCATGGTAGCAATTGCCCGCCTCGTTTCAGCCAGCGATGGATCCCACGAGGACGAGGATCAGTTCTTTCGGGCCGTGCGCGCCGAGCACGAGAATCCGCTCGATGTCGCCGGTGCGGCTGGGGCCGGTGATGAAGGAGAGCATGCTGGGCATGCAGCCGTCGTGCCGGGCCTTCGTGGCGTGCAGGGCGTCGGCAAGCGTGGCCACGATCTGATCAGGGGTGGCGATCACGACGTGGACGTGCGGCAGGATCGACAGGGCCCGTCCACCCGAGGTGGCGCTGGAGACGAGAATCGAGCCGGTCTGGGCGACGAGTGCCTCGCACGACGTGATACCCGCATCACAGGATTCCAGGGCGTTCTTGTCGAAGTCCGCGGCATCGACGCGATAGGTCGCGCAGGGCACGCCGGCGAGCAGGGGCTCCACGAGTGGATGGGCGTGCCAGGCGACCCGGTGCCAGTCCCGCTCCCGTGCAAGCGTAAAGAGGTAGTCGCCGGCGGCGGTGAGGTCGGCCGCCTGATGAACGACCGCCCGCAGCTTGACGAGATTCGCAAGGAGGAGTTCGAGGCGTGCCGCCGGCGTCTGGCCGCCATCGGGCAGCCACGGCCTGGCCACCTCCTCCGGCAGCACGGTGAGCGTGGGCAGGTGGGGCGCTGGGTGTGCGGACGCGATCCCCGCCGTGGATGCGCCGCTGATCGTCACCGCTGCACCACCGGGCGGGGACCCCAGCCGCGCGAGGCTGTCTGCCGCGATGCCGTGCGGCAGCGGGGCCGGCACGCGCAGCGCCTCCCGGATCCGCGCCATGATCACCTCGCGGGCCGACAGGCCGGTTTCGCCGCTCATGCCCGGCTCTCCCTGGGGTGAGCGTGCTTCTGCGGGCGGCGGCCAGCCCATTGACGGCGGAAGCTCTGTCGCGGGCCTGCCGGCAGATCGCGCGACGCCAGCCAGTCGCGCAACAGCGGCGGCCGCAGTATCTTCAGCAGCGGCAGTGTGCGGCGAAACAGCATGCCCCCCAGGGCAAAGAGCCAAGGACGACGGGCCACCATCACAAACAGCCTGTGCCCCAGTCGTTCCCAGGCGTTGGGCGCCGTCCGGGCGGCGTTGCGACGGTTGTGGAGCAGGTGGTGGTGGATGTCGATGCGCACCGGACAGGCATCGGTGCAGGCACCGCAGAGCGAACTGGCCGCGGAGAGGTGGTTCCAGTCGGCCAGACCGCGAAGGTGCGGCGTGATCACCGAGCCGATTGGCCCTTGGTAGGTCGTGCCGTAGGTGAAGCCGCCGACATTCTTGAAGATCGGGCAGACATTCAGGCAGGCACCACAGCGGATGCAGTGGAGGCTGTCCCGCTGCTCGGGATCGGCGAGGATGGCCGTCCGCGAGTTGTCGAGAAGCACGAGGTGCATCTCCTCAGGGCCATCGGCTTCGCCGGCCCGCCGCGGTCCCGAGTAGAGGGTGTTGTAGCAGGTCATGGGCTGCCCCGCCCCGGCCGTGGCCAGCATCGGCAAGAGCACCGCGAGGTCGTCGAGGTGCTCCACCACCTTCTCCAGGCCCGAGATGGCGATGTGCACCCGCGGCAGCGCCGCCGTCAGCCGGGCGTTGCCCTCGTTTTCCGTGATCGAGATCTGGCCGGTTTCGGCGACGAGGAAATTCGCCCCCGTGATCCCCACGTCGGCATCGACATAGAGCCGGCGCATGTGCCTCCGGGCGATCATCGTGAGTTCCTCGGGGCTGTCGGTCGGCGCCGTGCCGAGATGCTTGCCGAAGAGGTCGCTGATCTCGTCGCGACGGACGTGCATGCAGGGAAAGACGAAGTGATACGGGGGCTCGCCGCGGAGCTGCTGGATGAACTCGCCCAGGTCGCTCTCCACCACGCCGTAGCCGTCGGCCTCGAGCGCGGCGTTTAAGTGAATCTCCTCGCTGGTCATGCACTTGCTCTTGATGACCGCCTTCGCCCGGGCGTCCCGCACCAGCTGCAGCACGATCGTGCGGGCCTCGTCGGCGTTTCGCGCCCAGTGCACCCGGCCGCCGTTGGCTTCGAAGTTGTCCACGAACCGGGGCAGCAGCTCGTCGAGCCGGTTCACGGCCGACCATTTCGCCAGGCTCGCGGCATCGCGGGCATGTTCCCAGTCGCGAAACCGGGCTTTTTGGACGTCGCGGTTGGCGTAGTAGCCACCGAGGGCCTTGCGGACGAATGCCCGGTGGCCGGTGTCGCGGACATGCTCGGCCGCATCGTGGAGAAACCGCTTTTTTGCCAGCCGCGGCAGTTCCTCCACGGGCATGGCGGGGGGGCTGGCGGCCGGTGCGGGAGCGTTGTTGCCGAGCATGGCCCCATGATAGCCGATCCCCCACCCCGCCACCCGGCCGCGGGGACGGCTGCCCCCAAGCCGTGCCCGCGTGGATTTCTTCGGCGCAGGAGAGTAATAATTGTGGAATAATGTAGTGAGGCGACGAGCGACGCCGCAGCCGGGCGTGCGCCGGGCAGGGCGTCGATCGCAGAACGCGTGGAAAAGGTGACTGGAATGCTGTCGGCGGCCGCAATCGACCGCTTGGTATGGCTGGGGACGGCCTGGGTGCTGCTGGCCGCCGCCTGGACGGCCTTCTGCATCTGGGTCGATACCGACTTCCGGGAGATTCTGGGCGAAGAGTTTCCCTGGTCGTTGCCATTCGTGGCCGCGGGCGCGGGCTGGTTCTTCCTGACCTACCAGTACGGCCTGGGACTGCTGCCGCTGTTTCTGCTGGCCTTGCCGGCCGCTTTCCTTGGGTATGTCGCGTTTCGCGACAGCAAGGCTCCCTCCACCCGCAAGATGCTCACCCGGCGGTTCGCCCGCAAGATGATCTATCTGGCTGCGAAGAAGGTGGGCATGGAGAAGTTGGTCGAACAGTGGATGCCGGCGAACAGTGCGCCCGCTGTCAAAGAGGCCGACATTGCGGTCATGATCCTCAAGAAGGACGGCACGCCCGTCGAAGGCCAGGGGGCCGAAGGGCTCGATCGCGAGGCTTCGCGGGCGGTGAAAACCGTCCAGCAGATCTTCGAGAAGGCGATCGAGATGCGGGCCACCGACGTCCACCTCGAACCTAAGGAGGGAGAGGAAGTGATCGTCCGCTGCCGGGTCGACGGCATCATGCAGAACGTGTTGACGCTGAAGGGATCGGCCGGGCGGGCGGTGGTGTCGGCGATCAAGGTGTGCGCCGACATGGATATTGCGGAACGGCGTCGGCCGCAGGACGGCACGTTTGCCCTGCTCAAGGCTGGCCGGAAGTTCGACGTCCGTGCCGCCTCCGGCCCGACGAGCTTCGGCGAAAAGATGGCGCTGCGACTGCTCGACGCCGACAGCAGCGTCATCAACGGCGGATTGACCTCGCTGGGAATGCGGGAATCGATGCTCAAGACGCTGCAGGCGATCGTCCAGCAGCCGCACGGCATGCTGATCGTCTGCGGCCCCACCGGATCAGGCAAGACGACGACGCTCTACGTCGCCCTCGGCGAGATCGACGTCCTTTCCCGCAACATCGTCACCATCGAGGATCCGATCGAATACCGGCTTGAAAACATCTCGCAGACGGCGGTGAACACGGCCGCGGAACTGACGTTCGCGAAGATCCTCAGGTCGGTGCTGCGGCAGGATCCGGACGTGATTCTCGTGGGTGAGATCCGCGACAAGGAGACGGCTGAGATCGCGATGCAGGCGGCGCTGACGGGGCACTTTGTCTTCACGACGTTGCACGCCAACGACACGGCCACGACCGTCACCCGGCTGCTCGACATCGGCATCGACACCACGCTCATCCAGTCGGCAGTGACGGCGGTGCTCGCCCAACGACTCGTGCGGGTGCTCTGCCCCAAATGCAAGGAACCCTACCCGGCGCCGCCGGAATTCCGGCAGAAGCTGGGGGTGCCGCCTGAAAAGGAGGTCACGATCTACCGGGAAAAGGGCTGCCCAGCCTGCCACGGTACCGGCTACAAGGGCCGCACGGGGGTGCATGAACTGCTGGTGTTCGACAACGCCATCCGCGAGCTGTTGGTAGGGCACCCGTCGATCCAGGCCATCCGCGCCGCGGCCAGAAAGGCGGGCACTCGGACGCTCCAGGAGGCGGGGATCGTGAAGGTGCTCGCCGGGATCACCAGCATCAACGAGATCGTGCGGGTGACCAAGTGAGCGGACGTTTTCTTCGAAGGAAGTTGCAGGCGAGGCGACCATGCTGAAACTCCTGGCAACTCTGGTGGCGATGAGCATGCTGCAACGGTTCGGTGACCTGCTCGTGGGTGGAATTGTGCTCGCGCTGGTGGCATTCGGTGCGCAGAGCGGGCTGTTTCTGGCGGTGCTGGCGGGGATGCACGCGATGGTGTCGCTGGTGGTGGCACTGGCGTTCGCCGAACCGTTGGCTGCCGTGCTCGTGAGTTTCGAATTGCCGGCGTTGTATGCGTTTCCAGCGGCGTTTGGCCTGCTCCTGATCGGCACGGCCGTCGGGATCCGGCTGGCGGTGGGCGGGTATGTTCCCGCCGATGTGGTGCGGTTTGCACCGGCGATCGACAAGCTGGGCGGCGGACTGGTGGGCGCGGTAGCGGGCATGATCGTCGCCGGCACGTTCCTGATCACCTGCTCGATCGCGCCGGTTCCCGAGGCGTTCCGGATCGATGGCTCGAAGCTGGGATACGACATGGGCACGAAGATGCTGCGAACCTTCGCCCGCTGCGTCGAACCAGACGGCGCGAAGCGGGCGGTCCTGCTCGACGGCGAGCCTGGCTCGGCCCCCCCGCCCCCCCCGCCCAACCCCGAGGCGGGGGAAGACAGCCCTCACGACAAGGATCACGGCTCCGAAAAGAATCAGAAGCATGGGAAGCAAGATAAAAAAGCCAAGCCGGAGTCGGAGAAGACGCCGGAGCCTCCTCCTCCGCCACCGCAGTGGAGCGAGCCCTTCGCCGATCTCAACGGCAACAAGACGCACGACGAGGGTGAGCCCTACCTCGACACCGACCGCAACAGCGCCTTCACGCCGCGGCTGACCTTCGACGACGCCAATGGCAACGGCAAGCGGGATGTTGGCCTGTTCGAGCGGTATCGGATGCATGCCTGGGGCCACCACGTGATCTCGGTGATGGCGATGGATGAGTTGCCGGTGGAAGAGGCTGCTCCAGCCGATGGCGGGCAGGCAGAGGCCGCCCAACCGCCAGAGCAATAGGCCGCGGGCTATCCGTCCGTAGCTACCGCTGGTCGACCATGCCGGCCAGCACCTCGGCCAGATGGACGGTGCGGGCTTTTCTGCCGTTTCGCCCCAGCCAGCCATCGAGCTGCAGTTGGCAGCTCGGATCGCTCGACACGATGTAGTCACAGTCGGTGCGGGCGAGTGAGCCGCCTTTCACCTCCGCCATCGCCGTGGAGATCATCGGAAACTTCACGCTGAACAGGCCGCCGAAGCCGCAGCAGCTCTCCGGCTCGTCGCACTCGACGAGTTCCAGATCGCGGACGGCCCGCAGCAGCTGCCTGGGCTCATCCTTGATCCGCAGCTCCCGGAGCCCATGGCAGCCGTCGTGGTAGGTAACGCGGTGCGGAAAGTGGGCACCGACATCCGTGACCCCCAGCTTCTTGACGAGAAACTCGCCGAATTCAAACGTCCGCGCCGCCAGATCGAGGGCGGCTGTTTCGTGGGGCGTGCCGGCGAGCAACTCCGGATAGAAGACCCGCATCATCGCCACGCAGGAGCCGCTCGGGCCCACCACCGCCTCGGCATCGGCAAAGACCTCCAGCGCGTGGATGGCCACGGCGCGGGCCTCGTCCCAGTAGCCTGAGTTGAAGCTCGGCTGGCCACAGCAGGTCTGGGCGGAGCGGAACTCGACCGTGTGGCCGAGTCGCTCGAGCACACGGGCCACCGCCAGCCCCACCTGCGGGGTCATCTGATCGACGAAGCAGGGGATGAAGAGGCTGACGTTCATTAGCCTCGCCGCTTGATTGCGCGCACCAGCGCCTGCCCCATGTCGGCCGGGCTTTCAGCGATTTCGATCCCGGCATCTCGCAGCGCTTCGAGCTTCGCCTCGGCTGTGCCCTTGCCGCCGGAGATGATGGCGCCGGCGTGGCCCATCCGCTTGCCCGGCGGCGCGGTGCGGCCCGCGATGAAGGCGGCCACCGGCTTGGTGACATGCTGCTTCACGAAGGCCGCGGCCTCCTCCTCGGCCGAGCCGCCGATCTCGCCCATCATCAGGATGGCGTGGGTGTCGGGATCGGCCTGGAAGAGCGCGAGGATGTCGATGAAGCTCGAGCCCACGAGCGGATCGCCGCCGAGGCCCACGCAGGTGCTCTGGCCGTGCCCGAGCTGCGTGAGCTGCCAGACGGCCTCGTAGGTGAGCGTGCCGGAGCGGCTCATCACACCGACGTGTCCGGGTGTGTGGATGTAGCCGGGCATGATGCCGATCTTGCACTGTCCGGGCGTGATCACACCGGGACAGTTGGGGCCGATCAGCCGGCTCTTCGAGGCCTTCACCACCGGCATGACGCGAGCCATGTCGAGCACGGGGATGCCTTCGGTGATCGCGATCACCAGTTCGATGCCGGCACCGACCGCTTCCAGGATCGCGTCCGCAGCGAACGCGGGCGGCACGAAGATCATCGTGGCGTTGGCACCCGTCGCGTCCCTCGCCTCGGCGACCGTGTTGAAGACGGGCAGGCCGACGACGGTTTCGCCCGCCTTGCCGGGCGTCACGCCGCCCACCATCCGCGTGCCATAGTCGAGGCAGCCGCGGGTGTGAAACTCACCCACCTTACCGGTGATGCCCTGACAGATGACCCGGGTGTCGCGATTGACGAGGATGCTCATGGGAGGCTTTCAAACAAAAGCGGAAAGTGGAAGTGTGGAAAAGCAGTGTTGGGTTGGCGTTAGGCGGCGTTGGCGGCAGCGACCACCTTCTTGGCCGCGTCGGTCAGACCGTCGGCGGTGATGATCGCCGTGCCGCTGGCGGCCAGGATCTTCTTCCCCTCTTCCACCTCGGTGCCCTCGAGCCGCACGACCAAGGGCACGGTGAAGCCGACGGTTTTCGAAGCCTCGACGACCGCGTTGGCGATCGTCGTGCACCGCATGATCCCGCCGAAAATGTTGACGAGGATCGCCTTCACATGCGGATCGGAGAGGATGATCCGGAAGGCCTCGGTCACCTGTTTGACGTCGGCGCCACCGCCCACGTCGAGGAAGTTGGCCGGCTCGCCGCCGTGGTATTTCACGAGATCCATCGTGCTCATGGCGAGGCCGGCGCCGTTGACCAGGCAGCCGATCGTGCCGTTGAGCTTCACATAGGAGAGGCCGGCGGCAGCGGCCCGCGTCTCGGCAGGCTCTTCCTCCGCCTCGTCGCGAAGCGCGGTCACGTCTTTGTGGCGAAAGAGCGCGTTGTCGTCGAACGTCATCTTGGCATCGAGGGCGACGAGCGTGCCATCTTTTGTGAGCACCAGCGGATTGATTTCGAGGAGCGAGGCGTCGAGCGACACGAACGCCGCGCAGAGCTTGCGGAAAAACGCCTCGGCGTGCCGCCAGCTGGCCGTCGGCAGACCGAGCTTCGCGGCCAAGAGTCGGGCCTGGTAGCTCGCGAGGCCGCGATCGGGGTCGAATGGCTCGTTCAAGATCAGTTCGGGAGTGTTGTGGGCGACCTCTTCGATGTCCATGCCGCCGGCGGTGCTGGCGATGAGTACGGGCGAGCCGACGCGGCGGTCGACGAGCACCGCACAGTAGAGTTCGCGGTCGATCGCGCAGCCGCTCTCCACAAACACCTGCCGCACGACCTGCCCCTCGGGGCCGGTCTGGATCGTGACGAGGGTGTTGCCGAGCAGGCCCTTGGCGATCCGCGCCGCGTCGTCGGCACTCTTGGCCAGTTCCACGCCGCGCTGGGTGGAACCCTGCACCTGTCCCTTGCCGCGACCGCCGGCGTGGATCTGGGCCTTCACGGCACACACGGGCGTGCCGAGCGCGGTGAACGCGGCTGCGGCTTCTTCGGGTGTGCGGGCGACGCGGCCGGCCAGCACCGGCACACCGGCCGCCCGCAGCAGATCCTTGGCCTGATATTCGTGGATTTTCATGAGGTGGAGTGCCTGGAAGGGCGTGGATGATGAAAAACGCCGCTGGCGGGGCATCAGCTGGCCGGCGGTCCGAGGGCCATCACTATGGCAGGAACCGCCCGGGGTTCCAAGCCG
>JBIIGJ010000141.1:0-7656 GCA_044236455.1 Pirellulales bacterium
CTCGACCGCCAGATGCTCGCGGCGATGAAGTCGTCGATGATGGAAGACATCCCCGACATCGGCACGCGGGCCAACTGGGGAATCGTGCTCGGCTCGTTCAAGTGGGTCTACGCGATCCTGAGCCCCGTCGGCGGCTATCTCGCCGACAGGCTCAGCCGCCGGCACGTCATCTGTGCAAGCCTCTTCGTCTGGTCGGCCATCACCTGGGCCACCGGCCACGTCGATTCCTTCACTGGCTTGGTCGCCGCGCGGGCGATCATGGGCGTGAGCGAGGCCATCTACATTCCGGCCGCCCTCGCCCTGATCACCGACTTTCATCTCGGCCCCACCCGCTCGCGGGCCGTTGGCCTCCACCAGATGGGCATCTACGCCGGGATCCTGATCGGCGGCTTTTCCGGCTACGTGGCCGACGCCCCCTCGCTCGGCTGGCGGTTCGCATTCAGCATGGCCGGCCTCGTCGGCGTGCTCTATTCGGTGCCGCTCTTCCTGCTGCTGCGGAATCCACCGCAGGCCGCAGAGGCGGAACGCGCTCTGTCGCAAAAGCCATCGCCACTCACCGCCGTCCGCACCCTCGCCGGCAGCCGGGATTTCCTCTTGCTCGTGCTCTACTTCACGCTCCCGGCGATCGCCGGCTGGGTCGTGAAGGACTGGATGCCCGACATCCTCAAGGAGCAGTTCGGGCTGGGCCAGGGGCAGGCCGGCGTGTCGGCCGTGGTCTACGTGCAGGTGGCGTCGATCGTCGGCGTGCTCGTCGGCGGCTGGCTGGCCGACCGGTGGATGCAGCGCACCAGCCGCGGCCGGATCTTCACCAGCGCCCTCGGCATGGCCTGTTTCCTGCCGGCGCTCTTTGGCGTCGGCAACGCGCCGACGCTTGCCGTCGCGGTCGGCTTCCTCGTGCTCTTCGGCCTGGGCTGGGGCTTCTTCGACTGCAACAACATGCCGATCCTCTGCCAGGTGGTGCGGCCCGAACTACGGGCCACCGCCTACGGCGTGATGAACCTGGCGAGCATTAGCTGCGGCGGCTTCGCCGACTGGGGCTTCGGCGTGCTCCGCGACCAGCACGTGCCGCTCAACGGCATCTTCGGCGCCTTCGCCGCCGTGGCGGCCCTCTCGATCGCCATCGTGCTCTGCATCAGGCCGCGGGATTTTGCCTCGCCGTGACCCGGCCGTGGATGCCGACGCGGCATGCAATGATCCGCTCACGTCTACCCCACGGCAACCGGCTTCGCCTAAGCCAGATCGAGCGGCACGTCGGCGTCGCCGAAGCGACCCACCTCCACGCCCATCCGCTGCATGAGAGCCAGGTGGAGCCGGCAGAGCCGGCGGTCCTCACGGCCGCGGAGGTCGTGCACCCGTCCACCCTGGATCGTGCCCCCGCCGCCGCCGGCCAGCACGATCGGCAGTTCCTTCGAATCGTGGGAATTGCCGTCCATCAGGCTCGAGCAGAAGAGCACCATCGAGTTGTCGAGCAGCGTCCGCTCGCCCTCGCTCGTCGCATCCATCTTTGCGAGCAGCCGGGCCAGGAGCGCCATGTGATACTCGTTCACCCGCTGATACTGATCGAGCCGATCCGCGTTGTTGGCATGGTGGCTGAGTTCGTGCTGGCCGCCATGAATGCCGCCGAGGAAGCCGAAGTTCATGTTGGAAAGATCGTTGTTGAGCATCAGCGTGGCCACCCGCGTGCGATCCATCTGGAAGGCTAAAAGCAGGATGTCGCACATCAGCTCGAGGTGCTCGCGGGGCTCCGTCGGGATGCCCGGGCCGGGACGTTCGAGCGTGGGCTTCGTGACGGTCGGCCGCCAGCCGTGGCCGCCGGTCTCCCGCCGGCTCTCCTCCGCCGACCGCTCGATCCGCCGCTCGAGCTCGCGGACGCTCGTGAAATACTCGTCGAGCTTCGCGCGGTCGCGGCCGCCGATCCGGCCGCGGAGCGACGCTGCCTCGGCCGCGACGAGGTCGAGCACGCTCGCGTCGGCCCGCCGGCGGCTGCCGTCGTCGAAAAGCTGGTCGAAGGCCTGCCGGGGCACGATCTCCTTGGGTGCCGGAGTGGTCGGGCTGCTCCAGGAGACGTAGGCCGAATAGATCTGCGTGTAGCCCGCATCGGTACTGTAGCCCGGCGGCTCGGTCCCCAGTACGACGCTCGGCAGCGGCGTCGCCCGGCCCACGGCCTGGGCCATGAGCTGATCCACCGACGTGCCCACCTCGACGTCCGTCGTGGTTCGCTTCACCTTCAATCCCGAGAGCACGTTCATCTTCGGGTAGTGGCCGTTGTCGTTGGTCGCGTTCGGATTCCAGAGGCCTTGGAAGACGTTCACCTTCGCGGCGTGCGGGGCCAGCGGCGCGAGCGATTTGGCAAACTCGATCCCGGCGGAGCCCATCGTCGCCCCCCAATGACGCGAGTTGACGCCGTTGCCCATGAAGAGCGCGGCGAACCGCACCGGCGGGCCGGCGGCCTCGGCAGCGGTGGCCAGCGACTCGAGCCAAGGAAGTCCGAGGGCCACGCCGGCCCCGCGGAGAAACCGGCGGCGGGAGAAATTCGGCAACTCGTGGGCGGAAACAGTCATCGGCCAGCCTCCTGGTGGGGTGGGAGCGTCGCCTTCGATCCCTCATCGGCCGACGCACCCCGGCGATTGAGGAACTGCCTGCTCTGGACGATGCCCAGCACCGCCACTGAGATTCCGGCGTCTTCTTGCACGATCCGGTCGCGGAGGCTCTCCACGAGCGGCAGGTCCGTCGGCAGGACGGCACGGCCCAGCGCGTAGCCGAGCAGTTTGCGGCAGCATTGCAGCATCACCAGGTCGCGGCGGTCGGCAAGAAAGTCACGCAGCCCCTCCAGGCCGGTGAACTTCGTGCCATCGACGAACTCCGCCGAGAGATCGAGCGGGGCGGAGGCGTCGTCGCGGTCGCGGCGGCGGCCCAGCACGTCGAAGCCATCGAGCGCGAAACCGAGCGGGTCGATCCGGTCGTGGCAGGCGGCGCAGGCCGCCGCCGCCCGGTGGGCCTTGAGCCGGTCGCGGATGCCAGTCCCTGCAGCGGCTGATTCCTCGAGCGGCGGCACGTCGGCAGGCGGCGGGGGCGTCGGCGTGCCGAGCACCGCGGTGAGCACCCAATTGCCCCGGAGCACGGGACTCGTGCGGCGGGGATACGACGTGCTCGCGAGGATCGCGGCCATGCCCAGGAGGCCGCCGCGGCCATGTTCAGCCACCTCGACCCGGCGCAGTTCGGGCCCGGTCACCCCCGGTACGGCATAGAGGGTGGCAAGTCGCTCGTTCAAGAAGGTGTGGCCCGCGCCGAAGAGATCACGCAGCGGTCGGTCCTGCCGGATCATGTCGGTGAGAAAGGCCGTCGCCTCGGCCTCCATGTCTGCCTGGAGCTCGGGCGTGAATTCGGGAAACGCCTGCCGGTCCACCGGCGCCCGCTCTGCGAAGCCGCGGAACCGCAGCCACCGGGCGGCGAACTCTCTCGCGAGCGCCTCCGACTTCGGATCGGCGAGCATCCGCCGCACCTCGGCGGCGAGCCGTTCGGGTTTGGCGAGGCTGCCGTCGGCCGCCGCCCTCCGCAGTGGCTCGTCGGGCAGTGACGACCAGAGAAAGTAGCTCAGCCGCGCGGCGAGTTCCCAGGTGCTCACCGGCTGCTCCGCCTCGCGCTGCTCCTCGATGCGAAACAGAAACCGCGGCGCGGCGAGCACCGCGACGACCGCCTCGCGGGCGGCCTGCTCGCGGAGCCCCCCAGCGGCGGTCGCTTCGCCGGCGGCCACCGTGGCCCGGTAGATGCCGTGGAGCCGCTCCCGCTCCTCGGCCGCGAGCGGGCCTCGCCAAGCCCGCTCGGCGAACGCGTCGAGGTGGGCGAGAACCCGCGCATCCCATGCGGCCGCCTGATCGGTCGAGAGCGTCAGGCCGCCGGCCAACAGCCAGTCGCTGCTGAGCGCCGCGTGCATCGCCCGATCGCGGTCGCTCGAGAGCCCGAGCAACTGCCCTTCGGAAAGCCAGTAGACGCGTGGCGACGTCGGTGGGGTGCGGAAGTTTTCCGCGATCCCGGAGAGCCGCAGGCTGAAGTTTTCAGGGAAAGCCTTCTTCATGGATTCGAACTCACGCATCAGGCTCTTGTGCGTGTCGGTGCCCCGCTTCCACACGGTGACCACGCCGGCGAGGACACCGGCAGGATTGGGCGGCTCGCCAACGGTCGCCAGCCACTGGGCGCTGGATCGGTCGGCCGCCGGGTCGTCGACGTCGAGCCGGCCTTTGCCCTTGAACGTCGTCGCCTCCCGCGGCACCGGAAGCGTGACGACGGCCGGAGCTGCGACGACGATCTCCGCGGCTCCGGCCACGCGGCCCGCCGGATGCTTGCCAAACCGGCCGGCCGCAGCGACGACCGCGTCGCGCTCATGACGAAGCTCGGCAGCCTCCCGCCGCAATTCGTCTCCCGCATCTCCGCCCGCTTCGGCCTGCTCGAGCTCCGCGAGCCGGACCTCGATCGCCCGCCCGCGTTCCTCGAGCCAGTCACGATATGGCTTCCAACCGCCGCTGATTTGAATCTGCAGGTCGCCGAACCGGACGATGTCACCAGCGCTGCCGTCGGCGGTATCGCCCACGACCACGTGCACACGATCGGCGCCGGCCGTGGCCGTGGCCAACGGCTCGCCGGTGAGGCTGTCCGCATCCTGTTGCCTCCGCTGTGCCGTCCCGGCACCTCGATAGAGATCGGGGTTATGGCCATACCACGACCGCCGCTCTGCCTGGATCGCCTGGAGACCTTTCGTCACGGTCTCGGGCACCTGATGGGGCGCCGTCGAATCGGGCGGGGGCAGACGTCGCCAGGCAAGTCGGGTGAGATCGAGGTAGCGGGAGACCGGCTCATCGGCCTGAAGAAGCGCCCACCAGTTGGCGAGGTAGTGCCGTGCCAAGCCAGCCTTGTCGGCCAGCGTGTCGAGCGAATCGGCACCCGTGAGGCCGCGGTGCGCGTGCTTCCAGCAGGCCAGCATGTAGTCGGCCTCGCGAAGATCGGATCCGTCCGTCGGCACGTGCGGTGCGGCCGCCTTCTGGTACCAGACGTAGAGCGCCTGCCCCGCCTGATCCCGCAACAACTCCGGACCGCGTCCGCCCAGCCGCTCCCGCTGAAATAAGATCCCCGTGCCGGGCAGGATCGAGGCGTGATCGGCGATGCGGCGGGCAGCGCCCAGGTAGCGGTCGAACTGGGCGGGGTTTACGAACAGCACGTCGCCGGTGTTGGCGAAGCCCTCGCCGCCCCCGCCGTCGGGCTCGAACTCTTTCGACAGGCTGTAGTCGATGCCGGTGAGGTCGCGGACGGTTACGTCGTACTCGGCGTTGGTGAGCCGCCGCAACGTCACGTTCCCGGGATCACCGGCATTCGCCTCGATCGCAGCCCGCAGGCCTGGCACCAGCCAGGCGAGGACCGTCTCGCGATCGGCGGTCGCGAGTTCGCCGGCCTCCCGCGGCGGCATCCGGCCCGATTCGATCTGCTCGCGAACGGCCTGCCACGAGCGGAAGTCGCGGTGCAGGTCGGGTGCGGCGACGAGACGGTCGAGGGCCACGGCCGCCTGCGGCTGGTCACCTGAGTGGCAGTAGAGGCAGTTGGCCTGGACGATCTCCAGCGGCCCGGCGGCATCGGCTGCGAAGCAGCCGCCGGCGGCAAGCCAGGCCAGTCCCAGAGCGACGGTGCGGGAGAGTAGGGAAGGCATCGGTCGGGTGACATACGGGGCGAGAACGGACCGAGCGAAATGCTACGCCTTGGCTCGTAAGGATAGACACCGTCTGGAGCGGCTACAACCTCGACTGTCGGTCGTTCTGCTCATCATCCCGAAGCCATCATGCCGAAAACGCCGCTTTCTCGACGGCGACTACACGCCCTGATCTGCGACCGCAACCACGAGCCGAAGGGGCGGCTCTCGCACTACGACCTCGAAGGCGAGTTCATCGAGGAGGTGGTCACGGGCCTGGGGATGCGCGGGTCCGCTGACCCGGATTTTCGGGACACGAGATCAGGCTCGCTCGGCTCAACCTCGAGTGGCTGACCGACGGCACAGACAGGCCGCGAACGCCCGCGGCATCCCGGGGTTGGCAGGTTTTGGAAAGGTGACATATCATAAGTGCGAACCACTCACCTCTCCGGAGACACCGATGACCGTTGCCGCCTCCCGCCACCCGCAGCTCGATCAGGCCACCCTGCTGAAACTCCGCCGCTTCAACACGCCCGCGGTCTACAACGGCTGGGAGCAGATCACGACCCACGACGCATCGCGTGAGGGGATCAGCCGCGAGCCGCTCACCGACTTCATGCCCGAGATGGGGCCGATGATCGGCTACGCCGTGACGGTGGTGGTCGAGCCGAGCAACCCCGCCCATCCCAAGCAGCATCCAGGCGCCTGGCCCAAATACTGGCGGTATGTGAGCGAGCAGCCCGGCCCGAAAATCCTCGTCGTGCAGGACCTCGACCGGCCGCATGCCGCCGGGGCAACCCTGGGCGAAGTGAACGGCACGATCATGCGGGCGATCGGCTGCGTGGGGGCGATCGTGGACGGCGCCGTCCGCGACCTCGACGAGATGAAGGGGGCGGGCTTCAAGGCGCTCGCCCGGCAGCTGACGGTGGGCCATGCCCACGGCTGCCCGATCCGCTGGGGCTGCCCTGTCGAGGTGTTTGGCCAGAAGATCGAGCCGGGCCAGCTGATTCACGCCGACAAGCACGGCTTTTTGGCCGTCCCGCCCGAAGACGAGGCGAAGCTGCTCGAGGCGACGGCCTTCATGGACGCCAACGAATGCAACACGCTGATCGCCGCCGCGCGTTCGGCGACCGGCCTGTCGATGCCGGAGCTGATGAAGCGGCTGGAACAGGCGGCCGACGCCTTCGGCGAGGCAGCCACCCGGCAGTTTGCCGCGGCGCGGGAAGGCCGCGCCGGCGCCAACGGCGAATGGGCCGGCAATAAATAGCAGCCGAACAGCCGCCAAGGAGTTGTCAGCGGCCAGCGGAGCGGGCGGCCTTGCCGGAAGCCTTGGGCTTGCGGGCCGGCTTCAGGCTCTTTGACTTGGCACGGGCATAGCTCACCGGCTCCGGCTCGCCGGTCTCGTCGCCGGCGGCCTCCGTGAGCGCTACGATCCACGGGGCGAGATGCTCGCGGATCAGGGCGTCGGCCTGCGCGGGCGACGCCTTCGCCAGCGACTCGATCAGGCGGGAGTGGACGTTCGCGGATCGGCCCGGAACCTCGGGCAGCAGTTTGTTGGCGGCGTGGTAGAGACTGTGCCGCATGACGTGCGTGAACGACTCGTAGAGCACCGGGCAGCGGGCCTGCTCCACGAGCAGGTCGTGGAGTTCCACCTCTGCCCGCCAGTTGGCCAGCGACCGCACCTCCGTCGCGTCGAGCTTGCGGGCCACCTTGAGGAGTTTTTCCTTGGCCTGGCGGATCGGCTCCCCGGCATAAAGGCGAGCCGCCTCCACCTCGAGCGCCTGCCGAACGTGGAATCGCCCGAGCGCCTGCGATGCCGTGATCGGCTTGACAACCGTGCCACGGCGGGGGCTCGTCTCGAGAAAACCCTCCCACTCCAGCTGCGTCATCGCCTCGAGCACGGGCATCACGCTCACGCCCAGATCGGCCGCCACCTGCCGGCGGTTGAGCCGGTCGCCGGGCGCGAGCCGGTTGGTGAGCAT
>JBIIGJ010000007.1:0-66401 GCA_044236455.1 Pirellulales bacterium
CGCTTGAGATTCTCGTCGATCGCGGCCAGGAAATCCTGCGTGGTGAGATGCGGCTGCGCGGGGCCGATCAGGATCGCCAGGTCCTTCGTCATCTTCCCCTGCTCCACCGTCTCGATGCAGACCTTCTCGAGCGAATCGGCGAAGTGGGTCACCGCTGGCGTGTTGTCGAGCTTGCCACGGTGGGCCAGACCGCGGGTCCAGGCGAAGATCGACGCAATGGGATTGGTCGAGGTCGGCTTCCCCTGCTGGTGCTGGCGGTAGTGCCGCGTGACCGTGCCGTGGGCGGCCTCGGCCTCGACCGTCTTGCCGTCGGGCGTCATCAAGACACTCGTCATCAGACCCAGCGAGCCGAAGCCCTGGGCCACGATGTCGCTCTGCACGTCGCCGTCGTAGTTCTTGCAGGCCCAGACGTAGCCGCCCTCCCACTTGAGCGCGGAGGCGACCATGTCGTCGATCAGGCGATGCTCGTAGGTGATGCCCTTCGCGGCAAACTCGGCCTTGAACTCGGCATCGAAGATCTCCTGGAAGATGTCCTTGAAGCGGCCGTCGTAGGCCTTCAGGATCGTGTTCTTCGTGGAGAGATAGACGGGGTAGCTGCGGGCCAAGCCGTAGCGGAAGCTCGCGCGGGCGAAGTCACGGATCGAGTCGTCGAGGTTGTACATCGCCATCGCCACGCCGGGTGACGGGAAGTCGAACACGTTCATCTCCATCGGCTTGGAGCCGTCGGCCGGCGTGAACGTGAGCGTGAGCTTGCCGGGGCCGGGGATCTTCACGTCGGTGGCCCGGTATTGATCGCCGAAGGCATGGCGGCCCACCACGATCGGCTTCGTCCAGCCGGGCACCAGCCGCGGGATGTTTTTGATGATGATCGGCTCGCGGAAGATCACGCCCCCCAGAATGTTGCGGATCGTGCCGTTGGGGCTCTTCCACATCTTCTTGAGGTTGAACTCCTTCACGCGGGCCTCGTCGGGCGTGATCGTGGCGCACTTCACCCCCACGCCGTATTCCTTGATGGCGTTGGCCGCATCGACCGTCACCTGGTCACCGGTCGCGTCGCGATTTTCGATGGAGAGATCGAAATAGCGGATGTCGAGGTCGAGGTAGGGCAGGATCAGCTTGTCTTTGATGAACTGCCAGATGATCCGCGTCATCTCGTCGCCATCGAGATCGACCACCGGGCCTGCGACCTTGATCCTGCCTGCCATGATGAACCCTTGCTCCTGAAGCGTGAATGCCGAACGAAACCGCCCGAGAAGGCGTTGTTGTACCAAGCCGGGCAGCAGAAATCATGCCGACGCCCCGTCCCGTCGCTTCCGCTCCGAGCTTCCCCCGGAAAGCGTGTCCCGTCGCTTCCGCTCCGGGCTTTTATTCGGTCTGAACGCGACCGTTGGCGCTTGCGCGGCACGATCGGGGGAGCCGGGGATTGGAGGAAGCTCGAGGAGCCTTGAGCGTATCCTCGCTCCGGCGAAGAGACTTCTGCCGTCACCGGCGGCGCATCGCCACAGGCTACGACACCGTCGCGGCCAGGATGTCGGCGGCCGTGTCGACCTGGGCCAGTTCGATCCACTCGTCTGCCGTGTGCGCCTGGCCGATCGAGCCTGGTCCGAACACGAGGCTCGGCACACCGGCGGCCGCAAACACACTGGCATTGGTGCCGTAGCGGGCGGCGATCTGTCGCGATGCCACGCCCTTCCCCCCGGCCGCGGCCGTGAGCCGGTCGAACCAGACGCGGTCTGCCATCGCCGGCAAACCTGCGCTCTCCAAGAACGGTGGATCGTGCTCGATCCTCGCCGAGCCGCAGGCCGCCGCAATCCGTTCGATCACCTCGTTCCGCGCCGCCTCCGGCGACTCACCCGGCACGACCCGACGGTCGAGTTCCAACACGACAAGATCGGGCACGAGGTTCACCCCCATGCCACCGCGGATCGTGCCGAGGTTCAACGTCGGCGGCCCGCAGGGGTGCTCCGGATGCCTCGTCAACAGTTCCCGGGCCAGCGCTTCGATCGCCCCGATCGCGAGGCCCGCCCGATAGATCGCGTTGTCGCCCTGTTCGGGAAAGGCACTGTGGCAGGCCACGCCGTGCACCCGCATCCGCCACCGCACCGCACCCTTGTGCTGCGTGACGATGTCGAGCTCCGTCGGTTCCGCTACGACGGCCGCCGCTGGCACACCACCAAAAAGATCGCGGGCCGCCAGGTCGGGCGGAGCAAGTTCGGCCGCGGGCGTCGTCCAGAGCCGCGCGATCGCCTTCGCGCCGGAGAACCCAAACTCCTCGTTGACCGTGGCGGTGAAGACGATGTTGGCCAGCCGCGGCCGGCCGGAGGTCCGCAGCCGATCGATCGCCACGAGCATTGCCGCCATGCCCCCCTTCACGTCGCACGAGCCCCGACCGTAAAGCCGGCCGTCACGCACAACCGGCACGAAGGGCTCGATCGACATCCCGTCGGCGGGCACCGTGTCTTGATGGGCGTCCCAGAGAATTGTGGGGGCGTTTGGCACCGTGGCGTCGAGCCTGGCGATCACGTTGTCGCGGCCGGGCGACACGGGCTGTCGCGCCCACGGCAGGCCGGCCGCCATGAACCGCTGGATGAGGTAGTCGGTGACCCGCCCCTCCAGGTAGTCGGGCCCCGACACATCCCGTCCCATGGGGTTCACGCTCGGACGGCGGACGAGATCGGCGAGGGTCGCTACGTGCTCGGACATGACCGACACCCTACCAGACCGCCCTTCCCCTCGGCGAGATTCACCTTTTCTCCAGCCGCAGGAGCGGTGGTAGAATGAACTCATGAGGGTCACTCGCACAGTCTCCATGAACGCCGTCCGAGTGATGGCAGCCTCCATCGCAGTGCACCTTTTGATGGTGGGGCTGTCGCATGCCCAGCAGACGGTCGCCACGCCGGCTGCCAAAGCCGCGCCGCAGAACGAGGCCACGGCTGCGATCCGCGCCGCCATCCGCACGTATCAGGAGGCGCTCGCGCGGGGTGACGGCAAGGCGCTCGCGGCCCTCTGGACACCCGAAGGCGACATCGTCGACGACGAGGGACGCGTGCTCAACGGCCGCGACACGGTGGGCCAGATCGCCGCAGCCACCAAGGATGCGCCGCGGCCATCGTTTCAGATCCAGGAAACCAACCTACGATTTCTTACTCCCGACGTCGCCATCGAAGACGGCACCGTCGAGGTGACGCCGCCCGGCGCGACCGCGCCGCTGTCGGGATGGTTTTCCGCCAACTGGGTCAGGCACGACGGGGCGTGGAAGCTGGCCAGCCTGCGCGAGTCACGGATCTCGTCGCCGAACGACACCCCGCGGCTCGCCGACCTCGACTGGATGGTCGGTGACTGGACGGTGGTGGAGGATCACCCCGACCGCGAACCGGCAGCCGCCGCACCGCCACTGACACCCGGCGGCAGGCCACCCATCGAGGTGTCGGTCCGCTGGAACGCCACCCGCACCTTCCTCCTCCGCGACATGAAGATCACAGGCGACGCGGCAGCGGGCCCATCGACCACTGATGCCGGCGACGGCCTGCCCGCCATGCACATCGCGCAGCGGATCGGCTGGGATCCGCTCTCCCGGCAGATCGTCTCGTGGTCGTTCGGCTCCGACGGCAGCCACGGTGAAGCCGCGTGGACGCGCGACGACGACACCTGGATCGCGCGGACGATGGCCGTGATGCCCGATGGCACCCAGACATCCTCTCTCAACATCTACAGCTACGATGGCGCCGACCGCTGCACGTGGCGGTCGGTGCCCACGCATGTGGGCGGCGAACATGTGCCACATGTCACCATGACGATGATCCGCAAGCCGAAGCCGGCATCACCGCAAACTTCTCCGACGGGGGGCAAGGCCCGATGACCACGCACCCGCATGCTCAGGGCAGCCGGCTGTTCATCGCAGCAATTCTGGCGGCGATCAGCCTCGTCCATCAGGTCACCGCCCAGCAACCCGCCCCCCGCCCCGGCGACAAGGACCAACCGACCGCGAAAGACGCCTCGTCGTCACCGCAGGAGCAGCAAGGAGACGAAGACGGTGGTGATCTGGCAAAGAAGGCTGAGATCATGAACAGCCCGCGGTGGCGGCGGGCCATCTTCGAACTGGGCGAGTGGCTCTCCTCGCAGGCGATCTATACGCCCACGCAGGTCCGCAACCTCAAGGCCGACTTCAATCGCAAGGTCGAGAAGATGTCGTCGCACGATCTCGAATACCTGCTCGACGATCTCGACGCGAAGTTCCAGATCCTCGACACGCCCGAGGCCCGCGACGCACGGTCGTGGGTGGGACAGTATCTCTCAGCGATGTCCGACCAAAAGCGGGCGGAGGTGCTCAAAGATGTGCCCAACGTCGTGACCATGACTGCCGGACAGCTCCAGCAGGAAATCCAGAAGATCGAACAGAAACGGAGTTCGCTCCAGCAGCAGCAGGCGGCATTCGACGAGGGCCGCCAGCAATTGGTGCAGCAGGCTCAGGCCGCACGGCAGCAGACGGCGGCGGCCTCCGCGGCGGCGATGAGCCGCACCGGCGGCGTGTCGTATTCGCCCTACCGCAGCGGTGGTGGTGGCGGGGGAGGCGGCAAGCCGCCCTTCTCCGATGTCCATGGCGGCGGGATGTCGATCATGTCAGGGCCGTTTGGCGCCTACGTCGGCATGAACGTGGGCGGGTTCTGACATTCCCAGCCGGTGAACCCCCATCCCCCGGCTCACGCCGGGGGCTTCTATGTGGGTGGCAGGGCAATCACCAACCGTTGCTCCACCATTCAAATAAAAGCCCGGAGCGGAAGCGACGGGACTCGTGCCCCGGTGAACACCCTGTCCCCCGGCTTCCGCCGAGGGCTTCTATGGGGAAGCAGTCGTTTTCCCGCGAAAATCGCCCCGACTCGTCGCCAGACGCTCCCCGCTGTATAACTCTGCCGGTTGTGACGGCAGTCCGGCGGGCCTCGGCCCACCGGTTTTTTTGGGTATCGACTTCGTGACAAATTTCACGAAGTGGTCTCCCACGGCCGATTTTCACAATCGGAGCCCCCGGCCAGGAGCTCCGAACGCCCTTTATCTCCGACTTCCTCCCTCGGTCCCGCGGACATCATGGACGCCATCCTTCCGGTCCTGCTCTTCGTGGCCATCGCGGCGGCGGTGTCGGTGGGCCTGCTCGTGACGGCCAACCTGATCGGCCCGCGGCGCAGCGGGGCCGTCAAAGAAATGCCGTATGAGAGCGGGATGGACCCCGTCCACGACACCCGCCGGCGGTTCGACGTGCGGTTCCACCTGGTGGCCATCACGTTTCTGGTGTTCGACGTCGAACTCCTCTTCCTCTATCCGTGGGCGGTCGCCAGCCGGTCGGCCGCCGGCATCGATGCCGCAGTGGCCGACGGACTGGTCTCCTGCCGGGGCCTTGTTTATGCCGGCGCCATGCTCTTTATTGCTCTGGTGATCGTGGGGTTCGCATACGACTGGCGAAAGGGAGTGTTCCGATGGCGCTAAACATGCCGGGACGACAAGCCATGCCGGGAAAGATTGAACTGCCCGAAAACGTGGTGGTCAGTCGGCTCGACGAACTGGCCAACTGGTGCCGCAAAAACAGCCTCTGGCCGATGCCCTTCGCCACCGCGTGCTGCGGTATCGAGTTGATGGCGACCGGTGCGAGCAAGCACGACCTGGCCCGGTTTGGCGCCGAGGTCTTCCGCTTCAGCCCGCGGCAATGCGACCTGATGATCGTGGCCGGCCGCGTGGTGATGAAGATGCTGCCGGTGCTGCAACGCATCTGGCAGCAGATGCACGAGCCAAAGTGGTGCATCTCGATGGGCGCCTGTGCGAGCACCGGCGGCGTGTTCGACACCTACGCCGTCGTGCAGGGCATCGACCGCTTCATCCCGGTCGACATGTACGTGCCTGGCTGCCCGCCGCGGCCCGAACAGCTCATCCAGGCGATCATCGACCTGCAGGACAAGATCCAGCGTGAAGGCACGATCACGGGCCGCGAGTTCGACACCAGCCAGCGGCAGCTCCGCAAGCGGGCGCTCGTCGAGGCGGACGATCTGCTCGTGCTCGACGCCGCCCGCAACCCCGTCGCCCAGCGGGAACTCTCTGCTGCCGTTCACCGTACCTGACCCCCTGACACCTGACACCTGGCCTCCGCAGTTCTTTTCCCAACCCATGCCCCACGAAGCCCCTGCCGTCGACGACATCCTGGCCGCGGTCACCGCGCGGTTCGGCCCGCTGGAATCATCCGCATTTCGCGGGCAGACGAGCCTCGTCGTGCCCGAGACGCAGTCGTTCGAGGTGCTTGGATTTCTGAAAGAACAGGGTTTCGACCTGCTCGTCGACGTGACCTGCGTCGACTACCTCGAATACCGCGGCGCAAAGCAGCGGTATGGCCTCGTCTACCTGCTCGCCTCGACCACGACGAACCAACGGCTCACCGTGCGGGTGTTTGTCGACGATCCCGTGTCGGTGACCGAAAAATGGCCGACGGTCCGCAGCGTCGTGCCCCTCTGGCGGGCGGCCGACTGGTTGGAGCGCGAGGTGTGGGACCTCTTCGGCATTCGCTTCACGGGGCACCCTGATCTCCGGCGGCTCGTCATGCCTGAGGAGTTCGCCGCCCATCCGCTCCGCAAGGACTACCCGCTCCAGGGCCGCGGCGAGCGACACAACTTTCCCGTCATCACCCGCGACCACAGCTGAATAACCGCCAAGACATCATGTCCATCGCCACCGCCGCCCACCCCCAGAGCAGCACGCCGCCCGCCGATGCCGCAGCCGCACGCTCCGAGGACTACCTCTGGACGCTCAACTTCGGCCCGCAGCACCCGGCCACGCACACCACGCTGCGGCTCGTGCTCAAGCTCGACGGTGAGCGGGTCGTCGATGCGATGCCCGAGATGGGCTATCTGCACTCCGGCTTCGAGAAGATCGGCGAGCACCTCACGTACAACCAATACGTGACGGTCACCGATCGCATGAACTACATCTCCCCGATGGCCAACAACGTGGCCTGGCACCATGCCGTGGAGAAGCTGCTCGGCATCGAGCTCACCCCCCGCTGCCGCTCGATCCGCACGATCATCGCCGAGCTGGCGAGGATCAGCGACCACCTCCTCTCCAACGGCGCCGTCGGCCTCGACACCGGTGCCTTCACCTTCTTCCTCTACGCGTTCTATCAACGCGAGGTGATCTACGACATCTTCGAGACCCTCTGCGGAGCCCGGTTCACCAACAGTTGGACTCGCGTGGGCGGCGTCTCGCAGGATTTCACGCCGCTGGTGATCGAGAAGATCCGCACCTTCGTGAAGACCTTCCCCAAGACGCTCAACGACATGGAGCGGCTGCTCACCCGCAACCGCATCTTCGTCGACCGCACGAAGGGAGTGGGTGTGCTGTCGAAGGAAGAGGCCATCAACGCCGGGGCCAGTGGGCCGGTGGCCCGCGCCAGCGGCGTCAGCCGCGACCTCCGCAAGGACGAGCCCTACCTCGCCTACGAAGACTTTGATTTCCAGGTCTGCTGCGCCTCCGCGGGCGACTGCTATGCCCGCTACCTCGTGCGGATGGCCGAGATGCGGGAAAGCTTGAAGATCGTTGCGCAGGCGCTGGAAAACATCCCCGCCGGCCCCGTGAACGTCGGCATCGACCAACGGACGGCCCTGCCGACCAAGCAGCAGGTCTATTCCACGATCGAGGGCACGATCTCGCACTTCGAACTGTCGATGAGCAACCGCGGCTTCGAGGTGCCATGTGGCGAATCCTACGGAGCGACCGAGGCACCCAACGGCGAGCTTGGCTTCTATCTGGTCGGCGACGGCAGCGACCGTGCCTACCGCGCCCGCTGCCGCCCCCCGTCCGTTCTGCACTTCGCCCTTTTCCCGCAGCTGATCCGCGGCCACACGCTCTCCGACGTGGTCGCCGTGCTCGGCAGCCTCAACATCATCGCCGCGGAACTCGACAGGTAGCCATGATCGCACCCGCCGACAATTCGAAGGCCCGCATCCTCACTGACGAGATGGTCGCCAAGATCGAGGCACTCGCGCCTCGCTATCCCAACCGTCGCGCGCTCACGCTCCCCGCACTCCACATCGTCAACGCGGAACTCCGGCACGTGCCGCTGCAGGCGGTGGCGGAGATCGCGCAGGTGCTGGGGCTGGCCCCTGCCGAGGTGCAGGACACCCTCTCCTTCTACCAGTTCTTCCACCAGGAGAAGCCGCACGGCAAGGTGCGGGCCTTCGTCTGCCGGTCGGTCTCGTGCGCCCTGCGCGGTGGCGACCACCTGCTCGAGCACCTCTGCCACAAGAACGGGATCGATCCCTACGGCACGACGCCCGACGGCGAACTCACGATCGAGCCGGCCGAGTGCCTCGGGGCGTGTGACTTCGCCCCCTGCATCCTCGCCAATGACGACCTCCTCAAGAACATGACTCCCGAGACCGCCGAGGCGGAGCTCAAGAAGCCACGGGCGAGGGCCACCTGACATGCAGCCATTCAAACCCGTTCTCCTCGAAGCCGTCGGCGTCTCTGATGGCCAAACGCTCGTCAGCTACCGCAGCCGCGGCGGCTACGAGCCGCTGGAACGGCTGCTGAAAGAGAAGCAGCCCGTCGACGTCATTGAGATGGTGAAGGCGTCGGGCCTCCGCGGCCGCGGCGGCGCCGGTTTCTCCACGGGACTCAAGTGGACGTTCCTCCCGAAGGATCACCCGGGCCCGATCTATCTCTGCATCAACGCCGACGAGAGCGAGCCCGGCACGTTCAACAACCGGATCCTGATGGAGGATGACCCCCATCAGGTGATCGAGGGCATCGTCCTCTCGGCCTACGCCACGCGTGCCAGCACCGCCTACATCTACCTCCGCTACGAATACCCGCGGAGCTGGCAGCGGCTGCAGGCGGCGATCGACGAGGCGTATGCCGCCGGCTACCTCGGCAAGAACATCAAGGGCTCCAGCTTTTCGCTCGACGTCTACCTCCACCGCGGTGCCGCCGCCTACATCTGCGGCGAGGAGACGGGTCTCATTGAAAGTCTCGAAGGGAAGCGGGCCTGGCCCCGGATCAAGCCGCCGTTTCCGGCGATCGAGGGACTCTTCCGCAAGCCAACGGTGGTCAACAACATCGAGACGATGGCCTGCGTGGCGCAGATCGCCCGCCGTGGCGTGGATTGGTTCCGCTCCATCGGCGTGCCCGCCGACCCAAACAATCCCCGCGACCCCGGCAGCTACGGTCCCAAGCTCTACTGCCTGTCGGGCCACGTCGAGCGTCCGGGCTGCTACGAGACGCCGCTTGGCATCACGGCACGGCAGTTGATCGACGAGTTTGGCGGCGGCGTCTGGAAGGGCCGCAAGGCCAAGGCCGTGATCCCCGGCGGCATTTCGATGGGGCTGATGACCGAGGCCGAACTCGACACGCCGCTCGACTTCGCGGGCCCGGGCAAGGTGGGCTGCCTCGGCCTGGGCACGGCGGCCGTCGTCGTGATCGACGAGACGGTGAGCATCGTCGACTTCCTCCACAACTCCTGCCGGTTCTTCGCCCACGAGTCGTGCGGCCAGTGCACGCCCTGCCGCGAGGGCACGAGCTGGTCGCTGCGGATGCTCGAGCGGATCAAGGCTGGCAAGGGCCGCCTCAAGGATCTCGATCTGCTCGCCGAGATCGGCAACACGATGGGCATGATGCCCGGCTCGACGATCTGCGGACTCGCCGACGGGGCCGCGTGGCCGATCAAGAACGCGATCAAGAAATTCCGCGGCGAGTTCGAGGACTATATCAAGCGGACGAATCCGCACGGCTGGATGGTGACCGATCCCGTCCCCGCGCTGCAAATCGTCGGATCACACTGACGCCGCACCATCGGCACGAACGCATCAGGAACATTCATGCCCACAGTCATCGTTGACGGCAAGGAAATCGAGATCGGGGCCGACGAGCGGCTCAACTGCATCGAGGCCGCCCGCCGCGCCGGCGCGGAGATTCCGCACTACTGCTGGCATCCTGGCCTGTCAGTCGTGGCGAGCTGCCGCATGTGCCTGGTGGAGACCGGCACCCGCGACGCCGCCACCGGCAAGATCTCGATGATGCCGAAGCTCGTCCCCGCCTGCCAGACGCCGGCGAAGGACGGCACGGTGATCGTCACGGAGAGCCCGCTCGTCAAGGAGAGCCGGGCCCGCGTCGAGGAAGCGCTCCTCATCGACCATCCGATCGACTGCCCGATCTGCGACAAGGCGGGGGAGTGCCTGCTTCAGGACTATCACTTCCAGCACGGCCAGGCGGAGCGAAGGGCCGACCTCCATCCCTTCACCAGCCGCCGTCGCGACGTCGGCCCCACCGTCACGCTGTTCGTCGACCGCTGCATCATGTGCACGCGGTGCGTGCGGTTCACCCGCGAGGTATCGGGCACGGCGGAATTGATGGTGGCCAACCGTGGTGCCAAGGAAGAGATCGACATCTTCCCGGGACATCCGCTCGACAACAAACTTTCCGGCAACGTCGTCGATCTCTGCCCGGTGGGGGCGCTCGGAGACAAGGACTTCCTCTACCAGCAGCGGGTCTGGTTCATGAAGCGCGAGGCCAACGTCTGCGGCGGCTGCTCCGCCGGCTGCTCGATCCATACCGAGCACAACCAGGACACGGTCTACCGGCTCAAGCCGCGGGAGAATCCCCACGTCAACAAGTGGTGGATCTGCGACGACGGCCGCTATGGCTGGCACCACATCCACGATGCGTCCCGGATCGTCGGGGCCGGTCGCCGCACCAACTCCAGCACGCCGCTGGAGGCCGTCGAGTGGGCCGACGTCGTGCCCCGGCTCCGCGACGATCTCAAGGCGGCCGGCCGGCTGGCCGTGGCCGTCTCGCCGATGCTCACCGTCGAGGAGGCGTGGATGCTCTGCGCCGTCGCCAGGTCGATCGATCCGCAGGCGCTGCTCACCGTCGGCCACGTGCCGCGGACGGGCGACGACGAGACGTTCCCAGGCGGCTTCACGATCCGTGCGGAGAAGTGCCCCAACCGCCTGGGCGTGGAGGCCGTCGTGGCACTGTTCGATCCCGCCGTGCACTCGTGGGACCATCTCGTCGAGCAAGTCCGCGGGGGTCAGGTCGGCGCCGCCTGGATCACCGGTGCGTATCCCGCCGCCTGGATCGACGACGACACCGCCGCCGCCTTCGCCGATCTGAAATGCCTCGTTGTGCAGGACCTCTTCGACTCACCGCTCACGGCGTTGGCCACCTGGAAGCTTCCCGCCGCCGGCTTCGCGGAGCGGGCCGGCACCTGGGTGAACGTCGCGCACCGGGCCCAGTCGTTCGAACAAGCCGTTCGGCCGCCTGCCGGCGTGTGGCCGGAAGGACGGCTCTACTGGAACATGCTCGGCCGCCGCGGTCTTTACGATCCCACCGCCGTGCGGCGGCAGATCGCCGACTCCTCCGCGTCGTTCGCCGCGCTGGCGGGCGAGATTCCCGCCACCGGTGTCGACCTCCGCATCCACCAACTCGCCTGAACACCATTCCATGAACGCACTCGCCCCCTTCCTCCCCACGATCGCCGCGCTCGTGAAGATCGGCCTGCTCATCGGCGGCCTGATGACGGCGGCGGCCTACCTCGTGCTCGTCGAGCGGTGGATGGCCGCGTGGGTGCAGGATCGCAAGGGCCCCAATCGCGTCGGCATCCCGCTCACGAAGATCCGCCTGTTCGGCCTCGGACAACCGATGGCCGACGGCCTGAAGATCATCATGAAGGAAGATTTCACGCCGCGGCACGTCGACAAGGTGCTCTACACAACCGCGCCGCTGGTCATCCTGGCGGCATCCCTGGCGATCTTCGCCGCCATCCCGTTCGGCAGCGTGCTGCCGCCACTGGGCATTCCTGGCCTCCCCGACCCGGTCCCGTTCCTCGTCGCGCCGGGCCTCGACGTGGGCGTGCTCTGGGTCTTCGCGCTCTCGAGCATCGCGGTCTACGGCGTCCTGCTCGGCGGCTGGGCAAGCAACAATAAGTACGGCTTTCTGGGAGGCCTGCGGAGCAGCGCCCAACTCGTGGCCTACGAGATTCCACTCGGCCTCGGGCTGCTGGGCGTCGTGCTGGCGGCCGGCTCGCTCAAGCTCGACGTGATCATGAACGCGCAGGCCGAGTCGGGGATCTGGTACGCCTTCGCGCAGCCGCTGGGCTTCATCGTGTTCCTCGTGGCCAGCTTCGCGGAGGCGGCCCGGCTGCCGTTCGACCTGCCGGAGGCCGAGCAGGAACTCGTGGGCGGCTACCACACCGAATATTCCGGCATCAAACTGCTGCTGTTCCTCGTGGCCGAGTTCCTCCACATGGTCACGGCCGCCTTCCTCATCGTGATCATGTTCCTGGGCGGCTGGCATCTCTGGGGCCTGACCGGATCGAGTCAGGAAGTGACCTGGCTCGGGGCGCTCATCCGCTTTGGCGTGCTCTCCGCGAAAATCTTCGGGGTGATTCTGTTCTTCATGCTCGTCCGCTGGAGCTGGCCGCGATTCCGCTTTGACCAGCTCATGAACCTCGCCTGGAAGGTGATGCTGCCGTTGGGCATCGTCAACCTCGTGGCCGTGGCGACGATCGAGGAGTTCCGCCCGCTGCTCGTCGAGAAGCTCGGCGCCGGGCCAGCCCAGGCCGTCGCGATCGCGGCGCCGTGGGCGGTGTTTTTCCTGGGCTGGATCGCCGCCGGCCTGCTCACGCCCTCCGGCACCGACAACAGGCCGATCCGTACGCACAGCCTGCTCGATGCCGAGCACGAACTGGTGGAGGTTTGACATGAAGCCGACCGACCCTGCCGTCACCTGGATCGAAGAGAAGCCGCTGGGCCTCGCCGAGCGGCTTTATCTGCCGCTTTTTGTGCAGGGACTCACCACCACGGCCCGCCACCTGGTAAGCCCGAAATTGACCGTGAGCTATCCCGAGCAGCGGCCCACGGTTGGCAACCCGCTCATCTACCGTGGCGTGCATCGGCTCAACCGCGACCAGGAAGGCCGCGTGAAGTGCGTGGCCTGTTTCCTCTGCGCCACCGCCTGCCCGGCGCACTGCATCGACATCGTCGCCACCGACAGCCCCTGGCCCGACCGCGAGAAATATCCCGAGAGCTTCGCGATCGACGAGCTGCGGTGCATCTTCTGCGGGATGTGCGAGGAGGCCTGCCCCGTCGACGCGATCGAGCTGACGAGTCTGCTCGACCTCACGGGCAAGAGCCGTGAGGAGATGATCTTCGACAAGGAAAAACTGCTGAGCGTCTACGACATGACGAAGGATGCCGAGCCGATGAAGTCGGCGAGCCTGGGAGGCACGCTGTGATCCCTCTCCCCGTCAATCTGCTCTCGTCCGGCCCCCTGTTGGCCGGGGCGATCGTCGCGACCGCCGTGAGCCTCTGGCTCCTGTTGCCCAGCGCCCGGGAAAGCAACTCCGCCCGCTGGCTCGGCACGCTCCTGGGCATCGGGGCGCTGGCTGCGTTCATCGCGGCGGGCCGCCGGCTCGGCGGTCTGGGTGAGGAAGCCGTGTTCCTCATTGTGTCGCTGGTGGCGGTCATCTCCGCCGCCGCCACCATCGTCTCGCGATCCCCTGTCTACGCAGCGATCTGGTTCGCGCTGTCGCTGGCCGGCGTGGCTGGGGTGCTGCTGGTGCTGGGGGCCCAGTTCCTCGGCGTCGCCACGATCGTGGTCTATGCCGGTGCGATTCTCGTGATGTTTCTCTTCGTGCTCATGCTCGCGCAGCCCGCTGGCCTCGCCCCGTATGACCGGGTTTCGAACGAGCCCTTCCTGTCGGCGATCGCCGGCGCCGTGCTGCTCGGCGTGCTGTCGCTGTCGATCGGTCGGCTGTCGGCCGCTCCAGCCGCCTGCTGCAGCACGCCTTCGCAGGCTGCTGCCGGTGATACCGCGGCCGCCGCTCCCGTCGCGTCCGCAACAGCCTTCGATCCGCTGGCCGAGAATCACGTTGCCCGGCTTGGTGGCGACCTGTTTGGCCGGCATCTCGTGGCGGTCGAAGCGGCGGGCGTTCTCCTCCTGGTGGCGCTCATCGGCGCGATCGCCGTCGTGTCCCGTGGTGAAGCCGCCCACGCCCCCTCAGGCCCCGCTGCTGGCAGGAGTGCCTCCCGATGAACACGATGCAGTCGCTCGCCTTGTTGCAAAACGCCCTCACCGTTGGCGCCATCCTCTTCAGCCTCGGTCTCGTGGGCATCCTCACGCGCCGCAATCTGATCGTGATGTTCCTGGCGGCGGAGATGATGCTGCAGGGGATCTCGGTGAGCCTCGTGGCCTGGAGCCGCTACCACGGCGACTGGGGCGGCCACGTGCTCGTGATCTTCGTGCTCACGGTGGCCGCCTGCGAAGCCGCGGTGGCTTTGGTTTTCGTGCTGCAGGCCTTCTCGCGGACCGGCAGGCTCGACGCGGCGGCATGGCAATCGCTTCGCGAGGCCACCTCGGCCCGCATGGTCGATCATGAACTTCCTGCGATCGACACCGTGCCCCCGCGATTCCCCACGCTCGCGCCTGCCGGCGTCCTGCCCCCTGCGGATGAGAACGAACCGCTCCAGCGCGAGCATGTCTGAGCCAGGGCGTCCTCCGCGGCTTTCCGATTCCTCTTTCCACCCGTCATCCATCCGCAGCCCCCATCCCCATGCAAGAATTCTCCCCCGCAACGCTGCTGGTGCTCGTGCCACTGCTACCACTGGCAGGCGCGATCCTCACCGTGCTTCTGGGCCGCACTCTCGGCCCCCGCGCCCACCTTCCGGCGATGGCCGGCATCGCCGGAGCCGCCGTCGTGGCCATTACGTTGTTGGCTGCGACCGCCCGTGACGTGAGCCCCGCCCACGGCGCCCATGCGGAGCCTGTCAGGCCCGTGGAAATGATCGCGACGCTCTGGCAGTGGGCCTCGTTCGACTCCGCCTACACGCCTCCGGCCGGCAGCCCGGCCGCCGATCCGCGTCTGACGCCGCAGGACCTTGCGGCGGGGAAGGACGTCCGCAGCTTCTCGATTCCCGTCGCGCTGCGGCTCGATCCGCTCACCGCCACGATGCTCACGATCATCACCTGCGTTGGCCTGCTCGTGGCCATTTATTCGACCGGCTATATGCACGGCGATCCGGGCTATCCCCGGTTCTTCGCGCTGGTCGCGATGTTCGTATTCTCGATGTCGATGCTCGTGGCCGCCAGCAACTTCTTGCTCGTCTACGTCTTCTGGGAGGCGGTCGGCGCCTGCAGCTACCTGCTGATCGGCTTCTGGTTCACGAAGCCCGAGGCGGCCCGTGCGGCCAAGAAGGCATTCCTCGTCAACCGCGTCGGCGACTTTGGCCTGGCGATCGCGGTCTTCCTGCTTTGGATGACCTACGGCACGCTCAACTTCCACGACACCATCACCCCCGATGGCGTGATCATGCCGGGCATCCTCGGGCAGACCCGGCTGGCCGATGCGGCGGGGTACGCGGGTGGTCTGATCGGCACCGCGATCTGTCTGCTCCTCCTGTTGGCGGCCTGTGGCAAGAGCGCCCAACTGCCGCTGCACGTCTGGCTGCCCGATGCCATGGAGGGCCCCACCCCCGCCAGCGCCCTGATCCATGCGGCCACGATGGTGACCGCCGGCATCTACCTGATCACGCGGTCGGCCCCGCTCTTTGCCGCCTGCCCCGGCGCGCTGACGGTGGTGTCGATCGTGGGCGCCACGACGGCGCTGGTCGCGGCGCTCATCGGCACCGTGCAGAACGACCTCAAGCGGGTGCTCGCCTATTCGACGATCAGCCAGCTTGGCTACATGTTCGCGAGCCTCGGCACCGGCACGCTGCTCGGCTTCACCGCGGCGATCTTCCACCTGCTCACCCACGCCTGCTTCAAGGCGCTCCTGTTTCTCGGCGCGGGCTCGGTGATGCACTCCATGGGCGGCGTGATCGACATGCGGCGATTCGGAGGCCTGCGCCGCGTGATGCCGATCACGGCGGCCACCTTCCTCGTGGGGTCTGCGGCCCTGGCCGGCGTGGCGCCCTTCGCCGGCTTCTTCAGCAAGGACGAGATCCTGGCCGCCCTCCATGCGAAGGCCTGGCCCGGCGCACATGATTCGCACCACGCGATCCGAGCGGCCGATGGAGCATTCCACTTCGCCAGCTTCTCGCCCGCAGCCGCTGCCCATGGGGCAGGCACCACCGTCGGCCTCGACGCCCTGGATCGACCGGAAACCTGGCAGATCCTGTTCTGGATGTCGCTGGTCACGGCCGGGCTGACCGCCTTCTATACCTTCCGCGCCGTGTTCATGACCTTCACCGGCCCGACGCGGGTGCCTGAGGGGGCGCACGGCCACGATACTCATGACCACAAGACGCATGGCGACCATGGACACGGCGGCCACGTCTCCTACGAGTCGCCCGCGTCGATGACGCTGCCGCTGGTCATTTTGGCCGTGCCTTCGTTGGCGGTGGGCTGGCTGCTCTTCAGCACGAACTGGCTGGCCCACTTCCTCTCGGCAACCCCCTCGCTCACGGCACCGGCCGTGGCCGCCACCGCCACGCCGCACGCGTTCCACATGAACCTTGCGATCCAGGGCACGCTTGCCGCCGCCATCGGCATCGTGGTGGCCGGCATCGGCTACCTCGGCCGCCGCAGCGACGGCCCGGCGCTGGAACGGTTTCTCGGCCCCCTCCAGACCGTCTTTGCCAACAAGTTTTATTTCGACCAGATCTATGCCGCGCTCATCGTCCGGCCGCTGGAAGGCCTGGCTCTCGTCGCGGCCCTCTTCGACCGGTACGTGATCGATGGGGCCGTCGATGCGATCGCCTGGGTGCCAACCGCCCTGGGCGGCATCGTCCGTCGCGCTCAGTCGGGCCTCTTGCAGCGTTACGCGTTGGCCGGCGTGGTCGGCGTGCTGGCGATCGTTGTCCTGCTCGCCTGGCAGATTCGCAACTGACGCCCGCTTCCACCACGGATCACTCACCTCCCTTTCTTCCAGCGGCTCCAACCCCCATGAATGGCTTCTCCCCTGCGACGCACCTCCTGCTCGTGATCGCCACGCCGCTCATCGGAGCGGTCGTGGCCTGGGTGCTCGGCAGCCGCGGTCTTTCGGCGGTGCGGCAGAGCGCGTCGGTGACAGCGCTCATCACCCTCCTCAACGCCGGCTGGCTCGTGCTGCGGTACCTGCAGAGCCCGGAGGCCGCGGCCGGCGAGGCGTATGCCGTCTCCTCGGCTCCCTGGCTCGTGGGAGGCGTGTTCGATGTCCGCCTGTCGCTGGGGCTCGACGGCCTCTCGATCTGGCTCTTCGGCCTGTCGGCACTGCTCTCCCTCACGGCGGTGCTCGTCAGCTGGAACGCGATCAAGGAGAAGCCGGTCGGATTCTACGTGCTGCTCCTCCTTTTGGAGGCGGCGATGCTCGGTGTGTTCGCGGCCCGCGACGTGATCCTCTTCTACGTGTTCTTCGAGTTCACGCTCGTGCCGCTCTTCTTCCTGATCGGCATCTGGGGACACGAAGAGCGGCGGCGGGCCGCGGTGAAATTCTTCATCTACACGCTCGCCGGCAGCGTGCTCGCCTTCCTCGGCCTGCTCACGATCGTGCTCTGGAACGCCTCCCACACCGGCACCGTCACCTTCGACATCGCCGCCCTCACGGCGGGCACGGCCGCCCACCCGCTGCCGATGAGCCCGGAAAAGGGCTGGCTGCAGATGATCGTGTTCCTCGCGCTCTTCGCCGGCTTCGCCGTGAAGGTGCCGATCGTTCCCTTCCACACCTGGCTGCCGCTGGCCCACGTCGAGGCGCCCACGGGCGGCAGCGTCGATCTGGCGGGAGTGCTGCTCAAGATCGGCATCTACGGCTTCCTGCGGTTCTCGATGCCGATGCTTCCCGACGCCACAGCCGCAGCCGCCCCGTGGCTCTTTGGTCTGGGCGTGGCCGGAATCCTCTACGGGGCGCTCGTGGCGCTCGTGCAGACCGACCTCAAGCGACTCATCGCCTATTCGTCGGTGAGCCACATGGGCTACATCGTCATGGGCCTGTTTGCCCTCGAGCCGGTGGCCGTGGAAGGGGCCAACCTGCAACTCATCAACCACGGGCTGTCCGCCGCCGGTCTGTTCGCACTGGTCGGCATGATCTACGAACGGTTCCACACCCGCTCGATCGCCAACCTGGGCGGCATCGCCACGAAGGCCCCCTGGCTGACGGTGCTCTTCATGCTGTTCACATTTTCCAGCATCGGCCTGCCGGGCCTGAACGGCTTCGTGGGTGAGTTCCTCATCCTCGCAGGCTCCTTCCAGCGGGCGTGGGCCGGGGTTGCGCCCTCGCTCCGCGTCGCCTACCTCGTCATGGCGGTGTCGGCCGTGGCCGGCGTCGTGCTCGGCGCGTGGTACATGCTCTGGGCCGTGGAGCGGGTCTTCTTCGGCGGATCGCGGGAGCCTCCCCGTCAGGCCGCGGCGGGACATGATCATGGTCACGACGCGCACGGTCACGACGGGCATTCTGGGAGCGACGGTCGCTGCGATCTGGAGTGGTTTGAAATCGCGGCGCTCGCTCCTCTGGCAGTGTTCGTGCTGTGGATCGGACTCGCGCCGGCGACCTTCCTCGCGCCGCCCTCGGCCGTGCTTCGCGCCGCCACCCGCGACGCCACCGCGGCGTTTGCCGAACAGATGCGGTCTCTGGAAGACGCCGCCCCCATCACCCAGCCCGCTCACGTCGAGGACCGTGTCGTCGGCCACGACCACCCGGCATACCGGCAGCCATTCATCCTGACATCGGATCGTCCATGACTTCGCATATGAGTTCCTTGCAGAGTTTCTTCCTGCTGGCCCCCGAGATCGTTCTGGTGGCCGCGGCGCTCGTCGCCTTCCTCGGCGGCGCGTTTACGGGTCTTCGCAGCGGCTGGTCGGTCGCCTTCGTGGGCATCATCGCGGCGATGCTCGTGGCAGGCGGGCAGCCACCCGAAGGGGCGTGGGTGGCGTCGGGGGGCATCCGCATCGACGCCTTCTCGGTCTACATCCGCTGGGTCGTGCTGGGATTGGGGGCGATTCTGGCTCTCGTGCAGGCAGGCGACCTGTTCCGCAGCGCCGTCACGCACGGCAACGGGTTCGGGGGGGGAGCGGCCCGTCACGGCGGCACCTGCGAGGAGGCGGGCACGTTTCTGATCCTGCTGGCCGGCCTCTCGCTCGCGGCGGTGGCCGATGATCTGGTGCTCCTGTTCGTGGGTCTGGAGCTGGTGTCAATTCCCACCTACATCCTGCTGGCCCTCAAACGCACCGACGCCCATGGCCAGGAGGCGAGCCTCAAGTATTTCTTCCTCTCGCTGGTGGCCTCGGCCCTGTTTCTCTATGCGGCTGTGTGCCTCTATGGAATCGGCGGCTCCACGAGCCTGGAGATCATCGGCGCTCGGCTGCGTTCCACAGCCGATACCGCGGTCGGCATGGCGACCGTCCTTTTGCCCGTCGCCATCGGCATGACTCTGGCCGGTGCGGCCTTCCGCCTGGCGGCCGTGCCGATGCATTTCTATGCCCCCGACGTGTACGAGGGCACCAGCCCGTCGAACGCGGCGCTGCTCTCCACGCTGCCCAAGGTGGCCGGAATCGTGGTGCTCGTGCGGGTGCTCGCGCTGGCCATCGTTCCGGCCGACGCGGGCGACGCCGCCGTGGGCGGGGCCGCCATGGCTCACCTGTCGCTCTTCTGGCCGCTGGCCGCGACGCTCGCGGCGGTGACGATGACAGTTGGCAACGTGATGGCGCTCTTGCAGCGGAATCTCCGGCGGCTGCTGGCCTGCTCCTCGATCGCCCATGCTGGCTACCTGCTCGTCGGCATCGCCTCTGCGGCAGCGGCTGCCGCCGCCCAGGCGGGCCGGACTGGGCCGGGCGGGCCCGACACCTCGTGGACGCTGGGCCTCGGCGGCCTCAGTGCCACGCTCTTTTATCTGGCCACCTACGCGTTGGCGACAGCCGGTCTCTTCGCGGCGATCACCTACCTGGGTCATCGCTGGCCGGAGTGGACGGCCGGCAGCGGCCCACGGCCACCGCGCGAGGAGATCGCCACGGTCGACGATCTCGACGGGCTCTCCTCCACGAATCCCGTGGCGGCGTTCGCAATCGCCCTGTTTCTGCTGAGCCTCGCCGGCATTCCGCCGCTGCCCGGCTTCTGGGGCAAACTCTCGCTGGCCACCTCGGCGCTCGAGGTCGACTGGAACGCGGCGATCACCTTCGGCAGCCGCCGCGCCTGGTTCGTCTCCCTGGCCGTGGTGCTCGTGCTCAATGCGGCAATCGCGGCTGCCTACTACCTGCGGATCATCGCAGCCATGTATTTCCGCACCGCAAAGCGGGGCGTGCAGGCCGACGGCGGGCTCGCTGCCGGCGTCGCCATGCTGCTCTGCACGGCGCTCGTGCTGATGGTCACACTCCAGCCCCGCGGACTGTTCGTATCGTCGTCCCGCGCTGGCGACGTGATCGAAAAGACGAGGCCGTGACCGCGTAAAGCGGAGAGAATCGGATGCTTCAGGCCTGGAGGGCCGGTTGAGTACCAGCGACCTGCGATCGCCAAGCCGGGGCGGACAGGATATCTGAGCCCGGCGTGAATACGGAAAGCCGAAAATAGGATCGAGAATATTACGGGTCGGAGGCCCGAACGCAGCATGAGTAACCACCCAGCCACCGTTGATTCCGCATCCGTCACGGCCGTGCTCGCCGACATCGCCGACCCCGAGACGGGCAGATCGCTCGTCGAGATGGGCCAGGTTCGGTCGGTCGAAGCCTCGCCTGCAGCGATCGCGGTGCAGGTCGGCCTCACCTCGCACGCGGCGATCCTCTGGAGCCAGACACGGGGCCGGATCGAGGAATTGCTGCGGGCCCGGTTTCCGGCCGTGCCCCGGGTCGCCGTGGAGATCGTCCCGCACGACCGTCCGCCCACGAAGATCGGGCAGATCGGCCTCGAGGCGAAGAGCGTGATCGCGGTCGGTTCGGGCAAGGGGGGCGTCGGCAAGAGCACGATCGCCGCCTCGATCGCCATCGGCCTGGCGCGGGCCGGCAGCCGCGTCGGCCTGCTCGATGCCGACGTCTACGGTCCGAGCGTCCCGCACCTGCTCGGCCTCTCCGGCCGGCCGCAGATCGACGCGGGCAAGATCGTCCCGATGCTCCTGCCGGTGGGCCCGCATCCGATGCCGGTGATGTCGATGGGGTTTCTGGTGCCGGCGGGCGAGGCGGTGGTGTGGCGGGGACCGATGCTGCACGGCGCGATCACGCAGATGCTCCGCGACACGGCGTGGGGGCCGCTCGACTATCTCATCATCGACATGCCGCCGGGCACCGGCGACATCGCCCTGACGCTCTCGCAGGTGCTGCCACTCACCGGTGCCGTCGTCGTCTGCACGCCGCAAGACGTGGCCCTGCTCGACGCCATGAAGGCGATCGCCATGTTCCGCAAGGTGAATATTCCCCTGCTCGGCATGGTGGAGAACATGAGCTTCTTCGTCTGCCCCGACACGCAGAAGCGGTATGACATCTTCGGCACCGGCGGTGCAAAGCGGACGGCGAAGGAGTTCGACATTCCATTCCTCGGCGAGGTGCCGATCCAGATCCCGATTCGCGAGCATGGCGACGCGGGCCGCACCGCGGCCAACTACGACGATCCGGCCTCCCGCCCCTACCTGGAGGCGATCTGCGAGCGGCTCGTGGGCAACCTCGCCGCGGCCCACGCCTCCCGTCCGCCGATGCCCTCGCTGCCCGTGCTGTAAGGGCAGCGGTTCGGGGCTGCCCATGCCCCGGCTTCACGCGACGGCTCGGCATCGTGCCGACCATCGCTTGGCCAACCTCCGTCGGCTGCTGCTTACCCGGCCTTCCGGGCCTAATGCTGTGGAGAACGCACGTCCCATCGCTTCTGCTCCGGGCTTTCATCGGGAGGTTTCGCAACGGTTGATGACCGCGCAGCCTCGAACATACAAGCCCCGGGTGGAAACCCGGGGACTGGCTTCGCGCTAATACAACGACAGCGTGCCGCCGCTTCGCAGCCGCAGCACCGGCTGCGGCGTGAACCGCATCACGCCCGCGAGCGAGCGGACCTCCGCGGCCTTCGTGCCGACCTTCACCCAGTCGGGCACGGAAGCCTTGGCGTGCGACTCCGGGGCAGAAAATCCCCACGCCCCACAGGCTGCGAGCAAGAGATCGTCGAGGTGGCGACGGCGAACATGCAAAGTGTCGAGGCCATACCAGTGCGCGGGCTGCTCGATGACCTGGGCGCCGTAGTCTCCAGCGATGGCCTGCAGGTCCGCGTCGAGCCTGGTGGACGCCGCCTTGAGGTCGGCGAGCGACAGCCGGCAGCCCGGCACGAAGAAGGTCCGCAGGGCACGGTAGCGGACCGCTCCGACCGTCGCGATGCCGGCCATCGGCAGCCGCGTGATCGCGATCGTCGCGCCACGATCAGCGAGCCGGCGGACGCTCTCGCGCACCCATGACGCGATCTGTTCGGCGGGAAAGCCGTAGAGCAGTTCGTTGCCGACGTCGGTAACGAGCGCGGCCGACACGTCGCCCCCCTGGCGATCGAGGCCCCGCCACAGGCCGCTGCCGAGGATCGACGGCAGCCGCCTCGCTGCGACGCGGGTGTTCACGCCGTAGCCGCGGCCATGGCCGGCCGCCACGAACAGGTCAGCCCCCGGCGACCGGGTTTCCACGGTCGAGACAAGCCGTGCGAGCGCCCGTGACACGTTGCTCGCCCCGAGCACCACCACGCGAGGTTGAGGGAAGCGATTCATACGGATTCTCCTTGAAGCTCATGCGCGCCCTTCCTGCTGTGCCGAGAACGGGAGGGGTTGCCCATGCTCCGGGAGCCGGCGTTGCTGACAAGCGCAGGCAGGATGCCGAAGCGCAGTCAGCATCGAGTGAGCGGAGGCCAGGATGGCCGTAGCGAACGTCCGGCGACATAGAACAGCCAACCCCGGCCCACGAGAACACGTGCGGCGCATGCTCGAGCCGCATCAGTTCCAGCGCTGCCACGGTGTGTTGTCCGAGAGGCTCTGGAAGCAGGAGACGGTGAGCATGGCGAACATGATGCCCAGATAGGGCTCGTTGTGCGTGTAGCCCCACCAGGCGACCGCGGCCCCGGCCGCCACGCCGATCATGGCGGCAATCCTCGCGGCATCGGCCACGCCGAGGCTGAGCAGTCCCTCGCGCACGATCTGACCGCCGTCGAGCGGCGGCACCGGCACGAGGTTCAACAGCGGCCAGAAGATGTTGACCTGGAGCAGGAAGAACACCAGCGCGAACAGAAAGCGGGAGCCGATGTCCGCGCCTTCGTAGAGCCCAAGCACCGCCCCGACGCTCGGCACCGGAAAGGGCACGGCATAGCCGCCTGCCTTGAGCACCGCCACGATGATCCCGGCCAGGGCCAGCTGCGCCAGCGGCCCGGCTGCCGAGACGATCAGCCGCTGCGAAGGCCGCCGGGCACCGCGGCTGCCCCAAGCGGTGGGAATCGCGAGCCCGCCAAGATGATAGAGCACCACGTGGGCCGACTGCCCAAACCACCGGTAGGCCAACGCATGCCCCATCTCGTGCACGAGCAGCGAAAACAGGACCGCGACCATCCAGATCACCAGATACTGGAGCAACTGCCGCTGGTCGCCGCGGGCCAGCGACATACAGAGGCCCCATCCAAGGAGCGCCGCACCTACCCAGAACCAGCCCGACACCCGCACGGGAATGCCAAACAGCGAAAACTGCAGGTCGGCGGGCGTCGGCTGGGGGGCGGCAAGAAACATCGTGGCATTATGCCGCATGCGCCGGCGACCGACACGGGGTGGAGCCGGCCACCTGGCCGGAGGCCCCAGAATGCGATCCGTTCGGCAGCCCTACCAGACCCTGCGAGGCGATGGCGAGCACCGCGTCAGCCGCCCGGTCGGCGGAACCACCGTGGGACACTCGGTCGGCCACCGCATCGAGCCGCGTGATCACGGCCTCCCGGGCCGTCGGCTGCGTGAGCCATTCCACGACATGCCCGGCGAGGTGGGCTGCCGGATCCTGCACGGACAGATACTCCGGAAAGATCGCCTCGGGATCAGCGGGAGCGACCTCCTGCGGAGCACGCCACTCTCGCCGCGTCGGGCCCACGGGCTCCCGTGCCGCCAGGAGATTGACCAGCGTGATGAAGCGGGCATGACGAAACCAGCTCTGCACGACGTGGGCGAGGCCGCTGATGCGATAGACGATCACCGTCGGCACCCGCGCGGCGAGCAGTTCCAGCGATACCGATCCGCTCACCGCGATCGCGCAGGCCGCCTCGCGCATCAGGCTCCGCGTGCGGCCGGTCTCCACGCGGAGATCGAGGCCGTCGAGCACGGGGCCGAGGGCGATGATCGACTGCTGCACCCGCGCGGCATGCTTCTCGTGGAGCGCGCCGACCACGAAACGGGCCTCGGGCACCCGCATGGCGGTTCCCGCCGCGGCCCGCAGGATCGTGGCAAGGTTGGCCTCGATCTCCTGGCCGCGGGAGCCGGGCAGGAGCAGCACGACAGGTCGACCAGATCGCTCCACCGCGCGACTGTGAGCATCGGCCGCGGCGGATCGGGAGGCACGGAGTTCATCGAAGAAAGGATGCCCCACGAGCGTGCTCGACATGCCCTGCGCCACAAACCAGTCGTGTTCGAAGGGAAGCGCGGAGAGCACGTGGTCGACGAGCCGCCGCATCTTGTGGATCCGCCAACTGCCCCAGGCCCAGATCTGCGGCGGACAGTAAAAGACCACGGGGATGCCATGTCGCTTGGCCCGCCAGGCCAGCCACCAGTGAAAGCCGGGGAAATCGACGAGCACGCAGACATCGGGACGGGCGTCGAGAAAGCTCCGCTCGGCACGCCGGGCCAGGTCGACGAACCGGTGGATGTTGAGAATGACGCGGAGAAACCACATCACGGCCAACTGCGTCAGATCGGCAACGAGCCGGCATCCCTCCGCGGCCATGCACGGCCCACCCAGGCCGACGCACTCCACGTCGGGCTGCCGCGCCTTGAGGCTCCGCACCAGCGCCGCGGCATGATGGTCGCCAGAGGGTTCACCCGCCGAGAGAAACACGCGCATGGACAAAAAAACTCCGCACGGGATACCGGCTCCCGTGCGGAGTATTTCATGCCGGCCGCGAACGACCTAGATCAGTTCCGGGCCCACGAATGCGGCCGTCCGGGCTGCGGCCTTACTTGGCCTTGGCGGCAAAACCCTTTTCGACGTTGCCGAAGACCAGGGTGACCTGCTCGTCGGGCGAAGCCTTCTCGACCTTGCCCTTGCAGTTGTTGCAGCAGAAGCCGACCTCGGTGCCGCCGACGTCGAGCTGCGTGCCTTCCTTCACGGCACCGCCGCTGAAGGGGCAGCCCTTCTGCACGAGCTGACCGGTCGAGACCAGCTGCTGGTGGGCCTTGGCTGCAAACTTGGCGGAGTCGCCCTTGAAGGCGTTCTCGCAGTTGCCGCAGCAGAAGTAGACCTTGCCGCCGGCGAAGTCAGCGCTCTTCTCGGGATTGCAGCCCTTGCCCGACACGGGGCACTTCGCATCCTTCGGCTCCTTCGGGGCAGCCGACACGAGAGCGGCCGAGCAGAACACCGCCGCGACCAGCGCCACCAAACCCATCATCCGGAAAGACTTCATGGCATATGCCTCCACGCTGTTTCGAAACCCCGCACCGGACACCCGAGCGGCCGGTGGAGCATACGGGCTGAACGACACCCTTCGCAATGTATTTGTTTTCCCCAAAAACCGGCATGGTGTGCGGGTCCCGTGGAGAACGGGAGCCGGGGGGCGGGGGAAGCCGAAGCGAGTCGGCGTATCCTCGCCTCGAGTCGGAGGCTTTCACCGCCCCCCGGCGGAGCAGCGTGCTCGACCCTTTGCCCAGATTCTTCTGCCAGATCCTTGCTACTGGCGGTGGCGGGGCTCCGGCAGGCCGAGGGCGACGACCGCGCCGGCGGCGATCGCGGCGGCCCCCACGATGAAGACGGGCCGGAAGCCCAGCGAGTCGACCGCCACACCCACCAGCGGCGAAACCACGAACGGCAGGGCCAGCGCCGCCCCCACGATGCTGACATACCGCGGATGATCCGCCGCGGCAGGGGCGAGTTCGAGCGCGTAGTTGGTGAAGATCTTCAGCGAGATCGGATTGAGCCCCAGCGGCACATAGACGATCCAAAACCATTCGACGGCGTGCTCGTGCGGCAAGAGCGAGAGCAGCGTCACCACCAGCGGCGTGAGCGAGGAGAGCGCCACGAGCCAGACGAGCACGATCCGCGTGCCCCGGCGATCAGAGAATGGGCCCGCCACGAGGCTGACGATGCCGGTGGCGGCGTTCTGGACGATGACCCATGTCAGCAGGCTGGCCGTGTGGCTGCCGAGCCGGTCCCGCGCGAAGGCCTGGTAGTGGGGAAAGAGCATGAGCACGGCGGAGAAACAGGCGGCCACAACGCACAGCCGCACGAGCGACGGATCCCCGTGCAGTGTCCGCCGCCACGAGTCGATGCCCGCTGCTGCGTGTCGCGTCAGGCTGCCGACGAGGCCGCGTGGCGTCTTCCCGCAGTCGGTCGCCACGGGCAGCTCGTCATCCGCAGGCTCGTCGAGAAACACAGGCGCGATCGCGGCCAACGCGAAGAACGCTGCCGTCGCGGCGAAGATCTTCGGGAAGCCGTCCGGCTCGGCCAACCAAGGGCCCAGCAGCACCGCCGCGGCCACAATCGCCAGCACGCTGCCGACGGCCACGCTCACGACCATGGCACGGCCGCGATGCCCGGGCGAGATGAGCTTGCCCTGCAGCGAGGCAACCACCAACTGGTTCAGTCCGTTGGTCGCCGAGAAGAGCGCGTAGAGCACGAGGAACAGCACCGCCAGCAGATCGGGCCGCGTGGCCGCCAGCGCCGGCCAGGCCACGGCCAGCCCGCCGAAGCAGGCCGCCATCGCCAGGCTCGTCAGCACCAGCGGCCACTTCTTGCGGCGCACGCGGGCCAGGGGTCCCGCCGCGAGCAGCGGCGGCACGCTCTGACCACCGCGGTTGAGCACCGGCAGGAGGCCGCGTAGGAATCCCGAATCGACCACGGCGTCGAGCACCGCGGGCATGATGATCGTCTCGGTCTTGAAGATCCAGCCGACGCGAACCACCACCTGGTAAAGCTCCAGCCAGAGCGTGTTGCGGGCCTCGCGGCCGACCGACCGGGCGGCTGCCACCGGCCGCCGGTCCTGCTCGTTGCGTTGGTCGGTCATGGGGGTACGATCTGAGGATTGGAGGCGGAGCCGGATGCCGGCGGTTCCGCTGACTCAACCGCCGGCAGCATGAGGATTTCCGCCGATGCCGTCCATTGCCACGAGCCTGTTGCCTGTCGTCGCGTCCGTGGTCGCCGTGCTGGGAGCCGCCTTCGCCGCCCACGGCGCCGAGCCGACCAACCCGTTCGTCTGGTTCGGCACCTACACCGGCGGCCCCGCCAACAGCGAGGGGATCTATGTGTCGAGGCTCGATGTCGCTACGGGGAAGCTGACCGAGCCGGTCGTGGCGGCGGCGGTGAAGAGCCCATCGTTCCTCGCGGTGCACCCCACGCTGCCCGTGCTCTACGCCGTGTCGGAGGTGGGCGAGACCGACGGCAAGCCGACGGGCGCCGTATGCTCCTTCGCGATCGACGAGACCACCGGAAAGCTGACACTGAAGAATCACCAGCCCTCCGGCGGCGCAGGTCCCTGCCATGTGTCGGTCGATCGCACTGGCCGGGTCGCGCTGGCGGCCAACTACGGCGGCGGCAGCGTGATCTGCCTGGGGCTCGCCGCCGACGGCAGCCTCGAGCCCGTCGTGCCGGGTTCGCCCGGTGGCTTCATTCAGCATGAAGGGAAGGGGCCGAATCCACAGCGGCAGGAGGCACCGCACGGTCATTCGATCAATCCGACGGCTGACGGCCGCTTCGCGTTGGCCTGCGACCTGGGGGTCGACAAGGTGCTCATCCACGCCCTCGATGTGGGCAAGGCCACGCTCACTCCCCACGGCTTTGGCCGCGGCGAGCCCGGCGCGGGGCCGCGACACTTCGCGTTTCACCCGAACGGCCGGTATGGCTACGCGGTCAACGAACTCGACCTCACCGTGACGGCATTCTCCTTCGATCCGCAGGCGGGCACGCTCACGGCGATCCAGGCGATCTCCACGCTCCCTGCCGACGTCACCGACACGAAGGGCTTTTCCACCGCGGAAATCGTCGCCCATCCCAGCGGGAAATTCCTCTACGCCTCGAACCGGGGCCACGACTCGATCGCCATGTATGCGGTGGACGGGGCCACGGGGCGGCTCACGTTCCTGGGCGCGGAGCCGATCCGAGGCAAGACTCCCCGCAACTTCGTGATCGACCCGGCCGGGAAATTCCTGCTCGCCGCCGGTCAAAACTCCCACACCGTGACGGTCTTCGCGATCGACGCCGAAACTGGCAAACTATCTTTCACGGGCCAGTCGCTCGACGTGCCGTCCCCCGTCTGCATCCGTTTCCGTCCCACCCGCTGAACACCGATGACGATCTGCCTGCTGAAATCGAAAATCCACCGTGCCACGGTCACCGGCGCGTCGGTGGACTACGAGGGGAGCCTCACGATCGCGGCCGACCTGGCCGAACGGGTCGGCCTCCGTCCGTACGAAAAGATTCTCGTGGGCAACCTTGCCAACGGCGAGCGGTTCGAGACCTACGTGATCTACGGGAAGGCCGGTTCGGGCGCGATCGAACTCAACGGCGCCACCGCGCACCTGGGGGCGCCCGGCGACCGGCTCACGATCATGTCGTATGCGTGGCTCGACGAGCAGGAGGCCGCCGCACACAAGCCGGCCGTGATCCTGCTCGACGGCCGCAACCACGTCGTGCGGTAGGGCCGGTTGCGGCACCCATCGCCCCCAGCGATGCTCGACTCTATCCGCGGGCGGCCAGCAGCAGTTCGAGATAGCTGCGCCGTTCTGAAACACCGCAGCCGAGTTCGCGGGCCAGCGATTCCAGGCAGGCCCGTGCCACCGGCACCTCCTCCGCGCGGGCCTGAAGCTCGAGTTCGAGATACTCACCGAGCCCCGTCACACTGTCGAGAACCACGTCGACCTCCGTACCCTGCCAGAGCACACGCGCCGGTCGCCGCCGCTTGGACACCGTCGCGACCGGTCGAAAGCCGAGCGCCTCGAGCAATTGCGTCCAACGAGCGATCGCAGATTCAGCAGGGGGCAATGTTTCGCCATGCTGCGGCAGCGCCGCGGAGAGCGGCAATTCGATCTCGCGACGTGTCTTGGTGGCGGCGTCGATCCGCGGCCCCTTCCACGTGATCGCCACGTCATCGCCGGTGCGCCGCAATCGCAGCGCCTCGTCGGTGCGGGCAAAATCGCGGCATGGATGGGCAAAATACCGGTCGACCTGCTCGATCGGCTCGTGCACCCTTGCCGCCAGCGCGACCAGCCGCTGCTCGATGGCCCGCGTGTCGGGCACGGGAAACTTCAGTTCGACTTCGTACACTTGGTGCTCCTTCCGTCTGGGCCCCGCCTGGCTCAGCTCGCCGCTGGAGAGACTTCCGATGATACCCCGTCGCCGCGCGCTCTCCGCCACCCTGCTCTCCCCGCCCCTGCTCGGCGCGTGGCTGGCGTGCTGCGCCGGCTGCGAGGGGCCCGCGCCAGCACATCCGGCTGTTGGCCGAACCGTGGGCAACCTGCCGCTCGTATCGCTGACCGATCCCGCCCGCCGGCCGCCGGCCTTCGCGGGCCGGGTGACGCTGCTCAATTTCTGGGGCACGTGGTGCCCGCCGTGCCGCCGCGAACTGCCGGGGCTCGTGCGGCTGGCCGATCGGCTGCGGGGCGAACCGGCCTTCCAACTCGTGGCCGTCTCCTGCGGCGGACGGGCTCCCGAAGACATGGCCGCGCTGACCGAGGCGACGAATGCGTTTTTGAAAGAGGCCGTAAGTCCGTCGCAGCGATCCGCGATCGAGCCATGGGCCGATCCCGACGGCCGCACGCGGATGATTTTTTCCGCGTCGTTCGGCTTCGACGCCTTTCCCACCACCTACCTCGTCGGCCCCGACGCCACGATTCGACACGTGTGGGTGGGATACCGCTCCCGCGACGAGGCGGAGATCGCCAGCGCCATCGTCGCCACGCTCAAGGAAGCACAGGCTGCAGCTGCGCCAGCCGGGCGATGATCGCGGCGGCGGCAGCGGCGGGATCGCCGGCTCCGGTCACGGCCGAAGCTACCGCCACCCGCGTGACGCCGAGCGCCACGAGAGCGTCGAGCCGGTCGAGTGTCACGCCGCCGATGGCGAAGGCGGGCAGGCTGATCTCGCCGGCCACCGTCCGCAGGAATTCCGGTGGTGCAAACTCGCCGAACGATTTCGTGGACGACGGAAAGCAGGGGCCGATACCGAGGTAATCGGCGCCGTCGGCCGCGGCGGCGCGGGCCTCGGCAATTGAGTGGGCCGTGCGGCCCAAGAGCGCCAGCGGCCCGACCACCCGTCGCGCCAGCGGCGTCGGCAGGTCATCGGCGCCCGTGTGGGCACCATCGGCCCCAACGGCTGCGGCCACGTCGACCCGGTCGTTGACGATCACGATCGCGGGCTCGGTGGCGGCAAGCCGCCTGGTGATCGCGACCGCATGCTCCACACGCTCGGCCAGCGCCGGCACGCTCAACCCTTTATCACGGATCTGAAGCATCCGCACGCCCGCCTCCACGAGCGACGCGATGAGCCGATCGAAGGCGGCCAGATCGGCCTGCCCGTCGACGAGCACGCAAAGGTTGATGCCCACCAGCCGCGCCCTCGCCCGCGCTGCGGTCAGGGCCCCTCGCTCAAGCGAGTAGAGCCGGTAGCGGAGCTGCTCGAAGCCGGCCGCGGCGCCGGGGGCGACCACGGCCGCACATTCCGCGAGGCTGCGGAGCGCCTGCGAAGCCCTCGCTGCATTGGCCGCGAGCAGATCGACCGGCGACACCCGCCGCAGGGAGACCGGCGGCTCGACGCCGATCCCCACGTCGCCTGCCACGTCGCGGAGAGCCAGCCGATGCGGCAGGGGGCCCTGGGCGAGGAGCGTCGCCAGCGTATGCCGCAGGTCCTTGGCAAGGACGGTCAACTGGGCATCGTCGAGAACGAACCGGACTACGTCCTCCACCACCCGCAGGGCCTCGCCCGCGCGGTTGGCCGAGGCGTCGATCGCCCGCCATATGCCCGCCGTTGCTCCAGATGGCTCGAAATCGCTGGTTTTCATGCCCTGTGTTGTACCCCCGCGGATGCCTTGGAGAAATCGCGGGCCGTCGCTATGTATCCCCCATGGGATTCGCACGCTACCTGACGCTCGTCTGGCCGGGCATGCCATGGCTCTGGCTGCGGGGCAGCTTCGCCGGACTGGTTCTGGCGGTCGCTTTCGCCCTGGCGGTTGACGTGGCCGTGGTGACGACCTGGATCTGGTCGGATCTGGTCGACTTCCGGCTCTCGCTGGCGCTCTGGACGGCCACGGCCGTGGTCTGGCTGGTCAGCACGGCGTCGGCCATCACCGGCTTTCCGCCGCCCATCCCGCGGGGTCGAGACGCCGCCGCCGACGCCTTGTTCGTGAAGGCCCGCGACGCCTACCTCGCCCGCGACTGGCTTGCCGCCGAAACCAAGCTCCGCACGCTGCTTGACCTGTCACCCACCGATGGCGAGGCCCAGCTCCTCCTGGGCACGCTCTGGCGGCGGGTCGGCCGGCTCGACGAGGCCGCCGCAGCACTCCAAACACTCTCCCGCAGCGACACGGGGGGCCCGTGGCAGACAGCGATCGCCCGAGAACTGGAGCGGATTGCCACCGCCCGCAGGCCGGCGGAGGAGGCCACTGATCTGGCCGTCCTGCCCATGGCCCATGCCGCCGGCGAACCGCCCCGAAATGCGACCGCCCAGGACAGGGCCGCCTGAAGTGGCTGCCAAAGGCGGGTTTTTTCCCGCGGTATGGTTCGCGCTGGAAAAAGCGAGGCCATTTGGCGTAAGGTTTGCATGGACTTGAGGGTGTAGGCAATCAGGCCGTGGGTGACTGCCGCAATGGCATGCCCGGGCTACGGGCCAGTTCACGAAGGGACCTTTTTCATGTACGAGCGTTTCACCGACCGTGCTCGCAAAGTGATGCAGCTGGCCAACCAAGAGGCCCAGCGATTCAATCACGAATACATCGGCACCGAGCACGTCCTCCTCGGCCTGATCAAGGAGGGGAGCGGTGTCGCCGCCAACGTCCTGAAAAACCTCGACATCGACCTGCGGAAGATCCGCATGGAGGTTGAAAAGCTCGTCCAGAGCGGCCCCGACATGGTCACGATGGGCAAGCTCCCGCAGACACCCCGTGCCAAGAAGGTGATCGAGTATTCGATGGAGGAGGCCCGCAACCTCAACCACAACTACGTCGGCACCGAGCACATCCTTCTGGGCCTGTTGCGTGAGCAGGAGGGTGTCGCCGCCCAGGTCCTCATGAATCTCGGTCTGAAGCTGGAGGACGTCCGCGAGGAGGTGCTCAACCTGCTCGGCCACGGCATGGAAGAAGGGGGCGAGCGGGCCGGCATGGGCGGTGGTCGGCAGCCGGCCGGCGCCGGTGGTGGCGGTGGCGGCGAAGCATCGACCAAGGGTGGCAAGAGCAAGACCCCGGCCCTCGACAGCTTCGGCCGCGATCTCACCGAACTCGCCAAGCAGGGCAAGCTCGACCCTGTGATCGGCCGCGAGAAGGAGATCGAACGGGCGATTCAAATCCTCTGCCGCCGCACCAAGAACAATCCCGTGCTCCTCGGCGAAGCAGGTGTGGGCAAGACGGCGATCGTCGAGGGCTTCGCCCAACGGGTGGTCGACGGCAACGTGCCCGAACTGCTTGCCGACCGGCGGATCGTCGTGCTCGACCTCGCCATGATGGTGGCCGGCACGAAATACCGCGGCCAGTTCGAGGAGCGGATCAAGGCGGTGATGAATGAAGTCCGCCGCGCCAAGAACACGATCCTGTTCATCGACGAACTGCACACGCTCGTCGGCGCCGGTGGCGCCGAAGGGGCGATCGACGCCTCCAATGTGCTCAAGCCGGCGCTCGCCCGCGGCGAGATCCAGTGCATCGGCGCCACCACGCTCGATGAATACCGGAAATACATCGAGAAGGATTCGGCGCTCGATCGCCGGTTCCAGATCGTGATGGTGGAGCCCGCCAGCAAGACCGAGGCGGTGGAGATCTTGAAGGGCCTCCGCGACCGCTACGAGACCCACCACCGCGTCAGCATCACCGACGCGGCGCTCGAGGCCGCCGTCGACCTCTCCAGCCGCTACATCACGGGCCGCTGCCTCCCCGACAAGGCGATCGACGTGATCGACGAGGCGGGCGCCCGCGTCCGGCTCAAGGCGATGACGAAGCCGCCAGATCTCAAGGAGATCGACGAGGAAGTCGAGAAGCTCAACAAGGAGAAGGAGGAGGCGGTCGCCAACCAGGATTTCGAAAAGGCGGCGGCGCTCCGCGATCAGGCCGACAAGCTCAAGAAGAAGAAGCAGACGATGACCCGCGACTGGCGCGACAAGAGCCGCGAGGCCGACGGCGTGGTCGACGAGGAGGTCGTGGCCGAGGTCGTCTCCAAGATGACCGGCATCCCGCTCACGCGGATGTCGACAGAAGACCAGGCCCGGCTGATGGGCATGGAGGGCGAGCTCCACAAGAAGGTCATCGGCCAGGAGGCCGCGATCAAGAGCGTGTCGAAGGCCGTGCGTCGCAGCCGCTCCGGGCTCAAGGACCCGAAGCGACCGATCGGCTCGTTTGTCTTCGCCGGGCCGACGGGCGTTGGCAAGACGCTGCTGGCCAAGGCGCTCGCACAGTTCATGTTCGGCGATGCCGATGCGCTCATCCAGATCGACATGAGCGAATACATGGAGAAGCACAACGTCAGCCGCCTGATCGGCGCGCCGCCGGGCTACGTCGGCTTCGAGGAGGGCGGCCAGCTCACCGAGAAGATCCGCCGTCGCCCCTACGCCGTGGTGTTGCTCGACGAGATCGAGAAGGCCCATCCCGACGTCTTCAACATGCTCCTGCAGGTGATGGAAGAGGGTCGGCTCACTGACTCGTTCGGCCGCAACGTCGACTTCCGCAACACGATCCTGATCATGACGACCAATGCGGGCGCTGAGGCGATCAAGAACGAGGCCGCCTTCGGCTTCCAGAAGCCCGACGACGACGCCAGCTACGACGGCATGAAGGGCCGTGTGAACGAGCGGATCGAGCGGGTCTTCCGGCCCGAGTTCTTGAACCGGCTCGACGACGTGATCGTATTCCACCACCTCACGATCGAAGACCTCAAGCAGGTGATCGACATCGAGCTGGCGAAGGTCCGCGAGCGTCTTGCCGAGCGGGGGCTCAAGCTGGAGCTGACCGAAGAGGCGAAGAAGTTCCTCATCAAGAAGGGCTCCGACACCGACTTCGGCGCCCGCCCGCTGCGGAGGGCGCTGGAGAACTTCATCGAGGACCCGGTCTCAGAGGAGCTGCTCAAGGGCGAGTTCGAGGGCAAGGACCTGATCCAGGTCGACTGCATCGAGGTCGCCGGCAAGAAGCAGCTCTCCTTCAAGGGCATCACGACGGCCGAACCGGTCGCCGTGGCCCCCGCGGATGGCCAGCACGAAGGCCCGGCGGCAGGGTAACAGCCCGAACTGGGCTGCACTCGCGCCACCGGTATCTCCCCAGCCCGGCCTGCGCAGTCTGCCACGGCGCCGCTTTTCCGGCATGGTCGGCTCAAGTTGCCTGACCCGCACGGCCGAAACAACCGGCAGGGATCGCCGCGCGCCGCCTGCGCTTGAATCGGAACCGGAACATGGCCCAGACGCCTGAGACACCAGAGCCCACTGCACCGGTCGATGCTGGCTCCCCGTTGGGCGTGACCGCGCCTGAGGCTGGTGGGCTCGGCAACTGGTTCGCCACCCAGGTAGCGAACCTGGGTGAATTCGCCATGGGCCGCGTGGCGGCCATCGGCGACGTGGCGATCTTCTCGCTCCAGACACTCGGCTGGATCTTCGCCCGTCGGCAGCGGCGAGAGGTGCTGCTGCCGGCCTTCTACCAGATCGGCGTGATGTCGCTGCCCGTGGTCGCATTGACGGGGCTCTTCATCGGCATGGTGCTGGCGGTGCAGAGCTACGCCCAGTTCAAGGCACTCGGGCTCGAAACCCGGCTGGGGTCTGTGATCAACCTGTCACTCGTCCGTGAATTGGGGCCTGTGCTGGCCGCGACGATGCTCGCCGGACGCGTGGGCAGCGCCATGGCGGCCGAGCTCGGCACGATGCGGGTCACGGAACAGATCGACGCGCTGGAGTGCATGGGCGCCAATCCCATCTACTACCTCGTGGTCCCGCGGTTTCTCGGCTGCCTCATCCTCATCCCCGCGCTGACCATCATGGCCGACTTCATGGGGGTGCTCGGTGGCTATCTCTACTCGCACCTGCTGCTCGGGATCGACTACCACCACTACTGGGAGAACTCCCGAGCCTATGTCGATGCCTTCGACTTCCTGATGGGCATCTTCAAGAGCCTGTTTTTCGGGGCGGCGATCGCGCTGGTGAGCTGCCATCACGGTTTTCACTGCGGCCACGGCGCCGAAGGGGTGGGCCGGTCCGCGACCAACGCCTTCGTCCATTCCTTCGTGCTGATCCTCCTGCTCGACCTGTTCCTGGGAATCTGGCTCAACAACGTGCACGACTTCTTCCGCCCGGAGGGACCCCGCCGGCTCCTCTGAGCCGGTGCGGCCAGCCGCCACCACCATGCCCGCCACCGCCCCCCTGCCGACAGCCCGCCACGATCAGGCCGAGCATCCCGTGCTCCAGGTCGAACGGCTTTGCGTGCAGTTTGGGCAGCATCAGGTGCTGCGGAACATCTCGCTCGACATCCCCGCCGGCCAAACGCTCGTGGTGCTTGGCGAAAGCGGCTGCGGCAAGACGGTGCTCCTCAAGACGATGATCGGTCTCGTGCGGCCCTCCCAGGGGGAGGTGCGGTTCGAGGGCCGGTCGCTCTCCGGCATGCGCGACCGCGACTTGGCCCACCTCCGCACGAAGTATGGCTTCGTCTTCCAGGGGGCCGCCCTCTTCGACAGCATGACGATCACCGAAAACATTGCCTTCCCGCTCCGCGAACATACCCACATTTCCCCCGCCGAGGCCCGCGAGATCGCGACCTCGCTCGTCGACGAGGTCGGGCTGCCCAGATCGGTGCTCGCCAAGAAACCGGTGGAGATCTCGGGCGGCATGCGCAAACGCGCCGGTCTCGCCCGTGCCCTCGCACTCGACCCGCTTCTGATCCTCTACGACGAGCCCACGACGGGCCTCGACCCGATCATGACGGACGTCGTCAACGAATTGATCCTACGGGTGCAGAAGCGGCCCCGCGTGACGAGCGTGGTGGTGACGCACGACATGAACACGGCCCGCAAGGTGGCTGACCGGATCATCATGCTCTATCCGTTGTTTCGTCTCGGCCCTGATGAATCGCAGATCGTCTTCGAGGGCACACCGCAGGACCTCGACCGGTCCACCGATCCCCGCATCCGCCAGTTCATCGAGGGAAGAGCGGGCAACCGGCTCACGGAACTGCAAGAGGAACAGGCCCCGGAGGAGCGTCCATGAACGATCGCGTCATGCAGTTCCGCGTCGGTGTGATGGTGCTGGCCACGGCCATCATCGCCGGCATCCTGGTCGTGCTCTTCGGCGACCTGCCCTCGCTGGTACAGGCGAACTATCCGCTCAAGATGAGCTTCGCCGACGCCCGCGGCGTGGCTGGGGGCACGCCGGTGCGCAAGAACGGCATCTTGGTCGGCCGTGTGACGAGCGTGATGCTCGACGAGCGCGGCGGCGTGAGCGTGGTCGCCGACATCGACTCCTACGTGCCGATCTACAGGGACGAGGTGCCCCGCATCTCCAGCACGATCCTCGGCGACTCGGAAATCCAACTGGTGCCAGGGCACATCACTCCGCCACGGCAGCGGCTGGAGAAGAACGAGGTGCTCGTGGGCGCCGCTTCGCGAGATCCCATGGAAATGTTTACGACGCTCGAGCCGAAGCTCGGCAGCGCCCTCGAGTCGCTGGCACAGGCCAGCGACTCCGTGCAGAAGCTTTCCAATAACATCGACCGCATGTTCATGGGCGAGGACGACCGTTTCGAGAAGATGATGCGGAAGACGGAAGCCGCCCTCGACTCCTTCAACACCGCCATGAAGAACATCGACGACGTGATGGGGGATCCCGCGGCCCGCGCTGACATCAAGGACACGATCTCGGCGCTGCCCGAGGTGGTGGCGGATCTCCGCAAGACCGTGCAGGGCATCGGCATGACGGTCGACACGGCCGACCGCAACCTCCGTAACCTGGAAGGCCTGACCAAGCCGCTTGGCGACCGAGGTGCCGCGATGGTCGCCCAGATCGACGTCACGATCGGCCGCCTCGACCAGACGCTCCAGCAGGCGGCGATGTTCACCAAGGCGTTGAACGAATCGCAGGGCACTCTCGGCAAGCTCGTCCGCGACCCGCAGGTCTACAACGACCTCGCCCAGGCAGCAGCCACCGTCAACAAGCTCACCAAGGAGTTGCGGCCGATCGTCGACGACGTCCGCGTCTTCACCGACAAGATCGCCCGTCACCCCGAGCAGCTGGGCGTCCGCGGCGCGATCGACCGCCGGCCGGGATTGAAATAGTGGGAGCGAGGCGCATCCCCCGGCTTACGCCGGGGGATTGTATGAAAGCCCTGAGCGTGAGCGACGGGATCTCCGCTCTCCGGCCTCACGCCCCCACAGGCACCGACGCACCGGTCTCGAGGGTCCGCAGGTATTCGGCGATGTATTCCCCGTAGCGGGCCTTCACCTCCGCGGCCACATGCTTGAAGCCCGGCACCCGGCCGCGGCATGTCGCCGCACCGCAGGTGCACTGGCTGCCACCGTGGTCGAGTTCGTACTCGAAGGTGTTGTAGTCGAAGGTGATTTCCTCGCCAGCCGCGATCGGCCGCAGGGCACGCACCTCGATCTCCCGACTGGCCGGCCGGATCTGCACGCCACAGTTGGGCTCGCAGCTGTGGTTCACGAGCACCATCACGCCATCCGGCAGGATGTGGGTGTCGACATCCACCTGCATCGAATGCCGTGACCGCCTGGGGGCCTGCGGTCCCCAGGCCTTGAGCACGGTCTCGCCCTTGGCGATGTCGCGCACCGCCACGACCGACCGACCCACTCGTCCGTTGCGAACTTCCACCGGCTCGCTCGGGGCCGGCACACGTTCGTCGGCATCCTTCACGATGAGCCCTGCCATCTGATCGAACTGCGTCTCGCGCACCCGGCTGCCGTAGCGTTCCGCCAGCCACGCCACCGTCTGCTCCACCGTGTCGGGCTGGAGCAGGACGAGGTCGCCCGCCTGCGCCGCGTCGAGCACCAGCGCCGCGGCCTCGCACCAGGTGCCACCGGCCTGGATGGTCGTGGGGCAATCGGCTCGCATTCCTGCCTCAATGCCCCGGGAAATGATCGCCGTAATCTCGCCCGGCTGCCGGCCGCGGATGTAGGCGTCTTCGTAGATCACCACGCGATCAAACGTGGCTGCCAGCAGTTTGCCCTGCTGAAACAGATCCTCGTCGCGTCGGTCGCCGGCCGCCGAGTAGACGGCGGTCCGCCGGACATGGGGCAGGTTGCGGATCGTGGCACAAATCTGTTCGAGCGACGGGACATTGTGGCCGTAGTCCACGACGATCGACGCCCCCTCGAGGTCGAGCAGGTTGAAGCGGCCCGGCGACCCGCCCGAGCCCGACGAAAAGCTCTCCAGCCCCAGCCGCACCAGTTCCAGCGGCACGCCCAACCGCCAGGCCGCCGCAGCGGCAGCCAGCGCGTTTTCCACCTGAAACGCCACGAGCCCGCGGTGCACCAGCGGCACGCGGTCGAGGTTCGCCAGGCGGGTCTCGCGCGGACCGTCACAGAGCACGATCCAGCCGTCGCGGACCGTCGCCGCCAGCCCACCCTGGGCGAGATGCTCGACCAGCAGTGGGTTGGCGGGATCGAGCGCGAAGTAGACGACCTGGCCCTTGCACCATTTCTTCATACCGACAACGAGCGGATCGGCGGCGTTGAGCACGGCCGTGCCGGTGACAGGCCGCACGCCGGCAACGATCGCACCCTTCACCCAGGCCAGCCGTTCGGGCGTGTCGATCTCGCCAAGCCCCAAGTGATCACCGGAAGCGATGTTGGTGACGACCGCCACATCGCAAAAGTCGAACCCACACCCCTCGCGGAGGATGCCGCCGCGGGCGGTCTCCAGCACGGCGGTCGTGACAGAGGGATTGGCCAGCACCCGGCGGGCACTCGCCGGACCGCTGCAGTCGCCGCCGTCGATCTGTCGGCCGCCCACCCAGATGCCCTCGGTGCAGGTCGTGCCAACGGTGGCCCCGCCCGTCGTCGCCAGATGCGAGAGCAGCCGCACCACCGTGCTCTTGCCGTTGGTGCCGGTGACGGCAGCCACGGGAATCCGTCCCTCGTCGCCCGGCGCGAACAGCGTGTCGACGATCGCCGCCCCCACGTTCCGAGGGCTCCCGATGGTCGGCTCCAAATGCATCCGCAGGCCCGGGCCGGCATTTACCTCGATCACCACGCCACGCTGTGACTCAAGCGACTGGGTGATGTCGGCAGTGACGATGTCGATGCCCGCCACGTCGAGGCCGATGATCCGCGCCGCCTCGACGGCCCGAGCGGCGACTTCCGGATGGATGATGTCGGTCACGTCCTCGCTCGTTCCACCCGTGCTCAGGTTGGCATTCTGCCGCAGGAACACCGTGCTCTCGGCGGTGGGGATGCTCTCCGGAGTGAGCCCCTGCTCCGCCAGCACGGCCAACGCCACCTCGTCGATCCGCACCGGGCTCAGCGCGCCGGCGTGATCGCAGCAGCGGCGCGGATCCAGGTTGACCCGATCGACCAGTTGTTTCACGGTGGCTTCCCCGTCGCCGATGACCGTCGGCGGATGCCGCCGCGCAGCCGCCACGACCTTGCCGCCCACCACGAGTACGCGGTAGTCGCCGCCCTTGACGAATCGCTCGACCACGATGGTCGACTCCTCCTCGCGGGCGACGTGCCAAGCCTTTTCGACCTCCTCACGGGTGGAGAGATCGACCGACACGCCACGCCCCTGATTGCCGTAGCGGGGCTTCACCACCACCGGGGCGCCGATCTCCTCCGCCACGCTCCAGGCGTCGGCGGCATCGCTGACAGGCCGCCCCTCCGGCACCGGAATACCGGACTCGGCGAGGAGCGTGCGGGTGAGTTCCTTGTCCTGGGCGATCGACTCGGCCACGGCGCCGGTGCGGTCTGTTTCCGCGGCGATGATCCGCCGCTGCTTGGCGCCCTGGCCCAGGCGGACAAGCGAGCCTTCGGTCAGCCGCCGGGAGGGAATCCCACGGGCCGCAGCTGCCTCCACGATCGATCGCGTGCTCGGCCCCAATTGCACATCGAGCAAAACCTTCCGCAGTCGCACGGCCTCGGCGGCGGTATCGAAGGGAGTGTCGTCGATGGCCGCCATGATCAGCCGGTGCGCCGCGTGCAGGCACTCGACTGCGAACTTCTCCTCCTTGTACTCGATCACCACCTTGTAGACGCCCCGGGCACTGGCCTCCCGCGCCCGACCGTAGCCCACCGGCGTGCCGGCGAGGGTCTGAAGTTCGAGCGTGACATGTTCGAGCACATGCCCCATCCACGTGCCGGTCCGCAGCCGTTCAAAGAAGCCGCCGCGCTCGCCGATCGAGCAGCGGTGCTCGATCATCGTCGGCAGCCAGGCCATGATCCGGTCGTTGAAACCGGGCAGCGTGTGGGAGGGAAAATCCTCGAGCCGGCCCAGATCGACCCAGGCTTCGAGGACGGGAAACGACGCCCACTGGTTCGGACCGCGAAGAACCTTGAGCGAAGTGATCTGCAACTCGCGAGACGTGATCTCCATGATAGCTGGTTTGCGTGCTCTCTAGCCCCTTCGCAGACGCGTGCGAGGGCTCGGGTTGTGTGCGCCTCTTCCAGCCGCCGGACGTTCCGGGAGGCATGTCAGGACAGAGGCAGCACGGATCACGGTGCAACCGGCGGGGCGCGTCGCCCAGACGGCTTGATGATCTGCGGGTCGTCGTTCATGTGCCGACGTCCACGCGACTGCTGTGTCGCGCGGCGTCAGGGCGGCCAGCAGTCCGGGGCCGCGGGAGAGGTGCCTCTGGCGAACACGAAGTTCGCAGGCAGGCATATGAACAACTGGGGAGAAGGTTTCCCGACCAACAACCGACAGGCCGAAGTGGCCATGGATTGGCTGATGTCCCAAGCCACGAGGCCGGATGCCACCGCCGCACGCCACACGGACGCGCGTTCGCTTGCGGTTCCCGTTCCTCGCAGCACCATGATTCCAACCAGCCTGCCGGGCGGCTGTGCGCCGATCGGCAAGCCATCGTGATCGTGCTCCAGTGGTCAGGCGTTTTTGCAGGCCTCGCACCACCTTCGCACCACGATGGGAAAAGTCTACGCTTTCGTGCAACGAGTGCGAATCCTTTTCCAAAAAAACTGGAGTCATGCACGTCGCGTGCCGATCGCGTGTCGATTTCAGACACCCCCGACGGCCAACCGCAAAACCTGCTTGAATGGTGAAGCCACGACCCAGTTGGTGCACCGCGATCTGAGGCACGTTCATTGAAGGGATGACAACTCGCGGTACAAAACGGCGGGCAAAAGACCGGCAGGATGGTATTTTTTGCAGGGTGAGCCGGCGGCAGCCCTTCGAGAAGGCTTTCCCGACAACACGCTAGAACCACGTTAATTTAGGGATAATCGGCAAGCCACACAAGATTCTGTTGGGGCGGCTTGGAAGGCCATCCAGCCCACTCCCACCGCAGGAACACAGCTGAAAATAAGCCTTATTTCGGCCTTACAACCCATTTCTCCGCCCGATTCACCCCAGTTTTTCCCCATGCCTTCCTCCCATTCCAAAATTGCCTCCGCTGATGCCCTCTCGCGGGGAAGCCAGGACAGTCCACCTCTTGCAGCGGCCGACCGGTTCGAACTGGAACCGGGCGAAAGGGCCATCGCCTCCTGCCGCTTTGACCTCGACGCCAACCTGCGGTTCACGGACGGGTCGATCCTGCTCACCGACCGCCGGCTCGTCGCCGATTCGCCCGCTTCGGCCGATGGCGTACCAGCCTCCAACGGCGGCCCCAGGTCGTGGCGGCTCGACCCCACGACCAACATCGACGTGCACCTGCGGTCGGCCGTGGGCCGGATCGAACTGTCGCAGCAGGGCAGCGTGGTGGCGCGGTGGCTGTTTACACCGGCCCGCGCCAAGGGCGTGCACGCCCTGGAAGATGCCTTCGATGCGCGTGTGCATGGACAGCCCCCGCAGTCACGCGAGGCCACGGCCGCCTCAGAGGCCGAGGAGAAGCCCCAGTCGGCCGCCCCAGCCGGCGGCAAGTCGCTTACCGATGATGAGCCCGCCGCGGCCGGAGGCATGGGCACCTCGTGGCGGGCGCTCTTCCGCGTGCTGGCATTCGCTCGTCCGCATGCGGGGATGGCGATCCTCGGCATCTTCCTGACGCTGGCGAGCACCGTCGCAACGCTCGTGCCCCCCTATCTCACGATGCCGCTGGTAGACAGCGTGCTCATCCCGAAGCAGGCCGGTGCGCCGATCCCGTTTGCGCATGTCTGGTGGTATCTGGGCGGGCTGGCCCTGGCAGCCGTCGCCGCGTGGCTCTTGTCATGGGCCCGCTCCTGGACGCTCGCGTGGGTGAGCGAGCGGATCGCGGCCGACCTGCGGGTGAAGACCTACGCCCACATGCAAACGCTCTCGCTCGACTTCTTCTCGGGGAAGCGGACGGGCGACCTGATGTCGCGGGTGGGCAGCGACACCGACAGGATCAACATCTTCCTGTCGGTGAACGTGATCGAGTTCGCCTCCAACGTGATGCTCGTCCTGCTCACGGCGGTCGTGCTCATCTGGATCAACCCCTGGCTGGCGTTCGTCACGCTCGCCCCCTTTCCGCTCGTGGTCTGGCTCGTCTACGCCGTGCGAACCGGGCTGCGGCGGGGGTTCGCACGGGCCAGCGTGGCCTGGGCCGACATGACGAGCGTCCTGGCCGACACGATCCCCGGCATCCGCGTGGTGAAGGCCTTTGCGCAGGAGGCCCGCGAGGTGAGCCGGTTCGTCGCGGCCAACGATCGCGTGCTCGACGCCAACGACCGCGTCAACGTCGTCTGGGCATTCTTCGGACCGCTGGTGAGCCTGTTCAGCGAAATCGGCCTGCTCGTCGTCTGGGCGGCCGGTGCCTGGATGGTGTTCTCCGGATCGGTGACCGTCGGCATGCTCACCGCATTCCTCACCTACATCTCCCGCTTCTATGGCCGCATCGAATCGATGATCCATATGGTGCCCGCCACGCAGCGCGCGGCTACGAGCGCCCAAAGAATCTTCGACATTCTCGATTGCCAGCCGACGGTCGCCGAGGCGGCCCGGCCGATCCATCCCGGCCGCGTGCGGGGGCGGATCGAGATCTCGAACCTCCATTTCCGGTATGGGGCCAGGGAGATTCTTCACGGCATCGACCTGACGATCGAACCGGGCGAGATGATCGGGCTGGTCGGCACGAGCGGCTCGGGCAAGTCGACGCTCGCCAATCTGGTCTGCCGCTTCTACGACCCGTCGAGCGGTTCAATCAAGATCGACGGCAACGACCTCCGCGACCTCTCGATCACCGACTACCGCCGCAACCTCGGCTGTGTGCTGCAGGAGCCGTTCCTCTTCTTTGGCACGATCTCGGAGAACATCGCCTACGGCTGCCCCACCGACGCGACCTCCGACGCCGACGAATTGCGGCAGCGGATCGTGGCAGCGGCCCGGGCCGCCGGCGCCCACGAATTCATCCTCGCCCAGCCGTTGGCCTATGACTCGCGGGTGGGCGAACGCGGCGGCTCGCTCTCCGGCGGCGAACGGCAGCGGCTCTCCATCGCTCGCGCCCTGCTGGTCGATCCACGGATCCTGGTGCTCGACGAGGCGACCTCTGCGGTCGACGCGGAGACGGAGGCGATCATCCAAGCGGCGATCGATCGCCTGGTGGCCGGGCGGACCACCATCGCCATCGCCCACCGCCTGTCCACGCTGCGGCGAGCGAACCGGCTCGTGGTTCTCGACCACGGGCGGATCGTGGAGATGGGCACCCACGACGAACTGCTTGCCGCCGAGGGCGCCTATGCCCGGCTTTACCACGCCCAACAGAAGGCCGCCGAGGAGGCGGCCGCCGGCGCCTGACACCGGAGACACACGATGACTTCCCCCACACATCCAACCGCCCCCATCCACACCGCCTCGAAAACGTCGCCCGACTGGCGGCTGGAACGAGCCGCGCACGGCCGACTCGACTTCATCGATGCCGCTGGGCAGCGGCACGGGGATGTCGACGTGCTCCGCGCCTTCCCCGTCTCCGCACCGGCTGGTCCGGTGGTGATCGTGGCCGCCGACGGCGCCGAGCTGGCCTGGATCGATCCACTGGCCGATATCGAACAGCCGCTCCGCGGCCTGCTCGAAACGGAGCTCTCGCAGCGGGAATTCCTCCCGGTGATCGAGCGGATCGATTCGGTGTCGGATGGCGAACCGACCGAATGGAGCGTGGTGACCGACCGCGGCCCGCGCCGGTTCACCGTGGCCCATGTCGATGACATCGCCTACGCAGCCGACGGAAGCGCCTCCATCACCGACACGGTGGGCGTGCGGTACACGATTCCCCAAGTGTCGCGTCTGGATTCCCGCAGCAGGCGGCTGCTCGACCGGATGGACTGAATACACGAAAAACACGACATCGTGTCGCCCCGACGGGCGGATGCCCGTCCTCGGCCAGTCGCTTGGCGGGCATCGCCCGCTAGCGCGCTGGCCGCCATCCAGGCGGCCGGCGGATGGTCGCGGCAATCGCCATCCTGGCGGCCGCTGTCGATGGTGGCATCCGTGAGGGGCTGCCCATGTCCCCGGGAGCCGGCGTTGCTGACAAGCGCAGGCAGGATGCCGGAGCGCAGTCAGCATCGAGTGAGCGAAGGCGCTCGCAGGAGCCGGGCTTTGCCCGGTGAACGTAAGCCGGAGCCGACGCCGGGACGGCAGCGACGGCGCGAAAGCCGCATGCCCGTAGCGAACGTCCGGCGACGGGGCATGGGCAGCCCCGAACCGTCGCCACGGTATGCCCGTGCTTGCTCCCCCACCTCCCCGCGCCTCCCCAATCCACGGCCCTCGGACGGCCGCCCCTTCCCCTGCCCCGTAAGATGGACCGGTTGGAGCGTTCATAGCGACTACACCCCCAAAATTTCGGTCAAAAACACGACTTTTTTCTCAACAAACGGCTTGAAGGCTGCGTACGAGTGATTAGTCTCGAAGCATCTTTTTCGAGGAGAGGAAACCCCCATGTCTCTGTTCCGTGCTCACTCGTCCCGGCGGATGCAGTCTGTCCTGTGTGCGGCGCTCGTGCTCGCACCGCAGTCGCCGTTCATGATGCCCATCGCCCACGGCCAGTGTTGTGGAGAGGCCGCGGCCCCCGCGCCCGCAGCCGTGCCGACGCAGACCTACCGACTCGACTTCCAGACGGTCTATGACGAGCAGCAGATGACGGCGTATCGCGTCAGCTACGAGACCGTCTACGACACGCAAAACTACACAGTGCAGAAGCCCGTCTGGGAAACCCAGACGCAGGAGCGCCGCTACACGGTGCAACGGCCCGTGTGGGAAACGCAGAACCGCGAGGAGCGTTTCACCGTCATGAAGCCGGTCTATGAGACGCAGATCGTCGACCGCAGCTACGACGTCACCCGCGACATCGTCGAGACCGCCTCCCGCGAGGAAAGGTTCACCGTCATGAAGCCGGTCTACGAGACCGCGATGCAGCAGCAGGTGAGCGTTGTGAAGCGTCCCGTCTACGAGACGAGCGAGCGCGAGGAGGCCTACACGGTGGCCGAACCCGTCACGCAGATGCGCACCACCTATTCCATGGGCAGCCAGGCGATCGACACGGTCACGCCCGTCGTCACTCCGGGCGCGACGGCCCTGGGTTATGTGCCGGGCGGCTACGCGGTCAATCCCTACAACGGTCTGATGTACTGGCAGCGGGGCGGCTACACCTGGATGCAGTCCCCCAGCATGGTCACCAACCAGGTCAACCGCGTCTATCAGCCGACCGTCACGCCGATGCAGGTGCAGGAGACGACGATGGTCAACCGTGTCGTCACCCGCAAGGTGCCGGTACAGACGGTGCGGTATGTCGACGAGCAGGTCGTGCAGCAGGTGCCGGTGCAGACCGTCCGGATGATCCCCGAGGAGCAGGTCCGTCAGGTGCCCGTGCAGACGGTCCGCAAGGTCGTCGAACGGGTCGAGAACAAGGTGCCCGTGCAGACGATGCGGATGGTGCCCGAAGAACAGGTCCGCCAGGTGCCCGTGCAGGTCTGCAAGTTTGTCACCGAAGAACGCGTGGAGCCGGTGAGCATTCAGGTCATGAAGTACGTGACCGAGCAGCGGACGGCCCAGGTGCCGCGGGTGGTCGAGAAGAAGGTGCCCTACACCTACACGGTGCGTTCGCCGAGGACGGTCGTGATGCGCGTGCCGCTCGATGCCTGCGGCAATCCGATGCCGGCCGCCGTCCAGCCGACTGGCGCAGTCGGCGCCGCCCCCGCCGCTGCCGCCCGCCCCGCCTCGGCGCCCACGCCGGTGACCCCGCCCACGCTCGTGCCCGCTGAGCCGGCGCCGACGAAGACCTTCAGCGACAAGCCGACCGGCGCCGCCACGAAGGCCGCCGAGGGCTGGACAGGCTCCGATCTCCAGCATCTCGATCCGAAGCAGCCGCAGGCTTCCGGCAGCCAGGCAGCCTCCGGCGCGGTCCGTGCCGAGAAGCCGGCCGAAGCCGCTGGCGATCTCCGGGCGGTCGAGACGATCCCGACGCCAGCCGCGAAGGAAGCGGCCCCCGCTCCGACCGTGGCTCCGCTGAACGCACAGCCTGCTCCCACACAGCCTTCGCCGGGACCGGCCGTCGAGCCGGCGCCTCCGGCTGCCAATCCCAAGGATGTGCCGGCCGCGGAAACATCCCGCCGCCTGCTGCGGATCGTGCCGCCGGTCGAAGGCCATACGACCTGAGCCTCCCGGCCCGTTCCAGGTGCTATGTTCACGGGGCCGCTCAGCGAGCGGCCCTTGTCATGACATCCGCACCTCGGGACAGGATCATCGCCATGAAGCCCAGCTCTCTTCTTGCCGCTGCCTGCGTCACTCTGGCGATCTTCGTCGCCCCTGCCCTTGCGGCGGAACCGCTGCGGGCCCTCATCGTCGACGGGCAGAACAACCACGCCAACTGGCCGCAGACGTCGCAGATGATGAAGAAATACCTGGAGGACTCCGGGCTCTTCACGGTCGATCTCGTCACCCATGCCCCCAAGGGCGAGGATCCGTCCTTCAAGCCGGCGTTCAAAAACTACGCGGTCGTGGTGAGCAACTTCGGCCACGGCGCCGTCCCTTGGCCGGCTGACACGCGGACTGCCTTCGAGGACTACGTCCGCGGCGGTGGCGGCTTCGTCGCCGTGCATGCCGCCGACAACTCGTTTCCCGAGTGGGCTGCCTACAACCAGATGATCGGTCTGGGCGGCTGGGGCGGACGCAACGAAAAGAGCGGGCCATTCGTCTATTACACCGACGAAGGAAAACTCGTTCGCGACACGGCCGCCGGCCCCGGGGGAAGCCACGGCCCGCAATCGGAATTCGCCGTCATCATGCGCGACCCGTCCCATCCGATCACGAAGGGCATGCCCGCCACCTGGATGCATGCCAAAGACGAACTCTACGACAGCCTCCGCGGCCCCGCGGAGAACATGCAGGTGCTGGCCACGGCCTACTCGCCGAAAACCAAGCGGCATGAGCCGATGCTCATGACCATTCAGTACCACAAGGGCCGCGTCTTCCACACGCCGTTGGGGCATGGCAACGATTCGCAGGAGTGCGTGGGCTTCATCACGACGCTCACCCGCGGCGCCGAGTGGGCCGCCACGGGCACCGTAAGCGCGCCGGTGCCCGCCGACTTCCCGTCGGCCGACACGTCCAGTAGCCGGCCCTTTGCGAAGTGAGCCGCCTGCAGTCGCGGCTGTCCGATGGCAGCACGATCGTGGGCGTGGATTTCACGTCGGCGCCGTCTCGGAAGAAGCCCATCGCCGTGGCCGTGGGCCGGTGGTGTCGTGGCGAGCAGATGCCGATCTATCGGCTCGACGAGATCCGCGAGCTCGTGAGACACAGTGAATACGAGGCCTTTCTACAGGAGCGCGGGCCATGGCTCGGCGGCTTCGATCTGCCGTTCGGCCAGCCGCGATCGCTCATCGAGCACGAGGGCTGGCCCACCGACTGGCCGAAGTTCGTGCAGTTCTTTTGCGCGCAACCGCGGACAGCGCTCCGCGACACCTTCAAACGGTGGTGCGACGCCCGGCCCACGGGCGACAAGTTTGCCTGGCGGCGGGCCGACAAGCCCGCGGGATCGAGCCCCGCGATGCGTTGGACCAACCCACCGGTCGCGTGGATGATGCATGCCGGCGTTGGCCGCATGCTCGACGCGGGTCTTGTGTTTCCCGCGCACCGGCACGGCACGGCCGGCACGCATGACCGCGTCGCTCTGGAGGCGTATCCGGGTTTCACGGCGCGAAAGGTCTGCCGAAAGTCGTACAAGAGCGATGCCGCTGCGCAGCAGACGCCCGAGCGGGCCGCCAACCGCAGGGCTATTCTTCAGGCAATCGTGGCCGGCGAGGCCGGGCTCGACATCACGCTCGAGATCACGCCAGCATGGAGCCGAAGACTGCTCGCCGACGGCAGCGGCGACCTGCTCGACGCCGTGATCTGCGGCCTGCAGGCGGGCCATGCTGCGGCACTGCCAGAGTATGGCTTGCCGACCGACCTCGATCCGCTGGAAGGCTGGATCGCCTCAGTGCCGCCCTGAAGTCAGGCCGGTTGGACGCAGCCGCACGGTCGGCTAGATTCTGGCGACCCATCAAGGATAGCGCCATGTCCACCAAGGTCACGGACGACCCGTCTCAGCAGTCACGCGGCAGGCATGCCGATTCTGCGCCGCGCCGCAGCCAGCGGTCCGCGTCGTCCCGGTCTAGTCTGCTCTTTGAAGACGATCACCCGGGCGTGAGCCGGCTCTACACCGTGGCGATGATGGCCGATGTGCTCGGCGCGCCGCCTGCGGCGGTGCGGCACTGGCTCCGAGGCGGCCTGCTCGAGCCGGCACGGCGGTCGGGATCGATCGAGTGGTTCGAGTTCCCGCAGCTCGTGGTGGGTCGACAGCTCGTGCGGCTGCTGGGGGCGGGCTTTTCCCTCCGCGACATCGACACGAAGCTCGCCGGGCTCGCCCCTGGCGGCGCCGTCGAGGCGGCCCGCATGGCGGAACGGATCGTGGCCGACGGACGACGGCTGAGCATCCGCCACAACGATTGCCTCGTCAGCGCGGGGGGCCAGCTCCAGCTGGGCTTCTACACGGAGGGCCTGACGGAAGACCTGCCACTGGATGATGCCCCGCCAGCCGCCGCGCATCCCGGCCTCGCGACGCTCGCCATCTCCGTCGCCGTTTCCGCGGACGATCTCCACGACGACGATCCGCACGACCTGGCGTCGGTCGCCGAACTGCTCGACCTCGCCGCCGATCTGGAGGCCAGCGGCGCGATTTCTGAGGCGGCCGAGGCGCTGCGGGCCGTGCTGCAGGCCCAGGGGCCGACGGCTCAGGTTGTTTTCATGCTCGCAGAATTGCTCTACCGCGCAGGCGACCTGACCGCCGCCCGGGAACGGTATTACGCCACCGTGGAACTCGACGCCGACCATCTCGAGGCGCGATCGAGCCTCGGCTGCGTGCTGGCGGAACTCGGCGAGCATGAGTTGGCCTTGGCCGCCCTCGACGGCGTGCTCCGCCAGCAGCCCGACTATGCCGACGCCCACTGGCACTTGGCCGGCGTGCTCCGCGACGTGGGCCGCGAGTCCGAATCCCAGCGGCACCTGCGCACGTTCCTGGCGCTCGCACCGGAAAGCCCCTGGGCGACGATGGCGAGGGACCGGCTGACCGCCGTGGAACCGATCGTCACGTGAAACTGCCGTGGGTCGCGTGGAGCTAGTACGCGCCCCATGGCCCGCGGATGGGATGCACGCCAAACTGCACCGTGTCGCTCGGCTGGTTGGGCGTCGGCATGAAGCTCGATCCGCCCGGCATGGCCCCAGGCCCCGGGTACGGCCGACGGTATTGGTGATAGATCGGCGCCACCCGCGAACTCGGCACGCCCCAGCCGTACTCCGTCATGAACTCGGCGTTCGGTGGCACCACCAGCGCCATCGGTCGGCCCACCCACGGGTCATACCACGCGCTGTGCCAGCTCTTTCCTTGACTCCGCAGGAAGAACCGCTTCTCGTAGGCGTGCTCGCCGCCAGCCAACGCCGCCCGCGCGGCTGCCGCCAGGCAGGCCACGACCATCACGGCGACGATTACCCGATCGACAACAACCTTCATGGACGAACTGCCTTCCTGTGTGTCATGGGTCTGCCGGATCGACAGATCACCACCAATACGCATGCACGTCGGTCCGCATGCCCATCGCGCCGGCCGGTCGGACGTAGTGCCGCCGATGCTTGTAGAGAAACTCGTGGGGCATGAACGGCGGATACGTGTACCAGGTGTGGCCGACCCGCGGCGGCACCGGCCGGGGCGCGACGTAGAGCTGCGCACCGACGCCGGGATAGGCGCCCGCAGGCACGGGCGGCACGTAAAAGTTGTAGAAGACGTCGGGAGTGGGGGCCTCCACGCCGCCATTGATCGGCGCGGCAGAGGCATGGCCCGCGGCCGTTAGCAGCACTGCGACGGCCACCCCCTTGATGACGGTCGGCAGGATGGATGATGGCAGCATAGGATCACCTCGTGACTCTGTTCCGGCCCGCTACCGCCCAGAGGCTCTGGGCAGCGCTCGTAACCGGGGCTTACGAGGAAGTTCGGCAACCCCGGGGCCGGTCTATCACTTGGGGGCTCCGGGCACCTCCACCCCTGCCCAGCAGGTAAAGTCCTGGAGTGCCTGACCTGGCCCCGAAAACGTTCGCCTAACCGGCAAACCCAGCCCCTCTTGCCAATCTCGTCCCGTCCGATCACAGTTTTGACACTCGCACACACCATGGCCAAATCCGCAAAGCCGCCGCAGAAAACAAAGACAAAGCCTCCGAAGGGGGCTGCGGCTGCTGTGCCGTCGGCCGATGTCGCGGCCAGCGTGGAGAACCCCGCCACTCCAGCAAAGCCTGCAGCCAAGCCGCCAGCCAAGCGGCGGGCCACGGCCCAAACGCTCGCAGCCGGCCAGCGGGACATCTCGGTGAGCGAGTTCTTCGCCAAGAACCGCCACCTACTCGGCTTCGATTCGCCCCGTAAGGCACTGCTGACGAGTGTGAAGGAGGCGGTCGACAACTCGCTCGACGCCTGCGAAGAGGCGGGCATCCTCCCGGAGATCTGGGTCCACATCGAGCAGGTCGGTGAATCGGGCAACCGCTACCGCATGGGCGTGCAAGACAATGGCCCCGGCATCGTCAGCAAGCAGATCCCGCTCATCTTCGGCAAGCTGCTCTACGGCTCCAAGTTTCACCGCCTGCGGATGAGCCGCGGCCAGCAGGGCATCGGCATCTCAGCCGCGGGCATGTATGGCGTGCTCACGACGGGCAAGCCGGTGAAGATCATCTCGAAGATCGACGCCAAGCACCCCGCCCACTACTCCGAACTGCGGATCGACACGAAGACCAACCAGCCCGAGATCCTGAACGGCAAGGGGGACGGCGTCGACATCCCCGCCGGCAAGGGCGGCGCGGAGTTGATGAAGAAGCACTCGATCGAGTGGGTCGCCGAGAACGACAAGGGCGACGCGATCGAGCACGGCACCCGCGTGACGATCGAGATGGAGGCGAAGTTCCAACGGGGCCGCGGGAGCGTCGAGGAATATCTCGAACAGACGGCGATCTCGAACCCCCATGCCCGGATCCACTTCCAAGGACCGGATGGCCCGGAGCGGATTTTCGAACGGTCCACCGAAGACCTGCCACCGGAGCCGAAGGAGATCAAGCCGCATCCCTACGGCGTGGAACTCGGCCGCCTCGTGACGATGCTGCAGGAGCATCCGAAATTCACGCTCGCGCAGTTCCTCACGCAGTCGTTCTCCCGCGTGTCGCACGGCACGGCGAAGAAGATCTGCGACACGGCGAAGCTCTCCACCAGAATCACCACGGGGAAACTGGGCCGCGGTGAGGCCGACGCAATCTTCAAGGCAATCCAAGACATCAAGATTCCACCACCGGCGACCGACTGCGTGGTGCCGATCGGCGAGCAGCGGCTCTTGGCCGGCATCCGGCAGGTGGTGCCCGGAGAATTCTTCACGGCCGCCACGCGGCCGCCGGGGGTCTATCGGGGCAATCCGTTCGTGATCGAGGCGTCGCTAGCCTATGGCGGCGGCCCCTCGGCGCAGAAGGTGTCGCTCGAGGCGCTCTCCGAGATGGCGGGCGAGAGCGACGCCCGCAGCCTGCGACAGTTTCTCACCACGACGTTCTCGGGGCTCGGCGGCGAGGCGGCCGACAAAATCCTCGAGGAGGCCAAGCTCGCTCCCCGGCAGTCTCCCTCGAAGCTCAAGAAGCCGGAACTGCAGGCCCTGCACGGGGCGATGCAGCACGTCAACGCGGACGACGGGCAGAACATGACGGTGCTGCGGTATGCCAACCGCGTGCCGCTGCAGTTCCAGCCGGCGGCCTGCGCCGTCACGCAGACGATTCTCTCCACCAATTGGCGTTCCTACGGCCTCTCGCAATCCCGGGGCAGCCTGCCGAGCGGACCGGTCACCGTGATGGTGCACGTGGCGAGCGTCTGGGTGCCGTTCACGAGCGAATCGAAGGAGGCGATCGCCTCCTATCCGGAGATCCAGAAGGAGATCCGGCTCGCACTGCAGGCGGTGGGCCGCAAGCTCGGCATGTATCTCAGGCGCAGGCTCCGCGTGGCGCAGGAAGGACAGCGGCGGAGCATCTTCCTGCGGTATCTCAAGGAAGTGGCCGGGGCGGTCTCCGTGATCAACGGCATCGACCGCGAGAAGCTCTACGAGCAGCTGCTGGCGGTGGCCAAGAAGAAGACGGCTGAGGCCGACGTCAAGCTCGACGATCGTGGCAAGCCGATCCAGGACGAGGAGGAGCTCGAGCTCGGCGACAACTGCATCATCGTGCCGCAGACGGTGCCGGGCGTCACTGGAACCGCTGCAGAATCCTCAACCGACGAGACCGGCGAGAAGAAGCCGAGTCGCGGTCGGAAAAAGAAAGCAGTCGCGGAGAAACGGGCGGACGAAAAGCCGGCCGCCACGAAAAAGGCCACCAAGAAGCCGGCCAAGCGACGCTAAAGCAAATCAAAGCGAGCTGGAGCGATGCCCTGGTAGCCCCAGAGCCGCAGGCGAAGCGGTCGGCGAAAGCTCGAGGAGCTTTGGGCTATCCTGCCCACGCGACGAGACTTTTGCCGCCCCAGAGCCGGTGCTCCACCAGAGTCGAATGCGCCGAAAAAGAACTCTCACGCGGCCTTCAGCCGCTCGATTTCGGCTTCGAGCTTCTTGACGCGTTCTTCGAGTTCACGGAACTTCTCGCGGGCCTGCTCCATCCGCTGCCGGCCCTCCTGCATCCGCCTTTCAATCATCTCTCGCATCTCCGGCGGCATGTCAGGCCGCGGCGGCCGCGAAGGATGGCCTTCGCTCCGCATGCCGTGCCCATTGCGATCGCCACGCTCCTCATGGTCACCATACTCGCCAGGCCCACCGCGTTCGCCAGGTCCACCACGTTCGCCGGGTCCACGGCGGCCATGTTCGCCTGGGCCATGATGCTCGCCACGGTCTCCACGCCCGCGATGATGCGGCGGCGGCCCGGGGGGCCCCATCCGCTCGGCATTCATCCGGTCCACGACGCGGTCAAGCTTTTCAATAATCCGATCGAGGCGGCTGGCCGCGTCGTCGCCTGCCGGGGCCCGTTCATAGGGCTGCCCTTCCTCGGCTGCCCGCGCGTAATGAATCCGGCCCGCGACACTGCCCAACACCACCACACACCCAGCCACGGCCAGCCATTTCCACGTGCGATTCATCGTCGATTCTCCTGGTTTACGATGGCAAGGCCGCCATGGTCGCGGCGGCACTGAGGTCAACAGTATGCTGCTGAGGACATGAACGCCCCAGTAGCAGGAAAGTTTCGCGACCCCTCCCTCGTCGATTTCGGGGCCGATGCCGGAGGCATGGGCCGGCGGCTCGAACTGCTGGGCACCGTCCTCGTCGACCGGCCACTGCTCCAGCCAGACCTGCCTCGCCGCCATACTTTCCACTGGACCGCCGCCGCGGCCATCTTCCATGCCGGCACCGGCGCGGGCCGCACCGGAGAGTGGACATTCACCGCCCCCCTGCCCGACCCCTGGCGGGTCGCCGTGCCGCTGCCGGCCGCGACCTTGTCGCTCGAGGTCCGCCCCGCCCCCTCCGGCCAGATCGGCGTGTTCCTCGAACAGGCTGACCAGTGGGAGTGGCTCTCGCGGGAAACGCCCGCGGGTTCGACCATGCTCTCGCTCTTCGCCCACTCCGGGGCCGCCACGCTCTCCATGGCCGCGGCCGGTGCCCAGGTCGTGCACGTCGATGCCTCGCGGCAGGCGATCGCGTTGGCCCGTCGCAACGCGGAGGCGTCGGGCCTCGCCGCCGCACCGATCCGCTGGGTCTGCGAAGACGCCCGGGCTTTCGTCGCCCGGGAACTCCGCCGCGGCGCACGATACGACGGCATCGTGCTCGATCCGCCCTCCTGGGGCCACGGCCCGAAGGGGCAGGCATTTGCCATCGACCGCGACCTCGTGCCGCTTCTGGCCGATCTGGGCCACCTCACCGCCGCATCGTCCGGTAATGGCCCCGCGGGCCCGGTCCTGCTCACCTGCCACTCAGCCCGCTGGAATCATCGCCGACTCCGCGACACACTGGCGGAGGTACTTCCACCTGGACGGTACGAGTCCGGACCGCTCACCTGCACCGACGCCGCCGGCCGCACGCTCGAACTGGGTGACTTCGCCCGTCGTTCCCCCGGCTGATCAGATTGCCTCCACCATGATTCCCCACGACACCATCACCAGCGCCGCCAACCCACGGGTACGACAGGCCGCACGGCTGCGGGATGCCGACGCCCGCCGGGAGACCGGCCTGACGCTCATCGACGGCCGGCGTGAGCTGGCCCGCGCGATGGCAGCTGGCGTGGTCATCGACGAGGTCTTCGTCGATGCCGACTCGGCCGCGGCCCTGCTGCACGACGACGCGGCCGATGCGGCACGACATGCGTCCGACGAACCATGCCTCGCCGGGCTGGCGGCACGCGGCACACGGATCACGGGGCTGTCGCAAAAAGCGTTCGAGCGGATCGCCTTCGGCAGCCGCAATGAGGGGCTGGTGGGAGTAGCCCGGTATCAGGCCGCCACCCTCGCGGCGCTCGGCGTCGCGAATGACCGGCCCGTGCTCATCATCGAGGGCGTGGAAAAACCGGGGAACCTCGGAGCCATGCTGCGGACGGCCGATGCAGCCGGGCTCGCAGGCGTCATCGTCTGCGACGGCCGCACCGACCCCGCCAACCCCGCCGTCATCCGCGCGAGCCTCGGCACGGTCTTCACGGTGCCGCTGGCGATGGCCTCGGCCTCCGACACGATTGCCTGGTGCGCCGCCCGCAGCCGCCGCGTCGTGGCCGCGATGCCCACGGGAGCGATCCTCTGGCACGAGGCCAGGCTGGCGGGCCACACGGCAATCCTCTTGGGGAGCGAGGCCCACGGGATCTCCTCGCTCTGGCAGCAGGCCGCCCGCGCCAACGCGATTCATCTCGAATCGGTCCGACTCACGATGGCCGGCGCCGCCGACAGCCTCAACGTTTCAGCCACGGCCGCTGTGCTCGCCTATGAGTCTCTGCGGCAAGCAGGTACCAACTCATGACCGACGCATCACCCGATCCCGACGACATCTTCACACAGCTTGCCACCACCGCGAGCGGCACAGGCGCCGCGGCGATGTTCGATGCGCTAGCCGCATCGCTCAAGGCCCGCGGCCGCTGGCATGCCCTCTTCGACCTGCGGCTCCTCGAGGCCCGCATCGCGCTGGGCCTGCCGGCGACAGGAGAACTGGTAGGACGGGGAGAACAGGGCGATGTCTCTCCGGCAGACCGCGATCAACTCGACGATCGATCGCTCGCCGCCTGCCGCGAGGTGGGCTGGCCGCTCCTCGACGAGGGCCAGGTGGCCGCCGCCTGGATGTATCTGCGGGCCGCCGCCGCCCCAGCCGAGGTGGCCGCGAAACTGGCCGCGTTGGCCGCCGGGATCACAGCCACCGGGCTCGACCCCGACGATGAAGATGCCACCGCGCGGCTCCAGGAGATCGTGCACGTGGCGCTCTGGGAGGGGGTCGATCCGGCGCTCGGCATCGATCTCGTGATCCGTATGCAGGGCACCTGCAACGCGATCACCGCCTACGAACAGGCTGTATCCCGCCTGCCAGCGCGGCGGCAGGAGCCGGCTGCCGGCGTGCTCGTGCATCATCTGCACGGCGAGGTGGTCGGAGCATTGGCTGCCGATCTCGCGCAGCGCGGCGCGGCAGTCTCGGCAGCCGATGCTTCCGTGGCCTCCATGATCCCGCTGCTCGCCCGGCTCCGTGAGGTCGGTGGCGCGGATGATGCCTCAATCCACGTCGACGTGTCGCACTTGCAGTCGGTGCTCCGCATCGCGAGGGTCTGCGCCGATTCCGAAGTCGTCCGCGAGGCCTGGGAACTGGCCTGCTACGCCTGCCGGCTGCCCTCAGAGGTTGTCTATCCGGGCGAGCCACCCTTCGAAGACGTGGGGGAGTCGTCTCGGCTGTTCTTCGGTGCGCAGCTCGGCCACGAGGTGGATCGCGCAATCAGTTTGTTCCGCCGTGCGGCCGCGCGGGCCCGTCTCGAGGAATCGGGCACGCTCCCGGCCGACACGCTCGTGCTCCTGCTCACCCGGCTGGGCCGGCCGACCGAGGCACTGCACGCCGCCCTCGAACGTCCCGCCGAAGGCCCCATGCCGAGCACCATGCTGGCCAGCGGGATGTTGCCTTCGCTGGTGGAACTGGCAACCGCCGCCGACTCGTGGGACGAACTGCTCGCGGCCTGCCGGGAGCGGGGCGACGAGATCACGTTTGCGGCGGCCCTGGCTGCCCGCCAGCGTGCTCACCAGAGCCAATAGCTCGGCGCACGGCATTCCAGACAGGCACCACCGCCGCCGTTCCCCGCGTAGCCAACCTGTGCCGCCGTTTGGAAACCGCAGCCGGGCGGCAGTTGCCACGGGGCCAGCATGTCGGGTCGCTCATGCGCGCCGTTGCAGCCCCGCCACCGGTTGCACGCATCGCACGGGTCGGTGCCACAGGGCTCATCGTGCTTGGCGCCGCAATACCGCCGGCCGCAGCCGGTATCGCCATACGGCGTGGTCATACCGCCGGCCCCGCCGCACGGGCCACAGGCGCCGCACGGGCCGCGGCTCTTCTTGAGCTCGGAAGCCGCGGCAGGCGTGGCCGCTATCGCGAATCCGCAGCCCAGCACCAGCAGCATGACGCAGAGACGAAGTGTGCTCTTCATGCCGGTTGTTTCGGTCCGCGAGCCGCTGCGGCTTCCGCCGGGGCCGGCCCCGGCGGAAGCGTCGCGCGCAGTCTGCCCGGTTTGCCCGGTCCAGCCGGCTCCCTGATTCCATTGAAAACATGGGCGTTACCGGGCGTCTGAAGCAGCGACTATTTCGAAGGTGCCTCATTGGTTTTGACCCCGCCTCCTGGGGACACTACCGTCTCCTCCTACAAGGCCATTGCGGCCTGTCACCCGGCGTCATTCCCCGGAGAACACCGTTCATGCGTCATCAGCCCCGACGATCGCGCCGCCGCTTGATCACGCAGCAGCCCCCGCGGCTGTCTCAGCAGTTTGAGTCCCTCGAGCCGCGGCTCGCGTTGTCCGTCAGCCAGAGGTATGGCATCTGGAGCATCACTGGCGACTCCGATCCCGCCCATCCCAACGACACGATTCTGGTCGAGCGCAATCCCGCGAATTCGTCGCAGTTGCGGGCGATCGTCAACGGTGTCGTCGTCGGCACGATTCGGGAGTCGAGGGTCTCCACCATCCGTATCCTCGGCGGCGCTGGTGACGACACGATCACCATCAACATCCCCGGCAACACCCGGATTAAGACCGTGCTCAACGGCGGCGGGGGCAACGACACGATCACCGGCAGCGACGGCAACGATACGATCCTCGGCGGACCTGGCTACGACACGCTCATTGGCGGCCGTGGCCACGACATGCTCCGCGGAGGCACCGGCGACGACTCGCTCGTGGGCGGCCTGGGCAACGACACCCTCCAGGGAGACGCGGGCCGCGACACGCTCCGGGGCGGCGCGGGACAAAACACGCTCGACGGCGGTGCGGGTGTCGACGCGTTCTACGGCACGAAGGCCCATGATCGGGTCAGGCTCGCCGTCGGCGAGCAACTGATCGGCAACGAGAGCACCAACCCCCTTCGGCAGACCGACGACCTCGACCAGCTCAAGTCGTGGTACATCGACACGGCGCTGGCACAGTGGGGCGGTCAGCTTGGGAAAGATGCCTGGCAGTGGCGATATGGGCTCATCGCCATGAGCGATGCGAGTGGGACGTCGGCCGTGTCGACGGGAAGCAGCCCTGCTCAGACGGGCGATTTCTCCGGCACCAACAACCAGACTGCCGGCGTCGACGAAGGCGACCTCGTGAAGACCGACGGCGAGCATCTCTTTGTGCTCGCCGGCGACGGCGTCGACATCCTCAACGCCTGGCCGGCCGAGACGCTGGGCGTCGTGAGCCACATCACGACTCCGGGCTGGGAACGGTCGCTGTTCCTGCACGGCACGCGGCTCACGGTGATCTCGCAGGAAAACACCTGGGAGCCGGTCGGCACCCCTGACGCCGACACGAGCGGCGGCGCCTCCGCCTTGTCGTGGTGGAACCACGCCTGGCAGCCGCATGTCAACGTGACGGTCATCGATGTCTCGGTCGTGGCCAGTCCGACCATCCTGGAACAGACCACGCTCGATGGCTGGCTGGTCGATGCCCGCGCCATCGACGGCCGCGTGCTGGTCGTCACGCAGGACACCTTCGACATTCCCGCCCCCGCGGTCATCACGATCCCGCCTCCCATCCAGATCGATCCCGTGCCGGTCGATCCCGTCCCTGTCGATCCCGGCCTGATCGCTGGCTCGAGCCCGATCCCGATCGACATGCCGATCTCGATCGGCTGGCCCGGCTATCCCGGCGACGGCACGCGGTATGTCTACGAAGACGAGGCCAGCTACCGCGACCGCCTGCAAAAGGCCTGGGACACCGTGTCCTTGCCGCAGGTCACGGTCACAGCCACGGGAGGCGGCACCACGACGAGCACGCTCCTCACGGCAGGCCACACCTACCTGCCCGTCACGCCGACGGACAACAACCTGCTGTCCGTCGTGTCGTTCAACGTCGATGACGACACCGCTGGCCCCGACGCGTCGACCACGGTCGCCGGCGTCTCGGGCAGCGTCTACGCCTCCGCCTCAAACCTCTACGTCTCTGCCACCCGTTGGGGCAACTGGTGGGATCCCACCGACACCGGCTCGACCACGAATATCTACCAGTTCGACCTGCAGGACGCCGACGTGCAACTGACGGCAATGGGCGCCATACCCGGCGTCACACTCAACCAGTTCTCGCTCGACGAGAGCGACGACGGCCTCCTGCGGGTGGCGACGACCAGCGGATTCGGCGACAAGGCGACCAGTGGCATCTACGCGCTCACCGCGGCCGCCGGCAACCTGCAGACCATCGGCAGCGTCACCGGGCTCGCCCCGGGCGAACGGATCTACTCGGTCCGCTTCATCGGCGACCGGGGCTACGTGAGCACGTTCCGGCAGGTCGACCCGCTGTTTGTCATCGATCTGGCCAATCCGGCAAAGCCGCGGGTCGTCGGTCAGCTGAAGGTGCCGGGATTCTCATCCTATCTGCACCCGCTCGATGCCACGCACCTGCTGGGCATCGGCCGCGACGTCGATCCAGCCACCGGCCGCGTGCTCGGCCTACAGCTCTCGATCTTCGACGTCAGCGATCCGGCCAACCCAAAACGGTCCGCCACCTACACCTTCGCAGGTGACGGCTGGCAGTCGTGGTCGGCCGCCCTCTGGGACCATCACGCCTTCTCCTGGTTTGCCAAACAGGGCATCCTCGCCCTGCCGGTGCAGCAGGGCGACTGGTGGCAGGGCAGCAACGGCCTGATCGTCTTCAAGGTCGATCCGAGCTCGACGGATGGCTTCCAGAATCTGGGCGAGATCAAGCACGACGATCCCGTGCAGCGAAGCATCCGCATCGGCGACTTCCTCTATTCGGTGTCCGCCGGCGAGGTGAAGGTGCATCGCCTCGACGACCCGAGCGTCGAGGTGGGCGGCACGCGGCTGACGGCAGCGTCGCCTTTTTCAGGGCTGGTCTGGTAGCCCGTCAATGCCCGGTGCGGGCCCGTTCGTAGACACGCAGATATTCGCGGGCGCTTGCGTCCCACGACCAGTCTTGGACAAGCGCCCGCCGCACGAGCCCGCTCCACAGATCGCGGTCGGCGTAGGCATCCAGCGCCCGACCGACCGCGTGCTCCAGCGCATGCAGCTCGTACGCATCGAACACGAAGCCGTTGGCCGTGCCGTTGCGAAGGCTGTCGGACGTGGTGTCGACGACCGTGTCGACCAGGCCGCCCGTGGCCCGCACGAGCGGCAGCGTGCCGTAGCGCAGGGCGTAGAGCTGCGTGAGCCCGCACGGCTCGAAACGGCTGGGCACGAGCATGATGTCGGCGGCGGCCTGCACCAGGTGCGAGAGCCCCTCGTCGAATCCGATCACGACGTCGATCGTGCCCGGAAACGAGGCGGCCACACGGCGGAGTGCTTCCTCGATATGGCTGTGTCCCGTGCCCAGCACCACGAAATGGGCCCGCCCGCTGCCGCCCATGCGGCCGAGCAGCTCGACGACCAGATCAACCCCCTTCTGATCGACCAACCTTCCCACGAAAGCGACCAGCGGCCGAGGGTCGGGCGCCGCATGGCCAAGGCGGGCGGCGAGCGCCACCCGGGCCGCATACTTGCCGTCGGCAAAGTCCTGTTCGGAATAGCAGCGCGGAATGTGCCGGTCGGTCCGCGGATCCCAGGCCACCGTGTCGATACCGTTGACGATGCCGGTGAGCACGTCGCTCCGCGAGGCGAGCACGCCCTCGAGGCCGCAGCCGCCGGGAGCCTGCTGGATCTCCCGCGCATACGTCGGGCTCACGGTGGTGATTGCGTCGGCGAACACGATCCCCGTCTTGAGCAGGTTGAGCTGGCCCCAGAACTCCATCTGCTGCCAGTTGAAGTATTTCCAGTCGAGGCCCGTGAGCAGCATGTCCCAGTGCCAGAACAGCCCTTGGTAGGCCATGTTGTGGATCGTCATCACGGTGCGGGCGTGCTGCACCGCAGGCGACGACTGGTAGAGCAGCTTCTGGTAGGCGGGCACGAGGCCGGCCTGCCAGTCGTGGCAGTGGATGATGTCGAAGGGCCGATCGAGCCGCACGGCCAGTTCCATGGCGGCTCTTGAAAAGAAGATGAACCGCTCGGAGTTGTCCGTGTAGTCCTCGGCGCCTCCATAGAGCGTGGGGCGGTCAAAGCATTCGTCGTTGGCCACGAGCAGGACCTCGACCCGCGATCCCGGGGGCACGCAGCGAAAGATCCGGGCCGGCTGGGAACGCGTGCCGATCGGCACGTCGAAGGCGATGCCCGTGGGCTCGATCGGCAGCCCCTTCGCAAACACCTCCCGGTAGGCCGGGATCACAAGCGTGACGTCGCACCCCCGATGGGCGAGCACCTCGGGGAGGGCGCCGGCCACGTCGGCCAGACCGCCGGTCTTGGCGAAGGGGGTCGCCTCACTGGCCACCTGCAGCACACGCATGGAGGGAAATTTCCGCTGTTTCCTGGCGACGTTCGGATTGGGCGGTCCGCGACCGCCTTCTACTATATAGTTTCCAAAACCCCGTTATGTGTGCCCTCGTCAATCCCGCCGCGCTGTTTCGGTTTCGCCTCCCCTGCCGGAGACGGAAGAAACTCTGGCCGCCCGCGGCCCGGGACCTCGATGATGCCTGCCGCCTGCCGACGCTCGCGCCGGTGGCCGACGTCCCGCACCTGCTGGACCTCTGGCTGGCGTGGAACGAGGAAGGCTTGGCCGTGCGGGCCGTGGCGAGAGGCGTAGGGGCCACGCGGTGGTGCCAGCCAACCCGTCCGGAGGACAGTGACGGTCTGCATCTCTGGATCGCCACCCGCCCCACGGGCGACAGCCATCGCGCCGGCCGTTACTGCCGCCGGCTCGCACTCTTGCCGACGGGGGGCGGCCGCAGCGCCGACCGGCCGGTGGCCGTCGCGGCCGTGATCCCGCGGACGAGCGAAGTCCCTACCGACCTCCCCATCGGCTCGGTACCGATCGAAAGCAAGCTCTCGGCCGACGGCTGGGAGATCGATGCCCAGATCACGGCGGCGGCGCTCCCCGGCTGGGATCCGCTAGAGATCCCCAGGCTCGGCTTCTTCGCGGCGATCATCGACCGCCGGCTTGGCCGCGTGCCCGCTTTTGCACCGGCGGAGTTCCCCTGGGAGAGCGACCCCACCACCTGGGCCGAACTCGAACTGTGTCCGTAGGGTTGTCTCTCGTCGCCGAGAACTGCGAAACCAGGACCAGCCGCAGGCCACCGACGAACGGCTCACTCTCTGCACGCTTCTCGCCGATCAAGCGAGGCAGACCGTTTGACCGCGGTTCCACGTCCGTTCAGCCGGCGCTGCCCGTGAGCCCGATGCGATCCCGCCGGTATCCGCCGCTGGCGATGTTGGCGATCCAGGCAGAATGATCGAGATACCAGGCGACGGTCTGCCGGATCGCCTCCTGGAACGACAGGCTCGGCCGCCAGCCAAGTTCGTTCGTGATCTTGCTGAAGTCGATCGCGTAACGACGGTCGTGGCCCGGCCGATCCTTGACGTACGTGATCAGCGACGTGCACGGCGCATGGGCCAGGCCCGGACGCAGGCTATCCACAGCGTGGCAGATGGCGTGCACAACCTCGATGTTTTTCTTCTCGCTGTCGCCGCCGATGTTGTAGACCTCACCGAGGCGGCCGCGGCTGAGCACCGCGCGAATCGCTCGGCAGTGGTCCCCTACGTACAGCCAGTCACGGATCTGCGCCCCGTCGCCGTAGACCGGCAGTGGCTTGCCTTCCAGGCAGTTGAGGATCATCACGGGTATCAGTTTTTCAGGGAACTGGTACGGGCCGTAATTGTTGGAGCAGTTGGTCGTGAGCGTGGGGAGGCCGTAGGTGTGATGGTAGGCCCGCACGAAGTGGTCGCTCGACGCCTTCGACGCCGAATAGGGGGAGTTCGGAGCATACGGCGTCGTCTCGGTGAACTTCCCGGTCGGTCCGAGTGATCCGTACACCTCGTCGGTCGAAACGTGCAGAAATCGAAACTCCCGCTGTTCGGCTTCGGAAAGTTCCTTCCAGTAGTGGCGTGCCTCCTCCAGCAGCCGGAACGTGCCCGCGACGTTCGTCTCGACGAAGGCGGCGGGGCCGTCGATGGAGCGATCGACGTGGCTTTCAGCAGCGAAGTTGACGATGGCCCGCGGCCCATGCTCGCGGAGCAGGCTCCGCACGCACTCAGGGTCGCCGATGTCGCCCCGGCAGAAGATGTGCCGGGGGTTGCCGGCGATCTCGGCGAGCGAGTCGAGATTCCCGGCATAGGTGAGCTTGTCGAGATTGACGACCGCGGATGCCTCCTCGGCGATCCACTGCCGCACAAACTCGCCGCCGATGAAGCCGGCACCGCCCGTCACGAGAATCGGTCGCATGGAATCGGTATCCAGAGCGTGATTTGAGGATAGGAAGGAGAGGATGGGTAGGGCAAGACACAGGAGATCGCAAGGTCAGTTCGCACCGGCGCGCTACGCATACCGCTCCACCACGACCCGAGCCGGAGGCAGGCTGTCGAGGAAGATGCGACCGTAGGGCTTCGTGAGCATCCGCGGATCGAGAATCACCACGGAGCCGCGATCGGAGCCGGTGCGGATCAATCGTCCAAAGCCCTGCTTGAGCTTCAACACCGCCTCCGGCAGCTGATACTCGGCGAAGGCGTTGCCCCCCGATGCTGTGATCGCTTCGATCCGCGCAGCCGTCAGCGGCCGGTCGGGTACGGCGAATGGCAGCTTCGTGATGATCACGTTGACGAGCTGGTCGCCCGGGAGATCGATCCCCTGCCAGAAGCCGTCGGTGCCCAGGAGCACGCTCCCAGGCCCCTCCCGGAAATCGGCGAGCATCCGGGAGCGGTTGAAGCCGTCGGCTTGGCTCACGAGCCGGTAGTTTTTCCCCGCGCACCAGCCGGCGAGTTCCTTCGACGCCTTCGCCAACGACGCGATGCTCGTGAACAACACCATCGCCCTGCCCCCGCTCCGCTCGACATAGCGGCGGATCATCTTGACCACGGCCTGATCATAGGCTTCTCGCGCGGTCGGGTCGGGCAGCCGGTCGACGAGGATCAGCTCCGCCTGCCGGGCATAGTCGAACGGGCTTCCCAGCCGCTGCGAACGGGCCTCCGCCACCCCCAGGCGCCGTTTGAGAAACGCGTAGTCGGCATCCGCTGATGCAGACTCGGGATCAAAGACGTCCTCTGGATCCGATCGGCTCCGCCCGCCCACTGCCAGCGTGGCGCTCGTCAGCACGACCGTGCCCACGCGGCCAAACAGTTCGCGTTTGAGCATGTCGCCCACATCCACCGGCGCGCTCGAGAGCAAGAGCCGCTCGTGACCGCGGCGGCTGCGATGCGCCTCCACCCACCAGACACAGCCGGGCTCGTTCTGCCCCAGCCACATATCGAGGCTGCCGGCCAGCCCCGCGAGCCGGTCGGCGAGCGAGATGAAATCATGCCGTTCGACCTCGCTGGCGATCCCCTCGCCGACGCTCCGCAGCTGCCGGCCAAGGCTCTGGAGCACGTCGCCGAGCGTGTCGGGGAGCAGGTGCGGCGTGGTGACCCGCCAGGGAGAATTGCCCTGTGGTGCGACCTTCGCACGGACCGCGGCAAAAAAATCTTCGGCAGCCCGACGGCACCGCAGCACGGCCAGTTCCAGGTCCTTGAGCCCGTAGTGGACGACCAGCCCGCGGTGGGTCCGCTCGTTGTAGAGCTTCGAGAGCACGCGGTCGACGGAGACGCTCGAGAGGCCGACCCCCAGATGGTCGCTCGCTACGCTCTCCACCATGTGGGCCTCGTCGAAGATCACGACGTCGTAGTTGGGAAGGAGGCTGGCGCCGCCCCGCCGCAGCGCCAGGTCGGAGAAGAACAGGGCGTGGTTGACGATGAGCACCTGCGCGTGCGCCATGCGGCGGCGAGCGGCGTAGTAGTGGCACTGTTGATAGGCGGGGCAGGCGCGGCCCATGCAGTTGCCGGCGTCGCTGGCCACCTCGTCCCACACGGCATCCTCCGGCACGAACGGAAGGTCGGCCAGCGAGCCGTCGCTCGTGTGCTTCGCCCACGAGACGAGCTCGTCCAACTGGGCCAGCTCCCCATCCTCGGGAAACAGGCTGCCGGCCCGTTCGCGGGCCAGCGCGAGTCGCCTGAGGCTCACATAATTGCGGCGACCCTTCACGAGCACGGCGGAAAACTCCCGCGGCATCACCGCGGCCACGAGCGGGATGTCCTTCGTGACGAGCTGCTCCTGCAGCGCGATCGTATGCGTGGAGATCACGATCCGCCGTGGGCGAGTTCGGCCAGGGCTGGCCGACACGCTACCGTCATCATCGCCATCGTCCTCGGCATCTTCTTGGTCGTCTGCATCCGGATCGTCATCGGGCGGCGGTGCACCGCGTGCGGGGGCAGTGTCTCCCTCGACCTGATCGGCGGTGGCGGCCAGCACGGCGGGCACGAGATAGGCCAGGCTCTTCCCAGTGCCGGTCCCCGCCTCGACGATCGCATGCTGCCGATTGGCGATCGCCTCGGCGATGAGGTTGGCCATCGCCATCTGCTGTGGCCGCGACTCCCAGCCCGCGAGCCGCGCGGCGAGCCGACCGTGGGGCGACAGCAGTTCATCGGGAGTCGTCATGCAGGCAATGTACCCGTTGGCATAGATGAAAAACCTCCCGCAGCGAAATCGCCGGGAGAGCCGGGGACTGTGTTCACGAAAAACACGACATCGTGTCGCCCCGACGGGCGGATGCCCGTCCTCGGCCAGTTTCTTGGCAAACGCAGTTTGCTGGTGCTGCGCATGGCATCCTGCCATGCCGATCAACGAGGGCGGGCTCCCCGAACACCGAAGCGAGCTGTCTTCACGCAAAACACGACATCCTGTCGTTTTTGCTTGGCAAACGCAGTTTGCTGGTGCTGCGCATGGCATCCTGCCATGCCGATCAACGAGGGCGGGCTCCCCGAACACCGAAGCGAGC